>NZ_JBEWSZ010000001.1:3603344-3903623 GCF_040537815.1 Mesorhizobium shangrilense
CCGGGTTATTGGCTACGAGGCGCTGATCCGCTGGAACCATCCGGAACGCGGCATGATACCGCCGATGGAGTTCATTCCGATCGCCGAGGAAACCGGCATGATCGGTCCCATCGGCGAGTGGGTGTTGCACAAGGCCTGTAGCGATGCCCGGCATCTGCCGGATGACTGTTTCGTCGCCGTCAACATCTCTCCGGTGCAGTTCATGACCAGGGATTTCGTCGGCATCGTGCGCGACACGATGGCAAGCACCGGCATCAAGCCGTCCAGGCTGGAGCTGGAAGTGACCGAGACGGCGATGATGCAGGACCGCGACCGCGCCGCGATCATCCTGCGCCAGCTTGCCGAGATGGGCATTTCGGTCGCCGTCGACGATTTCGGCACCGGCTATTCCAACCTCAGCTACCTGATCGACTTTTCGTTCGGCAAGCTGAAGATCGATCGCTCCTTCGTCAGCCGTATCGACACGGATTCGAGCTCGGGCGCGGTCGTCTCGACCATCGTCGGACTTTCACGAGCGCTCGGCGTCAGTATCATCGCTGAAGGTGTCGAGACCGAGAACCAGGCGACACTGCTCCGGGCCGCCGGCTGCGAAGTGGTCCAGGGCTACCTGTTCGGCCGCCCGGCACCGCTCAAGATCGGGCTTCGCGAGGTGCACGCAGCGCAAGGCGCTCGCGAGCTTCTCGTCGCCAACATGCATTGAGGCCGCCGCGGCGCCGTTTCAGCGGCGCGCGGAAAGCACCTTGAACATGCCGTCTCGGGCGATCTCGGCATGGCTGGAGAAGGCCGCCGCCAGCACCGGCTCGTAGGGCAACTGGCGGTTCGCGACCATGAACAGCCGCCCGCCCGGCTTCAAGGCCTTCGCCGCCGCGCGGATCATGCCGGCACCAATCTCGGGCTCGGCCGCGCGGCTGCGATGGAATGGCGGGTTCATGACGATGGCATCGTAGCGCCGCTCAACCGGCTCGCTCAGCAGATCGACCCAGAAGAAATTTCTTGCAACCGATTGGGCGACATCCGCAAGATTGGCTTTTGCCGCTTCCAGTGAAGCGAAGTCAGCCTCATGCAGGTCAATCGCGGAGATGGCCGGTGACCGCGCCAACGTCTCCGCCGCCAGATAACCCCAGCCAGAGCAGAAATCAGCGACGTGGCCGCGCAGGTCGGCAGGCAGGTTATCGACCAGCAGTTTCGAACCGACATCGATCCGGTCGAAGGAAAACATGCCGGGATTTGTCGTGAAACGGCCGTCGACCCGCGGAGCGGGATTGGCGGCGCGAAGCGTGGCGGCGGCCACGGCATCCGCCGGACGGCGAAACCAGAAGGCGGTGCCGTGGTATTTCGGCATATGGCCGTCAAGCGGCACAAGCTCGCCGAGACGCTTGCGCAGGCTGGCGATGCCCTCATCCTTGCCGCCAGCGACAACGACCAACCCACCGGCCGCCACACGCTCAAGCGCTTCCGCGATACGCAGTTCGTTTTGTCCGCGATGGCGCCCGGCAAGCACGAGCGCCACATCGAAACCCGTGCCTTCGCCTTGCGGCGTGATGATCCGGCCGGATGTCTGCAGCGCCCGAAAATAGGGTCGGAAGCCCTGTACCAGATGGATTTCGGCCTCGAAGCCGTCAGGCAGCCGAAAGCCGGGTTCCGCGCCCAGGAAGAGAGCGCACTCGCCCTTGCCCGGCATCGAGATGGCTTGCGCCTCGAATGGATGGAACAGTGTCTTCGTCGCTTCGCCGGACATTCCTTGATCCCACCTGATCCACCGCAGCAAAAACGGAAAATCCCGTTGTGCTCCAAAAAGAAAACGGGCGCGACCTTACGGCGCGCCCGCTTCGATTACACTATCAGCCTGTTCAGGCGGCGTTTTCTTCGCCTTCGGTCTTCTTGTCGCGGGCGAGTTCCTTGCCGGTGGTCTGGTCGACGACCTTCATCGACAGGCGGACCTTGCCGCGCTCGTCGAAGCCCATCAGCTTGACCCAGACCTTGTCGCCTTCCTTGACGACGTCGGAGGTCTTGGCGACCCGGTCGTTGGCAAGCTGCGAGATGTGGACGAGGCCGTCACGCGGGCCGAAGAAGTTGACGAAGGCGCCGAAGTCGGCGGTCTTGACGACCGTGCCTTCGTAGATCTCGCCGACTTCCGGCTCGGCAACGATGGTGTGGATCCACTTCTTGGCCGCCTCGATCTCCTTGGCGTTCGACGAAGCGATCTTGACCGTACCGTCGTCCTCGATGTTGATCTTGGCGCCGGTCTTTTCGACGATCTCGCGGATGACCTTGCCGCCCGAACCAATCACGTCGCGGATCTTGTCGGTCGGGATGTGCATGACCTCGATGCGCGGTGCGAACTCACCGAGTTCCGAGCGCGCGCCGGAGAGCGCATGGCCCATTTCGCCGAGGATATGCAGGCGGCCGTCCTTGGCCTGGCCAAGCGCGATCTGCATGATCTCCTCGGTGATGCCATCGATCTTGATGTCCATCTGCAGCGAGGTGATGCCGTTGGCGGTGCCGGCGACCTTGAAGTCCATGTCGCCGAGGTGATCCTCGTCGCCAAGGATGTCGGAGAGAACGGCGAAGCGCTCGCCTTCCTTGATCAGGCCCATGGCGATACCAGCGACGGGCTTCGCCAGCGGAACGCCGGCATCCATCAGCGCCAGCGAGGTGCCGCAGACGGTGGCCATCGACGATGAACCGTTGGACTCGGTGATCTCCGAGACGACGCGCAGCGTGTAGGGGAACTGGTCAGCGCTCGGCAGCATCGGGCGGATAGCGCGCCAGGCGAGCTTGCCGTGGCCGATTTCGCGGCGACCCGGCGAACCCATGCGGCCGGTCTCACCGACGGAGTAGGGAGGGAAGTTGTAGTGAAGGAGGAACTTCTCCTTGTACATGCCGGTCAGCGAATCGACATACTGCTCGTCCTCGCCGGTGCCTAGCGTGGCAACGACCAGCGCCTGGGTCTCGCCGCGGGTGAACAGCGCCGAACCGTGCGTGCGCGGCAGGACGCCAACTTCGGAGACGATCTTGCGGACGGTCTTGAGGTCACGACCATCGATGCGCGAGCCGGTGTCGAGGATGTTCCAGCGCACGACCTTGGCCTGGAGTTCCTTGAATACCGAGCCGATCTGCTCGGACGTGTACTTGGCCTCTTCGCCTTCGGCCGGGGCAAACGCTGCCTTGACCTTGGCCTTGACGGCGTCGACGGCGGCGTAGCGCTTCTGCTTGTCGACATTCTTGTAGGCAGAGCTGAGTTCGTCGCCGACGATCTTCAGCATCTCGGCTTCAAGCGCGGAATAGTCCGGCGCGGTGAAATCGCGCGGTTCCTTGGCGGCAACTTCGGCCAGCTTGATGATGGCGTCGATGACCGGCTGGAAGCCCTTGTGGCCGAACATGACGGCTCCGAGCATCAGCTCTTCGCCAAGTTCCTTGGCTTCGGACTCAACCATCAGCACGGCGTCGGCGGTGCCGGCGACGACGAGGTCGAGCTTGGATTCCTGCATCTCGTCGATGTGCGGGTTGAGCACGTATTCGCCGTTGATGTAGCCGACGCGAGCACCGCCGACCGGGCCCATGAAAGGAACGCCCGACAGCGTCAGCGCCGCCGAGGTGGCGACGATCGACAGGATGTCCGGATCGTTCTCGAGGTCATGCTGCACAACGGTGACGACGATCTGGGTGTCGTTCTTGTAGCCGGCGGCGAAAAGCGGGCGGATCGGGCGGTCGATGAGGCGGGAAACCAGCGTTTCCTTCTCGCTCGGACGGCCTTCGCGCTTGAAATATCCACCCGGGATCTTGCCGGCGGCGTAGGTCTTTTCCTGATAGTTGACGGTCAGCGGGAAGAAATCGAGACCTGGCTTCGGCTCCTTCATCGAGACGACGGTGGCGAGAACCTTGGTCTCGCCGTAGGTGGCAAGCACGGCGCCGTCAGCCTGACGGGCGATCTTGCCGGTTTCCAGGATGAGCGGACGGCCGCCCCACTCGATTTCCACTTTGTGGTAATTGAACATATCTTGTCCTTTGTATGCGGAAAGGGCCGCGCCGTTTCACCGTGCGCGGATGCCCTTTCCCCCTGGCTTCCTTTGCGGACCAGTCACGGGCAAGACAGCGGGAAGCTCGATAAGTCGGGCGCGGTGGCCGCGCGAGCGTCCTGCAATCCTGCCCCATGACTGTCCATGGGCGGTTCCGATGCAGCCCTGTGCCGCCGCGGAACCGAATTGCCGATCGATGCGATCGGTCTTGCACATGATCTCGAAAACCTGAGGTTTTCGGACGTAATCACACGCAAATTCAAATTACCGGAGCGTCCTTTGCATGTCCGTTCAGACTTGCGGCGCGCTCCATGCTTCATTCGTGCATTGGTTTGTCTTGAAGATCGCGTCGCGCCTTTCAGCCCGATGCTCCAATGCGCGACCGGCGGGCCCTCCGAAGAGAACCCGCCGGTCAATTCGTCAGCGGCGCAGACCGAGCTTCTCGATCAGCGTCTGGTAGCGCGCGTCGTCCTTGCGCTTGAGATAATCAAGCAGGCTACGGCGCTGGGAGACGAGAGCGAGCAGACCACGGCGGGAATGGTTATCCTTCTTGTGGTCCTTGAAGTGGTCGGTCAGGTTCTTGATGCGCTCGGAAAGGATGGCCACCTGGACTTCCGGAGACCCGGTATCGCCCTTGGCGGTTGCGAATTCACCCATCAATTCTTTTTTGCGCTCGGCAGTAATCGACATCGTGTTTTTCCTTATCTGTTCGAGGAAACGGGACGCCCTCAGCCGGGATGTCGTCCAGCAGGGGCCGGTGCAAGCAAGGCGTCAAGGCGCTATGCTGCGGCGCATATAGTGCAATTCCCCGGAAAACGCCAGCCCAATTCACAAGCCGGCTTCACGCGGGCTTCCGGACAGCCATGCGGGGCAAGATGATGCAGGATTACGGACAATCACCCGGCGAAAACCCGCTTTGGCTTGAACATGCCCTGCTCGATGGCGCCGATGGCCACAAGCTTGCCGCGTGCCGTGGCGCAGGCTTCTTCGGCTTCGACCGGGGCATCGCGACCACGGATGATCACCGGATTGCCGAGACGGATCTTGGTCGCGGCATCATCGCTGATCGCGACCTGCGGCAAGCAGTCGAGTGCGGCGGATGTATCGACCAGCAGCGCGTCGATGGCGCTGAAGTCGACGGGCACGTCTACTGCGTCATCCGCCTCCACCGATTCCGCGGGTTCATCGCCTGGTTTGCCAAAACGAGCGGCCTCGAGTTCGGCCAGCGTGACAAAATCCTCGGCTGTGAACGGGTCGACCTCGACCCGGCGGAGTTCGGAAATATGGCCGAAACAGCCGAGGTCGCGACCCATGTCGCGGGCCAGCGAGCGCACATAGGTGCCCTTGCCGCATTCGATCTCGAAAATGGTGTGGTCGGCGCCATGCTCGATGATCTCCAGACGGCCGATCTCGACTTCGCGCGCTGGAATGTCGACCGTCTCGCCTTCGCGGGCGAGATCGTAGGCGCGTTCACCGGCGATCTTGATGGCCGAGAACTGCGGCGGCGTCTGCATGATGACGCCGGTGTATTTTGGCAGCAACGCACGAACATCCGTCTCGGAGGGGCGTTGCTCCGAACTTTTGGTCGCCGGGCCTTCGAGATCGTCGGTCGAGCGCTCCTCGCCCCAGGCAACCGTGAAACGATAGATCTTGGCGCCGTCCTGCACGTAGGGCACGGTCTTGGTGGCCTCGCCAAGCGCGATCGGCAGCATGCCGGACGCCAGGGGATCAAGCGTGCCGGCATGGCCGGCCTTGTCCGCCTGGAACAGCCATTTGATCTTGGAGACGGCTTCGGTCGAACCCATGCCGACCGGCTTGTCCAGTACCAGCCAGCCCGAAATCGGCCGACCCTTCTTCTTGCCGCGGCGCCCCACTATTCAGTGTCCTTGTCGTCGTCCTCGGAGAGATCGCGCGCAACTTCGGGCGACTTCAGCAAGGTGTTGATCTTGGCGAAATTGTCGAACGAGGTGTCGAGCTTGAAGCGAAACTCAGGCATGAACTTCATCTGCCGGAGCGCACCGGAGACGCGGCCCCGCACGAATTTCGCATGCTTGTTCAGCGCCGCCACCACGGCATCGGTATCCTTGGCGCCGAGCGGCGAGACGAAGGCCGTGGCGACCTTCAGGTCGGGCGACATGCGCACTTCCGAGACCGAAACCACAGTGTTCTCGATCAGCGGATCGATGATCTCGCCGCGCTGCAAGGTTTCGGACAGGGCATGGCGCACCTGTTCGGCGACGCGCAGCATGCGCTGGGATGGACTTGATGTGGTTGGACGGGGCATTTTTCTCAATCCTGAAAGCGTGAGGCGTGGGATAGGACCGCGCCGCATGTCTCATATGTTTTGGGCGGCGGTCTCTCGACCACCGCCCGGTCTCAGCAAGATACTCGAACTCAGAGCGTCCGGGTTACCATCTCGACGCGGAAGCACTCGATGATATCGCCGACGCGCATGTCCTCGTAGTTCTGGAAGGCCATGCCGCACTCCTGGCCGCCCGGGACTTCCGAGACTTCGTCCTTGAAGCGCTTCAAGGTCTTCAGCGTGCCTTCGTGGATGACGACGTTGTCGCGGATCAGGCGTACGCCCGCGCCACGCTCCACCTTGCCTTCGGTGACACGGCAACCGGCGATCTTGCCGACCTTGGTGATGTCGAAGATTTCGAGGATCTGCGCATTGCCGATGAAGGTCTCGCGACGCTCCGGCGACAGCAGGCCCGACAAGGCTGCCTTCACGTCATCCACGAGGTTGTAGATGATGGAATAGTAGCGGATCTCGATGCCAGCGGCCGCTGCGGCCGCACGCGCCTGTGCATTGGCGCGAACGTTGAAGCCGATGATCGCGGCGCCCGACGTCTCCGCCAGCGACACGTCGCTTTCGGTAATGCCGCCAGCGCCGGCATGGACGATGCGCGCACGCACTTCGTCGGTGCCGAGCTTGTCCAGGGCCGCGTTGATCGCCTCGATCGAGCCCTGCACGTCGCCCTTGATGACCAGCGGGAATTCCTTCAGCCCGCTTGTCTGCAACTGCGACATCATCTGTTCGAGCGAGCCGCGCTGGCCGGCATGCTTTGCAACCGCCTTCTCGCGCGCCAGACGCTGGCGATATTCGGTGATCTCGCGAGCACGGGCCTCGTTGTTGACGACAGCGAAACGGTCGCCCGCCTGCGGCGTGCCCTGAAGGCCGAGCACCTCGACCGGCATTGCCGGCGGCGCTTCCTTGACCTGCCCGCCACGATCGTTGACCAGCGCGCGCACCCGGCCCCATTCATTGCCGGCAACAAGGATGTCGCCGGGCATGAGCGTGCCGGTCTGCACCAGGACGGTGGCGACCGGACCACGGCCCTTGTCGAGCTGGGCTTCGATGACGACACCTTCGGCGGTGCGGTCAGGGTTGGCCTTGAGGTCGAGGATTTCGGCCTGCAGCAGGATCGCCTCGAGCAGCTTGTCGATATTGGTGCCCTTGGTTGCCGACACTTCGACGTCCAGCACTTCACCGCCCATGGATTCGACGAAGACTTCGTGACGCAGCAGTTCCGAGCGCACCTTCTGCGGATCGGCATCATGCTTGTCGATCTTGTTGATCGCCACGATGATCGGAACGCCGGCTGCCTTGGCGTGGCTGATCGACTCGATCGTCTGCGGCATCACGCTGTCATCCGCCGCCACCACAAGGATGGCGATGTCGGTTGCCTGGGCGCCACGTGCACGCATCGCCGTGAAGGCGGCGTGGCCGGGCGTGTCGATGAAGGTGATCTTGTGACCGTTCTTCTCGACCTGATAGGCTCCGATATGCTGGGTGATGCCACCGGCCTCGCCGGAGACGACATTGGCATTGCGGATGGCGTCGAGCAGCGAGGTCTTGCCGTGATCGACGTGGCCCATGATCGTGACCACCGGCGGACGCGACACCAGATCCTCTGGCCGGTCGGCGATGTTGAACAGGCCTTCCTCGATGTCGGACTCGGCGACGCGGCGAACCGTATGGCCGAATTCGGTGGCGACCAGCTCGGCCGTATCGGCGTCGATGACGTCGCCCGGCTTCAGGATCTGGCCCTGCTTCATGAAGAACTTGACCAGGTCGACGGCGCGCTCGGACATGCGCTGCGCCAGTTCCTGGATGGTGATGGTCTCTGGCAGGATCACTTCGCGCATGACTTTCTCGCGCGGCTCATTATGCATCGCGCGCTTGAATTTTTCCTGGCGGCGACGCATCGAGGACAGCGAACGAGCCCGCGCGTCCTCGTCGGACAATGCGGAATTCAGCGTCAGCTTGCCACGGCGACGGTCTTCCTCGCTCTTGGTCGGCTTGGCCGGACGCGCCACTTCGGGCGTGACCAGACGGCGCACCGGTGCGCCGGCCACAGCCCGCTTCGGCTTGACCTCTTCTTCGTCGTCGACGGTTGCCAGTTCCGCTGCCTGCGGTGCGCGGCGGCGTGCTTCTTCCTCGGCGCGGCGGCGGGACTCGGCCTCGGTCTGGAGGCGCGCCTCTTCCTCTGCCTGACGGCGTGCGGATTCCTCGCGCTCCCGCTTGCGGCGCTCCTCGTCCTCGGCGCGGCGCTTGGCTTCCTCGGTCGCGCGCTGGCGATCCTCGACCTCGCGAACTTTCGAGCCTTCAAGCGCCCTGCGGCGCGCTTCCATTTCACTGCGCGACAGCTCGTTCAGCACCATGCCGCCGCGTTCGGCTGGCCTTGATGGCGGCGGAGGCGGCGGCGGAGCCTTGGGCGCTTCCTGCATGACGACGGGCGCCGGCGCGGGGGTCGGCGCTGGCGCGGGCGCAGGCGCGGGTGCGACCGGTGGCTTCGGCGTGAAGACGGACACAGGCGCGGCAGCAGCCGGCTCCGGCTTGTCGCCGGGCATGGAGAACTTGCGCTTCTTGGTCTCGACCACGACCGCCTTGGTGCGGCCATGCGAGAAGTTCTGGCGCACAGTGCCCTGTTCCATACCGGGGCGCTTCAGCGTCAAGGTCTTCTTCGGTGTAACGCTCAACGTCTTATCGTCGCCCGATTTCGTATCGCTCATTCCATATCCTCTGCGGCATCATCTTCGTCAGCAACAGCCGCAATCATTGCAAGATCGTCCGGGGTACCGCCCCGATATCGGTCGAGCGCAACCATGCGCTTCAGGACCGCCCTGCCCGCGTCTCCCGCGAGAACGGCAGCATGTATCACATTTGTACCCCCCAATGCCAAGCTCAACTCGGCCTCGGAGAAAAGTTTGTAAGCAAGCGTTGCAGGTCCGCCGAGATGGACGGTTGCCCGTCGCGCCTGGCTGATCTTGCGCACCCCATCATCGGACGCCTCGGCCGCATGAAGCACGAAAAGCGCCAGCCCGCTACGAACCGCGCTCTCGACCTTGGTGGCCCCAAGCGAAATCGCGCCCGCCTTGCGGGCAAGGCCAAGCATACCCAAAGCGGATCTGGAAAGCAGCCCGTCGACCATGCCGCCAAGATCTGGCGGTACGGTCACCTGCGCCTTGAATGCGCGAGCAAACAGGTTCTTCGCCGCCGCCTTGTCGATATGTAGGCGGTCGGCGGTCACCCAGCAACCACGGCCGGGGAGGTTTCTCTTGAGATCGGGAACGACGACCGAATCCGGGCCGACGACGAAACGGATCAGTTCATCCGGTTCGGCTTGTCGGCGCGTGACGATGCAGGTGCGATCGTTCATCTCGTCCAGGGGCGGGTTCGGTGCGATGCGGTTTCACCTCACGCACCAACGGCTTCGTCAGCCGAAACGTCTTCGGCCACAAGCTCGTCTTCGGTGATCCAGCCAGCCTTGAGGCGGGCGGCCAGAACCATCTGCTCGGCATCGGCGCGCGACACGCCGTGGCTGGCGAGCACACCCGGATAGACCTTCGTCTCGCCGTCCTTGCGTTCCTTCCAGCCAGTCAGGTCGTCAGCCGCATAGCCGGCGAAATCCTCGATCGTCTTCACGCCGTCCTCGCCGAGCGTCACCATCATTGCCGTGGTGATGCCGGGAATTTCACGCAACTCGTCCGTGACGCCCAGCGCCTTGCGCTTGTCGTCATGCTCGGCTTCGATCTTCTCCAGATACTCGCGGGCGCGGGTCTGGATCTCGGAAGCTGTGTCCTCGTCGAAGCCGTCGATCGAGGCGATTTCGCTCGAATCGACATAGGCGACTTCCTCGACACTGGTGAAGCCTTCGGAGGCGAGCACCTGGCCGACCATTTCGTCGACATCGAGCGCTTCCATGAACAGCGACGAGCGCTCGACGAATTCCTTCTGGCGGCGCTCGGATTCTTCAGCCTCGGTCAGGATATCGATGTCCCAGCCGGTGAGCTGCGAAGCGAGGCGCACGTTCTGGCCGCGACGGCCGATGGCCAGCGACAGCTGGTCGTCGGGAACCACGACTTCGATGCGCTCGGCATCCTCGTCGAGCACGACCTTGGCGACTTCCGCCGGCTGCAGCGCGTTGACGATGAAGGACGCGGCCGAAGGCGACCACGGAATGATGTCGATCTTCTCGCCCTGCAATTCGCCGACGACCGCCTGGACGCGGCTGCCGCGCATACCGACGCAGGCACCGACCGGATCGATCGAAGAGTCACGCGAGATGACGGCGATCTTGGCGCGCGAACCCGGGTCACGGGCGACCGACTTGATCTCGATGATGCCGTCGTAGATTTCCGGCACTTCCATGGTGAAGAGCTTGGCCATGAACTGCGGATGGGTACGCGACAGGAAGATCTGCGGGCCGCGCTGTTCGCGGCGCACGTCATAGACATAGGCGCGGACGCGGTCGCCATACTTGTAGTTCTCGCGCGGGATCAGCTCGTCGCGGCGGATGATCGCCTCGCCACGGCCGAGATCGACGATGACGTTGCCGTACTCGACGCGCTTGACGGTGCCGTTGACGATCTCGCCGATGCGATCCTTGTATTCGTCGTACTGGCGGTCGCGCTCGGCTTCGCGCACCTTCTGCACGATGACCTGCTTGGCCGACTGGGCGGCGATGCGGCCGAAATCCATCGGCGGCAGCTGTTCGGCGATGAAGTCGCCGAGCTGCGCGTCGGGATTGCGCTCGCGGGCCGAGGAAATGGCGATCTGCGTGGCATAGTCGTCGACCTTCTCGACCACTTCCATCAGCCGCTGCAGCTTCATCTCGCCGGTGTTGGCGTTGATGTCGGCGCGGATATTGGTTTCCTGGCCGTAACGCGAGCGCGCGGCCTTCTGGATCGCATCAGCCATGGCGGCGATGACGATCGACTTGTCGATCGACTTTTCACGCGCGACCGCGTCGGCGATCTGCAGCAGTTCAAGCCTGTTGGCGCTTACAACCATCTTATTTCTCCCGAGCTTGTTGCCGAGCGTTCATGCCCGGCAGCCCAATCACAGTTCCTGTTCGGTTTCGTCTTCCGCACCCTCGGGTGCATCATCGGGTTCGCCGCGGCGTTTCTTCGCTTCCTTGCGTTCCCGGTTGTCCTTCGACAACGCATCGCGAATGAGATCGTCGGTCAGGATCAGCCTTACGTCGGCGATCGCATCATAGGGCACGCGCACCGTCGGTTCCTGGCCATAGGCCGCCACGTCGCGCTCGATGAGCACATCGTCTTCACCGGCTTCGGCGATCTTGCCCTTGAACCGCTTGCGGTCGGCAACGAGGATCGAGGTTTCCATCTTCACCAGATGGCCGGTCCAGGTCACAAAATCCGATTTGCGGACCAACGGCCGGTCGATGCCCGGCGACGACACTTCAAGATGATACGCCTTTTCGATCGGATCATCGACGTCGAGCGCCGGCGACACCGCGCGGCTGACCTCTTCGCAATCCTCGACGGTCATGGTGCCGTCGTCGCGCTCGGCCATGATCTGCAATGTCAGGCCGTTCTGCCCGGACAGATGCACCCGCACGAGGCGGAAGCCGATGCCGCGCAGCACCGGTTGCACGATCTGCGCGATGCGTGCATCGATGCCGCTTTCACGGATGATGCGGTCGTCGCCCTCGGTTGCCGTTGCAGTCATTCCATTCCTGTCGTTCGATTCGTGGGCCGTTGGGAGTCATCCGAAACGGGTGTCTCCCCTTGCCTGTTCTCAGCTTGCGCATCGGAACCATCCGAAAACCGCTTCGCACTTTTCGGTCAGATGCGCCCGGCAGGTAACAAAAAAGAGCGGGACCGGGTGGACCCACTCTTCGTCATACCGACCAAGAATTTGAAGCTGATATAGACGAATACCGCGTCCCTTTCAAGTCCTCCGGCCGGCAGCGCGCCCGTGGTCGATTGGCTGATCATGCGGCGGCTGCATGGCAAGCATGCATATGCGTCTCTACCGCTTTGCCTGGCGATACCTACCTACGGCCCAGATATCCACCTAAAGAGGACGATGAACATGAACTCCTACAAACCCCTTGGCCGTATTGGTGACCTGGTGCGCGCCTTTGGCAGCGCAGTCTCCGCGGCCGCGGCCATCGAACGTGGCCACCGCCCGAAGAATCATGATCTCGTGAAGCTCGGCATCAATCCGGAGCATTTCGACGGCATCCGCCGCTACTAAGCCTGTCCCCTTTCGCGCGGATGATTCCGTGTGCTCAGTCCTCGGTGGCGCCCAGTTGGGTCAGCACCTTGCCCCTGCCTCTGGCGCGCAGGTAGAGCGGTAGCAAAACCGCAGTGGCTGCCAGCAGCATCAAGGCAATCGCAATCGGCGATCCCAGCAGGACCGACGGATCGCCCTGGCTGATTGCAAGCGCGCGGCGCAACTGCTGCTCGGCCATCGGCCCCAGGATGAGCCCGACCACGACAGGGGCGATCGGGTAGCCGAATCGGCGCAGCCCATAGCCGAGCAGGCCGAACGCCAGCAGCATGCCGAGTTCGAAAGTCGATGGATTGGCACCGATGGTGCCGAGCGTCGCAAACAGCAGGATGCCGGCGTAAAGCCAGGGCGTCGGGATGGTCAGCAGCCGCACCCAGACGCCGATCAGCGGCAGATTCAACACCAGAAGCATCAGATTGGCCACCAGCAGGCTCGCGATCAATCCCCAGACGAGTTGCGGATTGGTGGCGAACAGCAAAGGGCCTGGCTGTAGGCCGAACTGCTGGAAGCCGGCCAGCATGATGGCGGCCGTGGCCGTCGTCGGCAGGCCGAGCGTCAGCAGCGGCACAAGCGTGCCGGCGGCCGAGGCATTGTTGGCCGCTTCCGGCCCCGCGACGCCTTCGATCGCGCCATGACCGAACTCTTCGGGCTTTTCCGCCAGATGTTTTTCCATCGAATAGGACAGGAAGGTGCCGATCTCGGCACCGCCGGCCGGCATCGCGCCGATCGGAAAGCCGACGGCTGTGCCACGCAGCCACGGCTTCCATGAACGCCGCCAGTCCTCGCGCGTCATCCAGACCGAGCCTTTGATGGCCTGGATGGTGGTGTCGCCACCCTTGCCGGCCGCGACGGTCAGCGCCTCGCCGACGGCAAACAGGGCGACGGCCAGAGTCGTCACCTCCACGCCGTCGAGAAGGTCGGGAACGCCGAAGACAAGACGCGCCTGGCCGGTTTGCAGGTCTATGCCGATCAGGCCGAGGGCGAGGCCAATGAACAGCGCGGTCAGGCCGCGCAGCGTCGAATCACCAAACGCTGCCGACACGGTCATGAAAGCCAGCACCATGAGCGCAAAATACTCGGCCGGTCCGAAGGACAGCGCCATCTGGACCACGGTTGGCGCGATGAAGGCGAGGCCGATCGTGGCGATCAGCCCGGCCACGAACGAGCCGATGGCGGCGGTGGCGAGTGCCGGACCGCCGCGCCCGGCGCGCGCCATCTTGTTGCCTTCGAGCGCCGTGACGATCGAGGCGCTTTCGCCCGGCGTGTTGAGAAGGATCGATGTGGTCGATCCACCATACATGCCGCCATAATAAATGCCGGCAAACATGATCAGCGAGCCCGCCGGATCAAGCTTGTAGGTGACCGGCAACAGCAGCGCGACCGTCAGGGCCGGCCCTATGCCTGGAAGGACGCCAACGGCGGTGCCGAGCGTGACGCCGATCAACGCGTAGAGCAAGTTCATCGGCTCAAGAGCCGTCAGCAGCCCCTGCGCCAGCAGACCAAAGGTGTCCATTCAGAGACGAGCTCCCATAAATCGCGATAAAGCGCGTCGCGTTTGAACGGATGACACGCTTCAAGTCTTTGTTGCGCATGTCGTTGTCCCAAAACCGCTGCGCACTTTTGGGCGACATGGACTAGGTTTCATGCATGTCGTTGTCCCAAAACCGCTGCGCACTTTTGGGCGACATGCATCAGAACAGATGTTCGAGCAGGCCGGCGGGCAGCGAGAGCTGCAGTCCCCTGGCGAATATAATCCAGATCACGAATGACAGCGCGATGCCGATGGGTATGGTCTTCCACAACGGCCCCCTGCCGAAGGCGCGCACGGTCGCGGCAAAGAGCAGGCCCGTGGCAATCGAGAAGCCGGCGACCTTGAGCAACAGCATCTGGGCGGCGAGGCCGCCGACGATCCAAAGGATCGGGCTGAGTTCCTGATGCTCGCGTTCCGGGAATTCGCCGCGAAACGCCTCGAAGGCGGTCCAGATCGACAGGCCGCCGAACGCCACCGCAATGACGTAGGGCATGGTGGTCGGGCCAACGCGCGCATAGCTGGCGCCGGTGCCGTGGCTGGCGGTGCTCCACGCGATCACCACGGCAACGACCGCCAGGGCCGCCGCGATGACAAGCGCCGCCCAGTCGGGGCGGCGCTTCGCGTCATGATGGGTCGCCTGGCTCATTTCACCAGGCCGATGTCTTTCAGGATCGCCGCGGTCGCGTCCGTGTCCTTCTTCAGCTGCGCGGTGAAGTCGTCGCCAGCGAGATAGGTGTTCGCCCAGCCCTTGTCGGCGAGGATCTTCTGCCAGGAGGCCGACTGGACCATCTTGTCGACGTCAGCGACCACCGCGGCCTTCTGGTCGGCCGAGAGGCCTGGGGCGGCGGCAACCATGCGCCAGTTCTGGATGGCGACATCGACGCCGCCTTCCTTGAAGGTCGGCGCGTCGATGCCGTCGACCTTGGCGTCGCTGGAAATGCCGATGATGCGGAGCTGACCAGCCTTGATCTGGGATTCGAATTCGCCATAGCCGGAGATGCCGACCGTCACCTGGCCACCCAGGATCGCCGCCAGCGCCTCACCGCCGCCCGAGAAGGCGATATAATTGACCTTGGTGGGATCGACGCCAATGGCCTTGGCGATCAGGCCCGCCGTGATGTGGTCGGTGCCGCCGGCCGAGCCGCCGCCCCATGACACCGCGCCGGGATCGGCCTTGAGCTTGGCAACGAGGCCGGCCATGTCCTTGATGTCGGAAGCAGCGGGCACGACGAGCGCTTCATATTCGCCGGTCAGGCGCGCGATGGGCGTGACCTGGTCGAGCGTGACCGGCGACGCATTGGTCAGGATAGCGCCGACCATGACATAGCCGCCGACGATGAGCTGGGCCGGATCGCCATTGGCCTGGTTGACGAACTGGGCAAGGCCGATGGTGCCGCCGGCGCCTGGGACGTTGTTGACCTGGACGCTGCCCGAGATCTTTTCATCCTGCAGCGCGGTCTGCATGGAACGTGCCGTCTGGTCCCAGCCGCCGCCGGGTGCCGCCGGAGCCATGATCTTGTAGTCGGCCGCCATGGCCGGCAGGGCGAGCATGCCGGTGATGATGGCTGCCAAAGTGAACTGTTTCACTGCCGTTCCTCCCTTGCTGCCCACGCATGGGGCAATGCATTCACAGTCTCGAAGCCTGCGCTGGCCTGCGTCCCGGACATGACGAGAGAAACAGCAGGCGTTTCGGCCTGCACTCGCGCAACATCTTCCTGCCCCGATCCAGCGCGATCGCTGTCGGTTTGCTGGCGAAAAATGTGATCGAAGTCCTCCCGAACTTTCCGAGCCTTACCGCCTCCAACGGATGGGCCTGTCCTCCCTAGCGCAGGAAGCTGACATCAAACTGACACTGGCGCATAAAGTTGGAGCCAGGCTGCCGCTCAAGGGCTGCGCAGGGCTTCGTTCCATCGCTCGATGAGGCGTGTGCGCTTGACCTGATCGAGGTAGACCATGAGCCCCGGGCTGACCGGCACGGGGCGCAGTTGCGCGCCGAGCACCTCCTGCATCCTGTTCGCGGTGTTCTGGCCCGAGACATCGGGATTGAGGGCGGCGATCTGGAGTTCGCGCGCCATCACCGTCTGGCCCTCGGCCGACATGAAATATTCGAGATAGCGGCGCCCGAGATCCGGCGAACGTGAGGCCGCGGGAACCAGCCCGATACGCGACATCACCACGGTATAATCCTTGGGCAGGACGATGCCGACATCGGGATGTCTCGCCGCCCAGTCGGCTGCGTAGGAACCCAGGATGTTGTAGCCAAGCACGAAACGTCCGTCGGCAATGCGCTCCAGGATGGCGGAACTGGTCGAGTAAAGCTTGACGCCGGCCGCGCCCATCGAGCGGATCACGGACCAGATGTCGGGATACTGCTCCTGGTCACGCGCCATGAACATGAAGCCGACGCCCGAGCGCTCGATGTCGTAAGTGGCGATACGGCCGTGGACCTTGTCACCCTGGGCCTTGAGAAAATCGACGAACTGACCGCGTGTGGCTGGTGGCGGCGCATCCTTGAAGCTCGGCTTGTGGTAGACGAAGACAGCCGGCTCGAAGGTCAAGGCATAGGCGGTATCGCGCCAGTTGGCCCAGCGCGGCCAGCGATCCGACAGCGGCAGCCGGCTCTCCTGGGCGTAGCCGTCATTGGCCAGCTTGACCTGAAGGTCCATGGCCGAGGAGAAAGCGATGTCGGCGGTGCCCTTGCCGGCATCGGTCTCGGCGATAACCCGATCGTAGATATCGGTCGTCAGCAATTCCTCATAGCGCACGGCAACATCGGGGTTGGCCTTCTGGAAACCCTCGATCATCGGCTTGGCCAAGGGGGCATCAAGCGAGGAATAGACGACCAGCGAACGAGCTTCCGTGCGACCATCCAGCGCCGGAAATACAGTAATTTCGGCCCATGCGGGCACCGAAAGACAGACAACAGCGGTGAGGATGGCCATGCGCATTGTCGCGGGAACATGCATCACCTGTCCGAGCCACACAACAACGGACGTTGCGGGCTGGACCTTTGCCTGACGGATAGGCATCGTTTGCGCGAGGGTGAGGAGAATTCGGTGCGGATCCTGGTGGTGGAGGACAATGCGACGCTGGCAAGCGGTCTCGCGGCCGTGCTCAAGGGCAGTGGCTACGCGGTCGATGTCGTCGGCGACGGCGCGTCCGCTGTCGCCGTGGTGGCCACCGAACGGTTCGACCTTGTGATCCTCGACCTCAATTTGCCGGAGATGGATGGGATTGACGTGCTGCGCACGATCCGCGGCCGCCAGGATGACGTGGCGGTGCTTATCCTGTCGGCACGCCACTCGCTGACCGAAAAAGTCACCGGGCTGAACCTCGGCGCCGACGACTACATGGTCAAGCCCTTCGATGTCGACGAACTGGAAGCGCGTGTGCGCACGCTGATGCGGCGGCGCGCCGGCCTCAAGGCTGCGGTGGTTTCTTTCGGTGATGTCGTGCTCGATCTCAACACGCGCGGCTTTTCCTGGCGGGGCGCGACAATCGACATTCCGGCGCGCGAACTCGCGCTGCTCGAAACCCTGTTCATGCGCGCCGGCAAGGTGGTCGCCAAACAGGCGATCATCGAATCATTGGCCGGCTTCGACGAGGATCTGAGCGCCAATGCCGTCGAGCAATATGTCAGCCGGCTGCGCAAGCGGCTGGCGCCTTGCGGCCTGACGGTCCGGACCGCGCGTGGCATCGGCTACTATCTCGAAAAGATCCAGAACCCATGATGGCTGGGGACAGGCCCTATTCCCTGCGCGGGCGGCTGCTGCTGTGGCTTCTGGTGCCGCTGGTCGGCATCGGGCTGATCGCGCTTGCCGATACCTATCGCGAAGCGGTCGATACGGCCAATGCCGTGTCCGACCGCGTGCTGGCCGGTTCGGCGCTGGCAATCGCCGAGCGCGTGGTGGTCGGCGAAGGCGGAGCGCTGGAGGTCGACATCCCCTATGTCGCGCTGGAAATGCTGACCTCGGCGGCGCAGGACCGCGTCTTCTACCGCATCGACGGGCCGAACGGTGCCTTCATCACCGGCTACCAGACCCTGCCGGTGATCCAGCAACTGGGCCGGGAGGAAAGCCGCTATGCCGATGCAAGCTTTCGCGGCGAGCCGATCCGGCTGGCCTCGCTTTCCCGCGCCGCCTCGACTGGGGCAAATTCGGTACCCTTCGTGGTTACCATCGCCGAGACGACGATCGCTCGAACGCAACTTGCCCAGACCATCCTGCTGCGCTCCGCGTTGCGCCTCGCCATCCTGATCGGCAGTGCCGTGGCAATCGCATGGCTCGCGGTCACATATTCGCTCAGGCCGCTTTATCGCTTGCGCGATGCGATTGCCGAACGCAACCCCGACGACCTCCACCCGATCGAACAATCGGTGCCCAGGGAAGTGCGCGGGCTGGTCGACACCGTCAATTCATTCATGGGCCGGCTGAGTTCGACACTGGGCGCCATGCGCCATTTCACCGGCAACGCCAGCCATCAGCTTCGCACGCCGCTGACCATCATCCGCACGCAGCTGGCGCTTTCGGCTCGTGCTCGCTCACTTGACGAAGCCCGCAGTGCTGCAAAAGTCGGCGACGATGCCGTAGCGCACGCCGAACGGGTGATCGCCCAGCTCCTGCTGCTCGCCAAGGTGGATGAGGCCGCATCCGACCGCCTGAAGAACCTCGACACTGTCAACCTGACCGAACTTGCCAGCGCCCTCACCGCCGAATTCGTCACGCGGGCCCATACATCCGGCATCGATCTGGGCTTCGAAGCTGAAACAGCGCTGTCTATGCTCGGCGAGCCGATGCTGCTGGGAGAGATGATCCGCAACCTGATCGAGAACGCGCTGACCTACGCGGGAAGCGGCGCGGAGGCGACCGTCAGGGTGTCTGCCAGCGGCGGCGATGTGCTGTTGGAAATCGAGGACACCGGGCCGGGCATCCCTAAGGCGGAACTGGAGCACGTGCGCCGCCGCTTCGTGCGCGGCCGTGCGGGTGAAAAACCAGGGGCAGGACTTGGCCTGCCTATCGTCGAGGAAATAGCGGCGCTCTTTGGCGGCAGGCTCGAATTGACGACAGGAGTGGATGGCCGTGGCCTGCTTGTGCGGGCATCGTTTCCCGCCAGCGCTGCAGGATCAGGTGCGAAGGAAGGTTAGGTAGGCGGGGTGGCGCTGCTCGCGGATGGCCTTGGCCTCGTAGCGCGTGCCCGGCCAGCCTTCGTAAGCTTGGTGCCAGTCGGCCGCTTCCGCCGCCTGCCAGGCGAAGCCGCCATGCGCGCGGCAATGCAGCAGCGTCCAGTTCACATAGGTGTCGATGTCCGACGCGAAACGGAATCGTCCGCCGCGTTTCAGCACGCGCGCGAAACGATCGAGATTGACCGGGCTGACGAAGCGGCGCTTCCAGTGCTTCTTTTTCGGCCACGGGTCCGGATAGAGAAGGTCGATGCCGTCGAGCGAATTTTCCGGAAGCCAGTCGAGCAAGCGCGTGGCGTCGTCGTCATACACGCGAAGATTGGCAAGCGGCCTTTCCTTGACCGCCATCATCATCTTGGCCATGCCGTTGACGAAGGGCTCGACGCCGATGAATCCGATCGCCGGAGATTCCGTGGCGCGGTGCAGCAGATGTTCGCCGCCGCCGAAGCCGATTTCAAGGCGCACGGCGGCGACATCGGCTTCGAACAGGTCGCTGAGATCACGGGGCGATTCCGCCGTCAGGTCGAGCCGGTATTTCGTGAATCCGGTTTCCAGCGCCGCAGCCTGCTGCGGACGCATGGCCTTGCCGCGCCGGCGACCGAAAAAAGCTTCGGTCGCGCGGCTTGGTCTGTCCTTCGGATCCATGACTAGACCTTTAGACCTGGCGCCGCGATCAGGCGGCGACAGCGTCCTTGAGCGCCTTGGCGAGATCGGTCTTTTCCCACGAGAAAGACCCGTCGCGACCGGCCTTGCGGCCGAAATGTCCGTAGGACGATGTCTTGGCGTAGATCGGCTTGTTGAGGTCGAGATGACGGCGGATGCCGGATGGCGACAGGTCCATCACGGTGCGCAACGCTTCCTCGAGCTTGGCCTCGTCGACCTTGCCGGTGCCGTGCAGGTCGACGTAGACCGACAGAGGCTGGGCAACGCCGATGGCGTAGGAAAGCTGGATGGTGCAGCGGTCGGCAAGCTTCGCCGCCACCACATTCTTGGCCAGATAGCGCGCCGCATAGGCGGCCGAGCGGTCGACCTTGGTGGTGTCCTTGCCAGAGAAGGCGCCGCCGCCATGCGGTGCCGCGCCACCATAGGTGTCGACGATGATCTTGCGGCCGGTCAGCCCGGCGTCGCCATCAGGCCCACCGATGACGAACTTGCCGGTCGGATTGATGTACCACATGCAGTCGTCGGCGATCTTGAGGTCGCCCAGTGCCTCGCGAATATAGGGCTCCACGACGTTGCGGACCTTCTTGGAATCCCAGGTAGCATCGAGATGCTGCGTCGACAGCACGATCTGCGTCGCCTCGGCGGCCTTGCCGTCGATGTAGCGCACGGTGACCTGGCTCTTGGCATCCGGGCCGAGCTTGCCGGCCTCGCCGCTGTTCTCGTGACGGGCGGCAGCCAGCAATTCGAGGATCTTGTGGCTGTAATAGATCGGGGCCGGCATCAGGTCCGGCGTCTCGCGGCAGGCATAGCCGAACATGATGCCCTGGTCTCCAGCACCCTCCTCGCCCTGACGGTCCGCGGCATTGTCGACGCCCTGGCCGATATCAGGCGACTGGCCGTGCAGCAGCACCTCGATCTTCGCGGTCTTCCAGTGGAAGCCGGCTTGCTCGTAGCCGATTTCGCGGATCGCCTTGCGGGCGACCGACTTGAATTTCGCCGGATTGACGACCGGATGTCCGGCCGCATCCATCAGGATCTTGCCTTGCTTGTCTTTCTTGAGCAGCGTCTCGGGGACGCGCACCTCGCCGGCGATGACGACGCGGTTTGTGGTTGCCAGCGTCTCGCAGGCGACGCGGACCTTCCACGGGTCCATGCCGGTCTTCTTGGCCTCGCGATAAACCAGATCGACGATCTCGTCGGAGATACGGTCACAGACTTTGTCGGGATGACCCTCGGCAACGGATTCCGAGGTAAAGAAGTAATTCTGCCGCGTCACGGGTGTCCCCTCTTGAAAAACGATCGGCAGGCTGCCGATTTTGGCGCGCCACGTGTTAACGGTGCGGAGCGCCGCTCGTCAAGCGGTGCGTCCGTTCTGGCATGAAGGAATGTTGATATTGTTATGTGGTGGACCGGCGGCGGTGACCGCCGGAGCCACGGTTCCGTTCATTCCGGATCGTCGGAGGAAAGGGATTTCACAAGCTCGATGATCTTACGGCGCACCTTCATGTCGGTGATCTTGACGAAAGCCCGGTTAAGCTGAAGACCTTCCGGACTGCCGCAGAACTCGACGGCGAACGACATCGATGAATCCTCGGCAAATCCGCGATTGCCGCTGGCCTCCTGGCCCGGCGCGTCCTCGAAGAAAAAGGCGACAGGCACTCCAAGTATGGAGGCTATCGCCTGGAGACGGCTGGCGCCAACGCGGTTGGTGCCCTTTTCATATTTCTGGATCTGTTGAAATGTGATGCCGAGATTTTCGCCCAGCTTTTCCTGGCTCATTCCCAGCATGTTGCGGCGAAGCCGGATGCGACTTCCAACGTGGATGTCGATCGGATTCGGTTTCTTCTTGTTGTCTTCTATCATTTTTTTCCTCGCCGAATTTTTCCGGCTTTTTCTATTTTTTCCTGCCCAAGCGGAGCCGGTGGCGACTGCCCCAACAGTACGATCCAACGGCTTCGAGAAATTTCAGGCGGTACAGTATGAGTTTCTAATGTGTCGACGTCAATTCGCCCGTAGCCTTTGCCTTACATTCGACACGCATGCGAAGAGGGCAAACAGCAACATGATCAGCATTCCGTTAATGCGCCGTTGACCGGAGGAGATAACAGCCTGCCCGGAAATCGGCACACGTACGTCTATGGCGCCGCGCGCGTCGATCGCCAATGCGTCGACGATGCGCCCGCGTGGATCGACAACCGCGGAAATACCGTTGTTGGCCGCGCGCAACAGGGGCAGCCCGTTTTCCACCGCACGAATCTGCGCCTGCCTGAAATGCTGGTACGGACCCGGCGTGTCGCCAAACCATGCGTCATTTGTGACATTCACAATAAGCTGTGCTGACGCAGCGTCAACCGCCACCAGTTCGGGAAAGATCACCTCGTAGCAAATAAAGGGCAGCGCGCGGATGCCGCCGGGCACGGTGATCGCATGCCGTTCATTGCCGGCGGCGAAATTCGTCGGCCCGGCAACGAGTTGGTCAAGGCCGAGACGGCCGAGCAGCCCGGCAAAAGGCAGATACTCACCAAAGGGCACGAGATGGACCTTGTCGACAGCGTCGACGATCTCTCCCTTGTCGTTGATCGCGACCACCGAATTGTAATAGCGGCTGTCGGCATTCGCCGACCCACCCTCCTCGCGAACGATGCCGGCAATCAGCATCTGGCCGCCGGCGAGCATCTCGCCAAGCGCCGTCAGCGCATCCGGTCGCTCGGTGAACAGAAACGGCACCGAGGTTTCCGGCCACAGGATCAGCTGCGGCTTCGCGTGGCCGGGTTCGGGTGCCTTGGCGGAAAGGCCCATCATGGTGGCGAAGATGCGGTCGCGCACCGAGGCATCCCATTTCTCCGAGAGGTCGACAGCCGGCTGCACGATGCGGACATCGATCGTGCTGGTTGGGGGCTCGACCGGGGCATTGAGCCGGAAATAGCCGAAGCCGACGTGAGCGGCTACGAGCGCGACGAGCAATGCCGCGCCGAGGCGAAGATGACGGCGGGCCGCCAGCAGCGCCGGCAGCGCGAAAACGAAGACCGCGAGCGCATTCATGCCGATCATGCCGGTCACCGACACGCTCTGCATCAGCAGGGGCACGGGCATGGCCGCATAGCCGACGGCATTCCATGGAAAGCCGGTGAACAGGAAACCACGCAACCATTCCGCAAGGCCGAAAGCGAAGGCAAGGGCAGCGATGCGGCCGATGTCGTTGCTCCATAGCAGCCGGGCGACCATTGCCGCGAAACCATAGAAGAATGCGAGCGCGAACGGGATGCCGACCACCGCGAGCGGCAAGGCCCAGGCGAAGGTGTCTGCCTCGACTAGAAGCGCCGAGCCTATCCACCAAAGGCCGGCAAGAAAATAACCGAAGCCGAACCACCAGCCGACGGCGAATGCCGGGCGCAGGCGCCGGAACAGACTGCCGGGAGCCTCGCTGGTCGCCCCATCGAGAAGCCAGACCAGAAGCGGAAACGAGACGAAACAGGCCGCGAAGAAATCGTAGGGCGCCTGGCCAAGAACCGCCAGCGTCCCGGCGAAAAACGCCACGAGCGCGCGCCGCCAACCCCAAAGTAGAATTATCCGGCCGGCAAGGCGCTCCATGCATACTTCCGAGTCGCGAATCAGGAAGCAAGATTTAACAGGCCGCGGTCCGTGCTCCAAATAACGGCTTATCTACCGGCAAGGCCTTGATGCGGCCGCTACCGCTATCGATGCCAGCCCTCGATCCGCAGGCCACCCAGCCTCTCGGCGTCCTCGCGCGAAACCGAACGAAGGGTCTGCGTGAAGGTCCAGACATGACCTTCCGGATCGCGTGCCCGATAAAGCCGCTCGCCATAGAACTGATCGGCAGGCTCCTCGATTATTGCCGCGCCCGCGGCCCTGGCATGCTCGCAATGCTCATCCAGGCCATCCTTGAGGCGCACATAGACCGACTGCGTGTTCCTGCCCGCCACCGATGCGGGACTGGCGATATGATCGGCCCATTCGGAATCGACGATGATATAGCCGTCGCCGAACCGCATCTCGGAGTGGACGAGTTTCCCGCAGGGATCGCTGACCACCATGCTGCGCTCGAAGCCGAACGCCATCTCGAGCCAGGCCAAGGCGGCCCAAGGATCCCTGTAAAACACCCCGGAACCCAGGGTTGCGTGCTTGAACGGATCGTCGACCGTCATCGGGCGGGCGACGTTTTCAGGCCTGCTCGGTGCGGGCGGCGCGCCGGCGGCGCTCTGCCTTCTGGCTGTGCACGATGCGCACCCGCTTGACGCGGCGCGGATCGGCGTCGAGCACGTGGAATTCAAATCCGGGTATGGCCTGGACGACTTCACCGCGTGCCGGCACGCGGCCAAGCGTGTTGAAGATCATGCCGCCGATCGTGTCGACATATTCGCCATGTTCGCCGGCCGCGAATTCCTCGCCGATCATCTTGGCGACGTCGTCGATCTCGGCCTTGCCGTCGACGACGAACACGCCGTCGCCGCTCTGGGTGATCATCGGCTCGTCGTCGTCATGCTCGTCCTCGATGTCGCCAACGACCATCTCGACGATGTCCTCGAGCGAGGCGAGACCATCGGTGCCGCCATATTCGTCGATGACCAGCGCCATCTGGGTGCGCGTCGTCTGCATGCGCCCCATCAGATCGGAGGCAAGCATCGACGGCGGCACGAACAACACCGGGCGGATGAGGTTCAAATCACCGATCGTGCGGGCGAGATCGACCTGGGCGAGATCGAGAAGCGGGATGGCCGGCGCTTTGCGTGTCGTCCTGCCCTTCTTGACGCGGGCGATCTTGGTGATGTGCGCCAGCACGTCGCGGATGTGAACCATGCCGCGCGGATCGTCGAGAGTCTCCGAATAGACGGGCATGCGGGAATGGCCGGACTGCTCGAACACGCCGAGCAGGTCACCCAGCGTCGTGTTGATCTCGACCGCCTCGATGTCGGCACGCGGCACCATGACGTCCTCGACGCGCACTTCGCGCAGTCGCAGGATGTTGTTGAGCATGGCGCGCTCGCCAGGCGAGAAGGACTCGGCGTCGCTGGTGGTTTCGGCAAGGGCGCCGGCGATTTCCTCGCGCAGGCTGGTTCCATTGCGCTGCCGAAAGAGCCCGACAATACGGTTGAACAGAGAGGGCCCGGCAGGCGAGTGCTCGCTGGCGACGCTGCCGGAAATGGTACTCGGACTTGATCCCTCTTCCGACGTATCGGAAGCCTTGGTCGTACTGCCGGCGTCGGGGCGGGCGGCAGTTTCAGGTTTGTCGTTCATCGTGGTCCGGTTGGTTGTGTCTTCGTAGTTACGCGTAGGGATCGGGAATGGCAAGCCTTGCGAGCGCCGTACGCTCGATGGCTTCCATCTCCTCCGCCTCGGCGTCGGTCTCGTGATCATAGCCCAGCAGATGCAGCAGGCCATGGACAACGAGATGAGTGATATGGTTCTCGAGCGGCTTGTCTTCCAGTGCAGCTTCGCGCGCGACGGTCTCGGCGGCCAGCACGATATCGCCCAGCATCGGCGGTAACGGACTGCCCTTGGCGAACGGAAAGGCGGGGAAAGACAATACGTTGGTGGGCTTGTCCTTGCCGCGCCAGTCGGCATTGAGGGTCCGAATATGGGCATCGTCGGAAAAAACGACGCTGAGTTCGGAATGCCCCGTCGTACCGGTTTCAGCGAAGGCGGCCGTGACGGCACGGTCGACCAGCAGCGCAAGCCGGGCTTCGTCCGGCCAGCTTCCCGCCTCGAGCATCAGGTCAATGTCGACGGGAACCGAAAAATCCCCATCGGCCGGGTTTGTGTTTTCAGGCATGACGCCGCATCGTCATATCAGCTCTCGGCGCCCAGGCCGCGCGCCAGCTTGGCGTCCCGGTCATAGGCTCTGACGATTTCGGCCACCAGCGGATGGCGGACAACGTCGCCATCGTTGAAGCGCACGGTCACCGCACCGGCCACGCCGTCCAGGACACGCAACGCTTCGACCAGGCCCGATTTCGTGTTCGACGGAAGATCGATCTGGGTGGGGTCGCCGGTGACGATCATGCGCGAGTTCTCGCCCAGACGCGTCAGGAACATCTTCATCTGCATCGGCGTGGTGTTCTGCGCCTCGTCGAGGATGACGGCGGCATGCGCCAGCGTGCGGCCACGCATGAAGGCCAGCGGCGCGATCTCGATGACCTCGGCGGCAATGGCCCGCTCGACCTTGTCGGCCGGCATCATGTCGTAAAGCGCGTCATAGAGCGGACGCAGATAGGGATCGACCTTTTCCTTCATGTCGCCCGGCAGGAAGCCGAGCCGCTCGCCAGCCTCGACGGCAGGCCGCGACAGGATGATGCGCTCGACCATGCCGCGCTCCAGCAGCATCGCCGCGTGCGCCACCGCCAGATAGGTCTTGCCGGTGCCGGCCGGGCCGATGCCAAACACAAGCTCGGACCGCTCCAGCGCCCGCATATAGGCGTCCTGGTTGAGCGAACGGGCATAGATCGTCTTCTTGCGCGTGGCGATCTGGGCGGCGGACACCTTGCCCTTGCGCTCCAGCGTCGGCAGCGTCAGCTGGTCGTCGGCGGCGATCGCCATGCGCACGGCGCCGTCGACATCGGACTGGCCGATATCCACGCCTTTCTGGAGAATGCCGTACAGATTATCCAGCGCGCGGCGAGCCTGCTCGGCGGCCGAGGCTGAGCCCTTGATGGTCAACTGATTGCCACGCGAACGGATATCGACGCCAAGTTTCTGTTCCAGCCTGGCGAGATTCTCGTCGAACTGTCCGTAAAGGGCGCTGGCAAGCTTGTTGTTGTCGAAGGTCAGTACGATGTGCGCCATATCCGACGCCCCGGATTGCTGGTTCGGGGGCAAGGTCTTCACTTCAGCAGCGCTCAACCGTCTCTCCTCATCTGCCGAGGCTCTCAGGCCAATTCGGCGAACAGGCTATTGTAACCCGTCTTCGTGATTCGCACCTGGATAATGTCACCGATCTCGCCGGCCTTTTCATCAACAATAACCGGCTGCAGCCAAGGCGACCGGCCGACCTTCTGGCCGGCCTGACGACCCGGCTTCTCGATCAGCGTATCGATGGTCCTGCCGATCAGGCTCGTGCCGAAATCCTGTTGCTGCTTCACAAGCAGCGCCTGCAGCCGCTGCAGGCGTTCGTCCTTGACGGCTTCCGGAACGTGATCGGGCATGTCGGCGCCGGGCGTGCCGGGGCGCGCCGAGTATTTGAACGAAAAGGCCGAGGCATAGCCGACATCGCGGACAAGTTGCATCGTCGCCTCGAAATCGGCCTCGGTCTCGCCGGGGAACCCGACGATGAAATCGCCCGAAAGCGCGATGTCGGGCCGCGCCGCGCGGATACGGTCGAGCAGCGCCAGATAATCCCTGGCCGTGTGCCTGCGGTTCATCGCCTTGAGGATACGATCCGAGCCCGACTGTACCGGCAGATGCAGATAGGGCATCAGCGCCGGCAGATCGCGATGCGCCGATATCAGTTCGTCGTCCATGTCGCGCGGGTGGCTAGTGGTGTAGCGTAACCGCGCAAGGCCGGGGATCTCGGCCAGCCGGAACAGCAGGCGGCCAAGGCCCCATTCCTCACCATTGTCACCCTTGCCATGCCAGGCATTGACGTTCTGGCCAAGCAGCGTCACCTCGCGCACGCCGGCTTCCGCCAGGCGCTTTGCCTCGGCGACGATCTGCGCCACCGGGCGCGACACTTCCGAGCCGCGCGTATAGGGAACGACACAGAAGGTGCAGAACTTGTCGCAGCCTTCCTGAACGGTCAGGAACGCGGTGACGCCGCGCTTGATGACCTCGGCGCGCCTGGGCTGCGGCAGATGCTCGAACTTGTCCTCGATGGCGTATTCGGTCTCGACGATCTTCTCGCCGCCGCGCACCCGCGCCAGCACGTCGGGCAGCCGGTGATAGGTCTGCGGGCCGATAACCAGGTCGACGGAGGGCGAGCGCCGGAGGATCTCGGCTCCCTCCGCCTGCGCCACGCAGCCGGCAACGCCGATCACCATCTCGCGGCCCACCAGGGCCCGCTCGGCTTTCATGTCGCGGATACGGCCGAGTTCGGAATAGACCTTTTCGGCAGCCTTCTCGCGGATATGGCAGGTGTTGAGCAGCACGAGGTCGGCTTCGTCGATCACATCGGTCGCCGCATAACCGTCGGCCGCCAGCGCATCGGTCATGCGCTGCGAATCGTAGACATTCATCTGGCAGCCATAGGTCTTGACGAAGACCTTCCTGGTCGCCGCGGATGGTGCTGCCGTGGGGTCGATGCCGTCCCGTTCTATCGTGTTCAAATCCATCCGGCGGCTTCTAACGCCTTTCGATGACAAAAAACAGACGCTTTTGCCCACAACCCTCCGGGCTAACGGCTTGGGCGCGGATCGGCGAGTGCGGCCTGCATCATCGCGCGAACCTCACGCTCCATCAGCTTCGCCGTTTCCTTGCGGTTCGAACCCTTGGAGAAGGCGACCGGCTCGCCGAAGTGCACCTCGACGTCGAGAGCCCCCTCCGACATCAATACCTTGAGATGCGGCATCAGATCCTCATCGCCGATCCAGGCGGCAATCGGCCGATGTCGGCGGCCAAGCGGCACACCATGCAGCCTCGTATAGGCGATCGCCACCGGCTGGATGAAGACGGTTTGCGCCGCGCCTTCCGAAATCGCCATGGAGGCGGCACCGAACAGCGTGCTCTTGAACGGCATGACGACGTTGCCGTCGGCCGTCGAGCCTTCGGCAAACAGCACCATGGCATCGCCCTTGGCCATGCGGTTGGCGATCTCGCTCGCCTGGTCGCCCGACGAACGCTTGCGCTCACGCTCGATGAAGACGGTGCGCTGCAGCTTCGACAACATGCCGATCAGCGGCCAGCCGGCCATATCGGCCCTGGCGATGAATTTCACATCGGCAAAAGAGCCGAGAACCATGATGTCGGTCCAGGAGATGTGGTTTGCCGCCACCAGCAACGGGCGCTGGGTGGACAGCGTGCCCTTGACATGGACGCGCATGCCCAGCGCCCTGAGGATCATGCGGTGCCAGATCTTAAGGATGAACGTCTCGGGCCAAAGCCCGGTTTTCATCGACAGCATCTGCAACGGCACGAGGACCAGAGAGCTGGCGACAACGAGGGCCAGTGCCAGGAAAATCCTGATTTTCTTGATCATCCGTCGGTGGCCCTGTCCCCGCGCTCTGGCTAGCGAAGATCGCGGCGCATGACAAGCGCGCCGGTTGGGCCGTGTTCCGGCGACTTGTAGTAATTGGGGCGCTTGCCGACTTCGCGGAAGCCCAGCCGCCGGTAAAGCGCTACCGCCGCCACATTGGTCTCGTCGACCTCGAGGAAGAGCGCCTCCGCGCGTTGCCCATGCAGTTCACGCAGCACGGCATCCATCAATTGCCAGCCAAGTCCCTGCCGGCGGTGCGAGCGCGCCACCGCGACGGTCAGGATCTCGCCCTCGCCGGCCGCCAGCCGCGCCAGCACGAAACCGACCGGTGGCTTGGCGCCCTGCCCGGTCTCGCGCGCGGCATAGCCAAACACCGTATTCTGCTCGAGCAGCGCGGCGAATTCGCCATCGGTCCAGGGCCGCACGAAATCCTCGCGATGCAACATGGAAATGGCCGGGCTGTCGGTGATTCTCAGCGGCTCGAGCGCATAGTCCCTGCGACGCGGTTGGAGGAAGGGAATGCGCATCAGTTATCGTCTTCCAGTTTGGCCATGATCTTTTCCGAAAACCGGCTTCCACTTTTCGCTGACGCGGACCTTTGGTTCGGGATCATGGTCTGAGCCTTGCTAGAATGAACCCCGCCTGCGGCTTGGCATCCGCACCGCGCAGATAAAGAGGTTTCGGCCTTTCGCCCTCGCCTTTCGCGGCAGCCAGTCTTGCATAGACCGCTATGTCGGCGGTGGCTGATGTCGGGCCGATGTCGAACGCGCGACCGGTCGCTGCCGCGATCTGGAGGGCTGCCGTTCCGGCGAGGACCGGCGAGCGATCCCTGGCGATCGCCACAACCTCGGACAGCGTGGTGACGGCCGGACCAAAGGCCAGAGTCATCAGCGCATCAAAGAATGCGGCATGGATCTCCTCGCGCCCGGCATCGAGCGCTGACAGCACCGGGCGGCCGGGAAATGCCTCGGCGGCCTGCGCCGCCAACGCTTCCAGGCTGGTCACTCCGATCGCCGGAATTTTCAGCGCCAGCGCCAGCCCGCGCGCCGCCGACACACCGACCCTTAGCCCGGTGAAGGAACCCGGGCCGACAGAGACGGCGATGGCGCCAAGGCCAGCGTAGCCGGTCGCGCTGATCTTCAGCGCTTCCTCGATGACCGCCATCAGATGCTCGGCATGGCCCTTGCCGAGATCGAGCACCGAGCGGCCGAGCTCGCGCTTCGCCTCGGCGTCATAGACGCAGGCGGCGCAGAGACTGGCGGCACAATCGATGGCAAGCAATTTCATGAGGCGGCCGGTTGATCCCAGACAATGGTTCGAGTGACGGTCTTGCTCGGTTTCCCTGTGCCCGCCATGGCTCGTCGCCGCAAGGGGACAGTGCATAAATTGTTAAGCGGCTTCGCTTCGGCCTGAGCCGGCTGCCTATGCGGTCGGCTCGATCCGCAGCATGTGGTTGTCCCAGACATAGTCCGGTTCGGAACGTTTCATGCCGGCGCCCACAATCTCACCGGCTCCCGTGGTCGCCATGAAGCCCGCTCCATCCGGCGCGACGCCACAGACTTCGACCAGATTGCTTGTCGTAACGACCTTGCCGCTGGTCGCATCGATCACCACAAGCGAATTGCCCTGCGGCGAAGATACCGCAATCGTGTCGGCGGCAGGATTGGCGGCCACCGAGCCGACATAATTCCTGAAGCCGGAGAGCACGTCTTGCGGCATGTCGAGCAATTGCAATTCCTTGCCGCGCGCGGCCCGGCCGACGAGCAGCGGGCAATCGGTGCCTGGCCCCCGGTACTGGCAGCCGAACCACACCGTGCCGGATGGATCGGCATCCATGTGGCGAATCGATAGCTGATGCAGCTTTGGCGGCAGTTCGTGCTTTTCGATCAGGTCGCCGGTGATGCGGTCGACCAGCACATAGGATGGCTTCATCGTCGCGATGTTGAGTTCGGTGCGGCCGAAATCCGGATGCGTCTCGATGCCGCCATTGGCGATGGCCAGCGTTCGCCCGTCGCCAAGCAACAGCAGTTCATGCGAACCCATGCCATAGGTCGGAAATTCGCCGATACGGCTGAATTGCGCACGTGCGTCATAGATGCCGACCACGCCGGCGGCGTTGTCGAAGTCGTTCTCGGTGGCATAGAGCAACGCGCCGTCGGTGGAGAACACGCCATGACCGAAGAAATGCCGGCCGGGAACACTGGCAATGGTCCGCGGCGCTTCACGACCGGTATGGTCGAACACCACGGCGAAGGTGCCGGGTTGCCGGGCAAAGACGACCGAGCGTTTCGAGACCGGATCGAAAGTGACGTCGTGACCGCGATCGGGCAGGTCGATGGCGTGCAGGACCTTGCCGGCTTCGGACAGGACGGCTGCACCAAAGCCGCCGTCGCGCCTGACGAAGGCGGTGGCGAAGATCGCGTCGGCGGCCAACGTCGCGGCCCAGGCCGAGGGCGCCATGGCCGTCATTAGGCCTGCGCCGGCAGCCCTGAGGAAATCGCGGCGGTCTGTCAGCGGCGTCTTCAAGATCAATATCCTTCTTTGAGCATGATCTTATCCGAAAACCGGCTTCCACTTTTCGCTGACGCGTTCCTTCGGTTCGGGATCATGCTCAGTCTCCGTCGAGCGACGAGAAGCCGGCGGTCAGATCGAATGCGGCTGTGATTTTTTCGCCGACAAGGCCAGAAAGGCTGGTCGTCACCAGGGAGAAATAGTCGAGCTTCTTGCGCATCTCCGGATCGGCGAGCGCCCTGTCCATTGGGCCCGTCACTGCCTTTGCCGCCGCGGCTCCGTTGGTAAGCTGGATATGGATCGAGTCGGCAATCCAGCGCGTATCGGCTGGCAGGGCATCGCCAAGATGCGAGGCCTGGAACAAGGCATCCATGCCCACAAGGTTCCCGGCCAATGCACTGCCCGTGTTTTCGGAGCGCCAATAGACAGCCTGCTTCGGCTTGCCGGCATCCGGACTGCCGGCAAAGAATCCCTTGAGGCGAACGTCGCGGACCATTTCCAACCCGTCGATGAGAACGCCGACCAGCTGGGTCACCGCCTCGGTGCCATTGTGGTAAGTGGGGTTCTGCGGCCCCGGCTTGGCCCAAAGTGCCGCGAATCCATCAGGTTTGTTCCACGCGGCGCTGACATCACCAGTCATCGTCTCGATATTGCCAGCGATCGCCGCACCATAGGCGCAGCGATATGGATCGTCCTTGCCCACCAGGGTTTCCGCACCGGCGCCGTAAAGCACGAACTCCAGTGCCCCCAGGCCTTGCATGGCCACGCTCTTGCCGGCCAATTGAGCCGGATCCGCAGCACTTGGGTCCTTGTCCGACAACGCAGCCTGCACCTGCTTCAGGCCGATGCTCTTGCGGTCCGGCCAGAACAGCATGCGTTCCAGTCTGTTGCCTTCGGCGATCGGACCGAAATGGATGATTTCCACGGTCGACCAGGCTTCCACCGTGGCCGAGAACTCGCCGCGGGCGGCATCGAGATCACCTTGCGAGGGTGCCTCGCAAAGCTTGTGCATTGCCTTGGTCAGGCTCTCCGCATGATCATGCAGGCGTGCATAGGCAGGGCGGACAAAGCCATCAATCGCCGACTGGATCACCTGCGAAGCCTCGACTGCCGCAGGTGCGGGCGAACCGCCGAGCAGAAACAGAGGCAGGACGAGCGCAAGGCGTTTCGACATCACAATGACTCCAGGAATTTGACGAGCGCGTCCCGGTCCGCCGAATTGGCCGCAGCGAAACCATCACGGGCCTTCTGCCCCTCGCCGCCATGCCAGAGAATGGCCTCGGTCAGATTGCGCGCGCGCCCGTCGTGCAGGAAGAACGTATGGCCGTTGACCGTCTGGGTCAGGCCGGTGCCCCATAGCGGCGGCGTGCGCCATTCATTGCCTGTGGCGTCGCCAACCTGCTGGCCGTCAGCCAGCCCATCGCCCATGTCGTGCAACAGAAAATCCGAATACGGCCAGATCAGCTGGAATGCCTGGGCCTTGTTGGGCGCATCGCGGCGGGTAACGAATTTCGGCGTATGGCAGGAAACGCAACCGAGATCGTAGAAAACCTGCTTGCCGGCCAGAACCTCCGGCTTGCCGGTATCGCGGCGGGCCGGCACGGCAAGGTTCTGTGAATAGAAGGTGACCAGATCCATGATCGGCGGCGGCGCCTCGACAGGGCCGAGGCGCTCCTGCACGCCATTGGGCATGGCCAGGCACGCTTCCTGGGCCGCAGTGCAATCCCCCCAGTGCCTTGGCACTTCCGGTGTCGAGATACCGAGATCGCCAGCGAAAGCGTCGGCCGATTGCTCGCGGATTGACGGTGTCTGCGCCTTCCAGCCGAAGCGACCGAGCGTCAGTTCGCCGGTCTTGCCATCGCGTACGATGCTGGGCTTGCCGGAAATACCGTCGCCGTCGCGATCATCCGGATCGGCGCGTGCCAGGATATCGGCAGGGTGGATCTGTTCGATGAGGCCAAGGCCGATCATCTGCGGTGTCACGCGCGGCGACAGCGTGGTGCGCGGGTCCAGCGGTCCATAAGCCAGATCGTCGACCGCATAGCTCGGCTTGCGCAATGAAACGACACTGCCATCGCCGAGCGTCACCTTGCGCTCCTTATAGGTGATGCGCATGCGGCCTTCGCCGGCAAGGCCGGGCACGGCAAGATCCTGCAGCTGGCTGCCATAGGTCGGGTCCGGAAAATTCAACACCCGGTGGTCGGCGACCTCAGCCTTCTCTTCCTCGGTGCTGGCCGCCCGCGCCAATCGCAGGAACATCGAGGTCGCGTCGGCGCTGCCTTCCGGCGGATGACCGCGGCCGTCCTTCAGATGGCAACTTTGACACGCGCGGGCGTTGAACAGTGGACCAAGGCCATCCGAGGCCTGGGTCGAAGACGGTGAGGACACCCAGACCTTGGTGAAGAAGCCATTGCCGAGCTTGAAGGTGCCCTCTTCCTCGAACGTGATGTTGGCTGACGATTGCGAGAAGGAGTCACGATTGACATCCTTTCTCGAGGTGCCGGCGCCGCCTGGCATCGGCTCGAATTGTTCGGGCTTGGAGAAATCGGTGGCCGGCCTGGTAACGGCAAGAACGCGCGCCTTGTCCTTGGCCGTCAGATCGGCGCGGCTGGGCGAAAGGCCGGCGGGCTCCTGTGCGCCAGCCTGGCCAGAGGCAGCAAGCATTACCATGAAAGCGAACGAAAGACCGTGAAGCGGCGCTTTCCGTCCCGGTCCTATGGGTGGCAGGCCATCGCATCCGGCCCGCCGCAGTCGGCGCGAAATATCTATGGTGCGCCGCATTCCGGCATGTCCTTACTCCGCCTCGTCCGCCGATGCGGCGTTGAGCTGGCCATACTTTTCCTCGCCAATCGAGGCGAGCAGGTCGAGCTGGGTCTCGAGGAAGTCGATATGGCCCTCCTCGTCGGCCAGCAACTCCTCGAACAGTTTCATCGTCACGTAGTCGCCGCCTTCGTTGCAGATCTCGCGCGAGCGCTTGTAGGCGGTGCGCGCGTCATATTCGCCGGCAAGGTCGGATTCGAGCACTTCCTTCACATTCTGCCCGATGCGCAACGGCGCCACGGACTGCAGGTTCGGATGGCCTTCGAGGAAGATGATGCGGGCAATAAGCTTGTCGGCGTGGTGCATCTCCTCGATTGACTCAGCGCGTTCCTTCTTCGCCAGCTTGGCGTATCCCCAGTCTTCCAGGAGCCGGAAATGCACCCAGTACTGGTTGACGGCTCCGAGCTCCAGAAACAGAGCCTCGTTAAGCCGCTCGATGATCTGCCTTTCGCCTTTCATGGGTTCTGCTCCCGTATTGGACGCGCAGGCCTCTGACGCGATCCAAGTGTGAAACGATATCCACGCCGCTCACCTCCGAGCGGGCGTGGTAATTTTCGGTTACCCGAATGATCGTTTCCACCACATTTGGGAAGCAGCCGCAACAGCGACCGCGCTTTTGCATGGCATGGTAGATTTTTGCCGGCACGATGAGCTGCCAGGGATCCATATCCAGCAGTCCGACGATCGTCTGCTCGATTTCCTTCTCGGTGATGATGTTGCAATGGCAGATCAGCATTGACTTGGCTCTGGCTGACGGCGCGTCCTCCTCGCCGTGTGGCTTAAATCTTCATCGGGCACGACCGTTTCAAGATCATGCCGGGGGGTTCGCCCTTACTGGAACACCTTGTCCGGCGCATCGAGGCTGTCGGAACCTTCGAAAGCGATGGCATTGAGCTTCAGCGCGCTGACAGCACGTTCGATCGACTTGGTATGGTCGACCAGCGCGTCGATGGCCGCCTGGACGGTGGCGTTGCCTTCCGTGTTGCCTTCGCCGATCTGCTGATCATAGGCTTCACCGGCCAGCGCCCGGGCTTTGATCGCCTCCATCTTGGCGACGGTGACGTCCAGCTTCTTCGACAGCTCCTTGTCGACGGCCGGATCGACTGCCTTGACCATGTCGGACACCGAAGGGCCTGAGACGACAGTGCCGTCGAGGCGCGTATAGCTGGCATGATATGCGGCCCGGATGCCGATCGCGTCATAAAGATGGGAGTTGTAGGTGTTGTCGGAGAAGCAGTCGTGCTCCTCCTCCGGATCATGCAGCATCAGACCCAGTTTCATGCGTTGGCCAGCAACCTCGCCGTAGGAGAGCGACCCCATCCCGGTGAAGATCGTCGAGATGCCGGTATTCGGCTCGCCATCGACAAGGTTCTTGCGCGCGGCGCCGCCTTCTTTCCAATCGTTGACCATCTCCTGGAGATCAGACACCAGAAGGTCGCTGGCCGACTTCAGATACTGGGCGCGGCGATCGCAATTGCCGCCGGTGCAGTTCTGGAGATCATAATCCGTATAGGGCCGCTCGCCAGCGCCCGGACCAGTGCCATGCAGGTCCTGGCCCCAGAGCAGGAATTCGATGGCGTGATAGCCGGTGGCGACATTGGCTTCGATGCCGCCAGCTTCCTGCAATGTGCCGGACAGGAATTCCGGCGTCAGCTTCGTGGCATCGACCTTCTTGCCATTGATCTCGATCGACTTGTTGGCGATGACATTGGCTGTATAGAGCGAATTCGCATCCGACTCGGTGCCATAGCTCTTGGCGACATAATCGATCAGGCCCTCGTCCAGAGGCCAGGCATTCACCTTGCCTTCCCAGTCGTCGACGATCTTGTTGCCGAAACGGTAGACTTCGGTCTGCTGGTAGGGAACGCGCGCCGCCTTCCAGGCATCACGCGCGGCGTCGAGCGTCTCGGCCGACGGCTTGGCAATCAACGCATCGACCGCCTTGTCCAGCGCCTTCGCCGTGGTCAGCGAATCCTCATACTTGGCGAGCGCGATGTCGGAATAGGTCTTGATGACCGCCTTCGCATCGGTTTCCGCCTTGGCAGGCAGCACGAACACCGCTGCTGTCAGCAGCGCCGTGGCACCGATCGCCGCAAGCCTGCTGCCATATCGTGCTGTCATTATCGCTCTCCGGTTGGGAAATTCTATAAACTGCGCGCGCGGCAATCGGCGCCGGGCCATATGCGCAAAACATGCCGCGCCATCGCGCGGTTCACGGAAGTAAGACACCAAAAATGCCTCCAATCGAACGGGTTCAAGGCCCAGACATCAAAGGGATGCGCTAATGCGCGAGTTTCCATAAAGCTTCGGCGCTGCTGGAAGTCAATAGAAATCGACAGGAAAAGCCAATTGAAACAATAGTTTAGAATTATTCTAAACTATGACGCTCAACTTTACGCCTGGCTGTGGACCGACTTGCCGCCAGACGTGGCAATTGACATCAGCCATTCCGGGTGCGACCGGCAAATGCCGTCCCGCGACGGCGCCGGACAATCCTGATCTGGCGAAAACCTTTTAATGCATGTCGTCCAAAAGTGCGCAGCGGTTTTGGGATAGCGACATGCATAAAACCAGAACGCGACGCGCTTTAGACTTCGGAAACAGGAATTGGGCTTTCGATGAAGAACGGTGTTGTCATTGTCGGTGCGGGTCATGCGGGCGTGCAGGCGGCCGCGAGTTTGCGCGAGGAAGGCTATGACGGGCCGGTGGTCCTGATCGGCGACGAGAAGGACCTGCCCTACCACAAGCCGCCGCTGTCGAAGACCTTCATCAAGGATGCCGAGGCAAAGCCGCAGCCACTGCGCGGCGAGGCCTTCTACACGGGCAGCATCATCGATTTCCGGCCGGGTGTGCGGATCGAGCGGATTGATGCCGGCAACCGAAGCCTGGAGATCGCGGGCGGCGGTTCATTGGCCTTCGACCACCTGATCCTTGCGACAGGGTCTCGTCCGCGCACACTCGCCTTGCCCGGCTCGGAGCTTTCGGGCGTGCTGTCGCTGCGCTCGCTCAATGACGCTCGGCTGATCCGTGACCTCAGCGCGCAGAGCGACGAAGTCGTCATTCTCGGCGGCGGCTTCATCGGGTTGGAAATCGCCGCCACGCTGCGGGCAGCCGGCCGCACGGTGACAGTGGTCGAGGCGGTGGACCGCCTGCTCGGCCGCGCGGTGGCGCCGGTGGTGGCCAGCCATGTCCGCCAACGGCTGGAAGCAACCGGCGTGCGCATCCTTACCGGCACCTCGATCGCACGGCTGGAAGGCGAAAACGGCCATGTCGTGGCCGCGATCACCTCAGCCGGCGAAAGGTTGCCGGCGCGCATGGTCATCGTCGGCATCGGCGCCGTGCCGAATGTCGAACTGGCTGAAGCCGCCGGCCTCGCCGTCGCCAACGGCATCCGTGTCGATCACCAGATGCGCAGTTCGGTGCCGGAGATTCTCGCGATCGGCGACACTGCCTCTTACCGGCACTGGTTCACCAGCACTGACGTGCGGCTGGAATCGGTGCAGAACGCCACGGACCAGGCGCGGCTTGCCGCAAGAACGATTGCCGGCCACGCCGACGCTTTTTCAGCGGTGCCGTGGTTCTGGTCCGACATTGGCGACATGAAGCTGCAGATGGTCGGCCTGACCGCCGGTGGCGACAGCCATGTCGTGCTGGGCGACCTGCCCGACAACAAGTTCTCGATCTACCATTATGCGGGGAACCGGCTGCTCGGCATCGAATCGGTCAACCGTCCGGGCGATCACATGCTTGGCCGCAAGATGCTCGGCGCCGGCTTCTCGCCGACGCCGGAAACGGTGGCGACAGGACCGGATGGACTGAAGGCGGCGCTTGCCGCCTTCCAGCCAAAGACGCCAGCCTAGGCTTCGGAACAAAGCGTCTCGGTCGGCTCGAAAACCCGACCCTATGGATATCGGTGAGCGGTTCCTTGCCAGAACCGCTCGAGCCGACATCCATGATCAGGCGGCGCAGACTTCGCGGATCGAGCTTTCCAGAATGTCGAGCGCCTCGTTCATGACGTTGTCCTGGATGGTGATCGGCGCGAGGAAGCGGATGACGTTGCCATAGACGCCGCAGGTCAGCAGGATCAGCCCCTTGTCGAGCGCCTTCAACCGGATCGCATTGGCGATCTCGGCCGACGGCAGGCCCTTCTTGACGTCGTTGAACTCGACCGCGTTCATGAAGCCGAGGCCCCTGATGTCGACGATCTCGGGCACGTCGTCACGGATCGACTGCAGCCGCTGCTTCAGCCTTGCACCCAGCGTGTTGGCCCGATCGCAGAGCTTCTCGTCTTCGATCACATCGAGCACCGCATGCGCGGCGGCGACGCCGATCGGGCTGCCGCCATAGGTGCCGCCGAGCCCGCCGGGGGCGGGAGCATCCATGATCTCGGCGCGACCGGTGACCGCGGCCAAGGGGAAGCCGCCAGCCAGGCTCTTGGCCATGGTGGTGATGTCGGCCGCCACGTCATGGTGATCCATCGCAAACATCTTGCCCGTACGAGCAAAGCCGGTCTGCACTTCGTCGGCGATCAGAAGCATGCCGTGCTGGTCGCAGAGCTTGCGCAGCGCGGTCAGGAGTTCACGCGGCGCGTCGTAGAAGCCGCCCTCACCCTGCACAGGCTCGATGATGATCGCTGCGACGCGGGCCGGATCGACATCCGCCTTGAACAGCTTGTCCAGCGCTGCCAGCGAATCGGCGACCGAGACACCATGCAGCGGCACGGGGAACGGCACGTGGTAGACGTCGCCCGGCATGGCGCCGAAGCCGACTTTGTAAGGCACGACCTTGCCGGTCAGCGCCATGCCCATGAAGGTGCGGCCATGGAAGCCGCCGCCAAAGGCGATGACGGCCTGGCGGCCGGTGGCGTTGCGGGCGATCTTGATGGCGTTCTCGACCGCCTCGGCGCCGGTCGTGACGAAGATGGTCTTCTTCTCGAACTTGCCGGGCAGCATGGCGTTCAGCCGTTCGGCCAGCCGCACATAGCTTTCATAGGGCACAACCTGGTGGCAGGTGTGGGTGAAGCGGTCGAGCTGCGCCTTGACCGCCTCGATCACCTTGGGGTGGCGATGGCCGGTGTTGACCACGGCAATGCCGGACGAGAAGTCGATGTAGCGACGGCCCTCAACATCCCATATTTCGGAGTTTTCGGCCTTTTCGGCGTAGATCTGCGTGGTCATTCCGACGCCGCGCGAAATCGACTGGTTCTTGCGTTCGGAAATGGCTGAATTCTTCATTTTATCCCTCGTCAGGCTGTCGCCCGTTCTCGTTTGATGGCTGCCGGGAAGTCTTCTGACCTTATTTCATATTTTCCTCAAGTCGGCACCACCGGGAGGCGATTGGGCCTGTCGTCCGGCAATGGTCCCGCGAGGTCCTAGCCAGTCGGCCGATACGCGTACGAGAGAGGTTCCCTTTTTTGTGGGGATCGATTATCTTCGTGCAGCCTGCAACGCGTTACCGTCAGGACAGTCGCGCCCGGCGAGGGAAGCCATGAGCTGGAACGCGACATCGTCCGCCCCGCAGCCATCGCACAAAGCCCCCAGACATTTGCCGTTGCAGACAGCGTCCACCATTCTGGCCTGCTCCCTGATGACATTTCTCCTTGCCGGTTGCCAGAAGCAGGAGGCGGCTGCGCACAAACTGCCGATCATGGTGCGCGCCGAAGAAGTGAAGGTCTCCGATTATGCGCCGACCACATCGTTGACCGGCGTGATCGCGGCGCGGACGCTGAACAACCTGTCCTTCCGGGTCGGCGGCCGTATCGCCGAACGGTTCGTGGAGATCGGTCAGCATATCGACAAGGACACCTTGCTGGCGCGCATCGATCCGCAGGAACAGGAATCGGACCTGCGCTCGGCGCAGGCCGATCTCGATGCGGCCCAGGCGCAACTGACGCAGGCCGCCGCCGCGTTCGCGCGGCAAAAGACGCTGCTTGCCAAGGGTTTCACCACGCGACGCGACTACGACGCGGCGGACCAGGCGCAAAGTGTGGCGCAAGGCAGCGTGCAACAGGCGCAAAGCGCGCTGGACAATGCAAAGGACAACCTGTCCTTCACCGAATTGCGGTCGACCAGGCCTGGCATCGTCACCGCGCGCATGGTGGAAGCCGGCCAGGTGGTACAGGCGGCGCAAACCGTCTTCACCGTTGCCGAGGACGGCGACCGCGACGCGGTCTTCAACGTCCCTGAAACACTAGTCGCCGGCAGTTCGACAGCGCCGCCGCCGGTGTCCGTCACGCTGGTGTCCGATCCGGCCGTCAAGGCGACAGGCATGGTGCGCGAGATTTCACCGGTCGTCGATCCTGCTTCCGCATCGGTTCGCGTGAAGGTCGCCATCCCCAATACACCCGCCGCCATGCCGCTTGGCGCCGCCGTCACCGGCTCCGTCGGCGCCAGGCCGGTCAAGGCCATGATCCTGCCGTGGCAAGCGCTGACCTCCAGCGCCGGGACACCGGCGGTCTGGCTCGTCGACCCGGCGTCCAAGGCCGTCACCGTGGTACCTGTCGACATCCTGGCCTATGATTCCGGCGTCATCGTCGTCAACAAGGGGCTCGAAGCCGGACAACACGTCGTCACCGCCGGCGGCCAGTTGCTCAGTCCCGGCGCAGTCGTCGAGATCGCCGGGGAGACCGAGCAATGAGCCGGCAGTCACGCGCACTCGGACTGTCGGTGCTGGTCTTCCTCGCCGCCTGTTCGGCCGAGCCGGAAAAGACGCCGGAGATCATCAGGCCGGTGCTTTCGGTGGTCGTCCAACCCCGGACCAGCCAGACGCTCGGCTTTGCCGGCGCCATCGAGCCGGAATTCAGCGCCAACCTCGCATTCCGCCTTCTCGGCCGCATCGTCACACGCGACGTCAATGTCGGCGATCTCGTCACCAGGGGCACGACGATCGCCACGCTCGACCCGACGGCGCTGGAGCTTGCCGTGCAGGGAGCCAAGGCCGGCCTGTCGAACGCCCAGGCCGAATTCACCAACGCCGCGGGCAGCGAGGAGCGCCAGCGCGCGCTGCTTGCCGACAAGAACACTTCGCAGGCCACCTACGACGCTGCTCTGCAGGCGCGGCAAGCGGCGCAAGCCGATGTCGAGCGCGCCAAGGCGGCACTGGCAAGATCGGAAGAGCAGCTTGGCTACGCCCGGCTGTTTTCGGATTTCGACGGTGTCGTCACGGCGGTGAGCGCCGAGGTCGGGCAGACCGTGGCCGCCGGCCAGACAGTGTTGACCGTCGCTCGCTCCGACGTGCGCGAGGCGGTGGTCGATATCCCTGACCGGCTGACGGGCGACCTTTCGGCAGGCACTGGGTTCGAAATCATCCTGCAGTCGGCGCCCTCGATCCGCACACAGGCCAAACTACGCGAGATTGCCCCGCAGGCCGACAGCTCGACCAGGACCCGGCGCGTGCGGCTGACACTGCTCGACGCGCCAACGGCATTCCGACTTGGCTCTACTGTGACGGCAACCCGTGTGACGGCGATCGATCCGATCATCGAGCTGCCGCTGTCGGCTCTGCTCGAGAAAGACGGCGGCCAGCAGGTGTGGATCGTCGACCCGCAATCCCTTGCCGTGCATCTGCGCGACATCAAGGTCGGCGACCGCAACGCGAATTCCTTCACCGTCGCCTCGGGGCTCGATGCGGGGATGCGCTTGGTCACCGCCGGCATCCACAGCCTCACCGATGGCGAGACGGTCAAGATCCTTGAAGGAGCCGCCAAGTGAAGGGCTTCAACCTCTCCGACTGGGCGCTCAGCCACCGTTCGCTGGTCTGGTATTTCATGCTGGTCTTCGTCGTGGCCGGCGTCTCGGCCTACCTCAATCTCGGCCGCGAGGAAGACCCTGACTTCACCATCAAGACGATGCTGATCCAGGCCAACTGGCCGGGCGCCTCGGTGGACGACACGCTGAGCCAGGTGACCGACCGCATCGAGAAGAAGCTGGAGGAACTGGACAGCCTCGACTACTCCAAGTCCGTCACCACGGCCGGCCAGACAATCATCTTCGTCAACCTGAAGCCATCCACCAAGGCGCGTGACTTGGTCCCGACATGGGTCCGTGTCCGCAACATGATCAACGACATCCGCCCGCAGTTTCCGGAGGGCGTGCAGGGTCCGTTCTTCAACGACAATTTCGGCGACGTGTTCGGCAATATCTACGCTTTCACCGCCGACGGGCTGACCCTGCGCCAGCTGCGCGACTATGTCGAGGACGCCCGCACCAGGATCCTGGCCGTGCCGAACGCCGGCAAGGTCGACCTGATCGGCGCGCAGGACGAGGCTATATATCTCGAATTCTCGACCCGCCAGATCGCGGCGCTGGGCCTGAACCAGCAGGCGATCGTGGCGAGCCTGCAAGCCCAGAACGCGATCGCGCCGTCCGGCGTCATCCAGACCGGACCGGAGCGCATCAGTGTGCGCGTCAGCGGCCAGTTCACCTCAGAAGAGAGCCTGCGCGCCATCAATCTGCGCGTCAACGACCGGTTCTTCCGGCTGAGCGACGTGGCGACGATCACCCGCGGCTATGCCGATCCGCCGACAGCGCTGTTCCGCTTCAACGGCGAGGATGCCATCGGGCTCGCCATCGGCATGAAGCCCAACGCCAACGTGCTCGAATTCGGCAAGGCGCTGCAGGCCGAAATAAACAGGATCGTCGCCGACCTGCCGGTCGGTGTAGGGGTCCATCTGGTCGCCGACCAGCCGGTGATCGTCGAGGAAGCCGTTTCGGGCTTCACCCGCGCATTGTTCGAGGCGGTGGCTATCGTGCTGGCCGTCTCCTTCATCAGCCTGGGCTTGCGTGCCGGCTTCGTCGTGGCGCTGTCGATCCCGCTGGTGCTGGCCATCACCTTCCTGTTCATGGACTATCTCGGCATCTCGCTGCAGCGCATTTCGCTGGGTGCGCTGATCATTGCGCTCGGCCTTCTCGTCGATGACGCCATGATCGCGGTGGAGATGATGGTGGCGCGGCTGGAGGCCGGCGACACGCTGCGCAAGGCAGCGACCTATGTCTACACGTCGACGGCGTTCCCGATGCTGACGGGAACGCTGGTGACCGTCACCGGCTTTATTCCCATCGGCCTCAACAGCAGCTCCGCCGGCGAATACACCTACACGCTGTTCGTCGTCATTGCCGTGTCCCTGCTGGTCTCTTGGATCGTGGCGGTGCTTTTTGCGCCGTTGCTCGGCGTCACCATCCTGCCGGCGACGATGAAGCACAAGCACCAGGACAAACCCGGACGCTTCAGCTCGATGTTCCGTACCGTCCTCATCGGATCGGTGCGGCATCATTGGCTCACCGTCATCGCGACGATCCTGCTGTTTGGCGCGTCGATCGTCGGCATGGGCCATGTCCAGCAGCAGTTCTTCCCGTCGTCGGATCGGCCTGAGCTCATCGTCGACTGGAACCTGCCGCAGAACAGTTCGATCACCGAGACGCGCGACCAGATGGAGCGCTTCGAAAAGACAGCTCTCGCCGGCAATCCCGACATCGACCACTGGAGTTCCTATATCGGCCAAGGCGCGGTGCGCTTCGTGCTGGCCTATGACGTGCAGCCGGCCAATCCCTATTTCGGCCAGACCGTCATCGTCACCAAGAACATCGAGGCCCGCAACCGGGTGCAGGCTGCCATCGAGAAGCTGCTGCGCGAGGATTTCGTCGGCACCGATGCCTTCGTCAAGACGCTTGAACTCGGACCACCCGTGGGCCGGCCGGTGCAATATCGCGTCAGTGGCCCCGACGTTCAAACGGTAAGGACGCTGTCCCAGCAACTGGCCGGCGTTATCTCGGCCAATCCGAAGCTGGGCGCGCCGACCTTCGACTGGAACGAGCCGGCGCGGATGCTGAAGGTGGACGTGCTGCAGGACAAGGCGCGCCAGCTTGGCATCACATCGTCGGATATCGCCAGCGCGATGAACCTCGTCGTCGGCGGCGTCACCATCACCCAGGTGCGCGACGCCACCTATTTGATCAACGTCATCGCCCGGTCGAGTGCCGCCGAGCGCGGCTCGATCGAGACGCTGCAGAACATGCAATTGCCGACCGGCAACGGCGAATCGATCCCGCTCGCCTCCGTTGCGAACTTCCACTACGAAATGGAACAGCCGACCGTGTGGCGGCGCGACCGCGTGCCGACCGTCACCGTGCTCGCCGGAATGGTCGGCGACGCGCTGCCGGCCACGGTGGACAAGGAACTGAAACCCTCGGTCGACGCCTTCATCGCCAAGCTGCCGGTCGGCTACGCCGTCGCCACCGCCGGAACGGTTGAGGAAAGCGCCAAAAGCCAAGGGCCGATCGCGGCCGTGGTGCCGTTGATGCTGTTCCTGATGGCGACGATCCTGATGATCCAGTTGCAAAGCTTCCAGCGCCTGTTCCTGGTCGTGGCCGTGGCGCCGCTCGGGCTGATCGGCGTGGTCGCCGCACTGTTGCCCAGCGGTGCGCCGCTCGGCTTCGTCGCCATCCTCGGCGTGCTGGCGCTGATCGGCATCCTGATCCGCAACTCGGTCATCCTGATCGTGCAGATCGAGCACCTCGTCGCCGAGGGCAAGGACCGCTGGACGGCCGTGATCGAGGCCACCGAACACCGCATGCGGCCGATCGCGCTGACGGCCGCCGCCGCCAGCCTGGCGCTGATCCCGATCGCGCGCGAAGTGTTCTGGGCGCCTATGGCCTTCGCCATGATGGGCGGCATCATTGCCGGCACGGCGATCACGCTCTTGTTCCTGCCGGCGCTTTATGTGGCTTGGTTCCGGATCAAGGAGCCGAAGGAGAGGCAGGATAGCGAAGGCGCGCAAGGGGAATCTGTGCCCGAAGGTGGGGCAGCCTGAGCTGCGAAACACGATCGCCGAGTTCCCGAACTACGCCCGCACAAACCCGTCGCTGGCCCTTAAGAGGTTGCGCGTGTAATCCTTGGTCACGCGACGCTCGACAAGATCGTCCGCCGTCAGATTCTCGACCGCCTCGCCATTCTGCATCACCATCAGCCGTTCGCACATATGGGTGATGATGGCGAGGTCGTGGCTGACCATCAGGAAGGTCAGCTTGCGCCGGCGACGGATTTCCTCGAGCAGGTTGAGCACCTCCGCCTGCACGGACGCGTCGAGCGCCGAGGTCGGCTCGTCGAGCAGCAGGATCGACGGTTCCAGGATCAGGGCGCGCGCGATCGCCACGCGCTGGCGCTGGCCGCCCGACAATTGGTGCGAATAGCGGAAGCGGAAGCCATTGCCCAAGCCAACCTCGTCCAGCGCCCGCTGGATGCGCTTTTCGCCGTCGGCAAAACCATGGATGGCGAGCGGTTCCTGCAGCAGGCGGTCGACCGTCTGGCGCGGATGGAGCGAACCGTACGGGTCCTGGAAGACCATCTGCACTTCGCGGTAAAAGGCCTTGTCGCGCCGTGCGCCAAGGCGTTTGCCGCTGACGGTGATGCTGCCCGAGGCGACCGGCGCGAGACCGGCAATGGCCCGCAGCAGCGTCGACTTGCCGGATCCGGACTCGCCGACGAGTCCAAAGGATTCTCCCGACTGCACCTCGAGGCTGACGCCTTTCAGCGCGCGAAACCGGTCGAAGAGCACTTCCAGCCCGTCCACGACAAGAGCCGCGCTCATGCCGCCCACTCCGGCTTGCGGTCGAGCACCGGCAGCGGGTGACGGTCGTCGTCGATCCTGGGCATGCAGTTGAGCAGACCGCGCGTATAGGGATGCTGCGCGCGGCCAAGCTCCGACGCCTTGAGCTGCTCGACCACCTTGCCGGCATACATGACGATGACCCGGTCGCAGAAGGACGAGACCAGACGCAGATCATGCGAGATGAAGATCAGCCCCATGCCGCGCTCGCTGACCAGCTTGTCGAGGATGCCGAGCACGTCGAGCTGCACGGTGACGTCGAGCGCCGAGGTCGGCTCGTCGGCGATCATCATCTCCGGTCCGGCGATCAACATCATGGCGATCATGGCGCGCTGACCCATGCCGCCGGAGACCTCGTGCGGGTGCAGGTCGAAGACACGGCCGGGGTCGCGGATCTGCACGGCTTCCAGCATGGCCAGCGCCCTGTCGCGCGCCTCGGCCTTGCCGACCTTCTCATGCGTACGCAGCGTCTCGACGATCTGGCGGCCAATGCTCATCACCGGATCGAGTGAATATTTCGGATCCTGCAGGATCATGGCGATGCGTTTTCCACGCAGCGCCCGCCGTTCGCGCGGCGATGCCGCCAACAGGTCGATGCCGTCGAAGGCGAGCTTGTTGGCCGATATCCTGGCCTGCGGCGGCGTCAGGCCCATGATGGCGCGGCCGGTCTGCGACTTGCCGGAACCGGATTCGCCGACGATGCCGAGCCGCTCGCGGCCGAGCGAGAAGGAGACGCCACGCACCGCCTCGATCAGGCCGGTGCGGGTGGGAAATGTGACGCGCAGATCGTCGACGTCGAGAAGCGTGCTCATTGGTCGCCGCTCATTGGTCACCACTCCGGGGATCGAGCGCGTCGCGAAGACCGTCGCCGAGCAGGTTGAAGCCGAGGCTGACGATGAGGATGGCGAAACCGGGCGCGCCGGCCACCCACCACTGGTCGAGCACGAAGCGGCGGCCCGATGCGATCATCGTGCCCCATTCGGGCAGCGGCGGTTGGGCGCCGAGGCCAAGGAAGCCCAAGCCGGCCGCAGTCAGGATGATGCCGGCCATGTCGAGCGTCACCCTGACGATGAGCGAGGAAATGCAGAGCGGCATGATGTGGCGCAGCACGATGCGGAAGGGCGAGGCGCCCATCAATTGCACAGCCTTGATGTAATCGGAATTGCGCACCGTCAGCGTCTCGGCGCGCGCGATACGGGCGTAAGGCGGCCATGAGGTGATGGCGATGGCGAGCACCGCGTTCTCGATGCCCGGGCCGAGGGCCGCGACGAAGGCCAGCGCGAGGATCAGCTTGGGGAAGGCGAGGAAGATGTCGGTGATGCGCATCAGGACGGCATCGGTCCAGCCGCCGGCATAGCCGGCAACGGTGCCGACCAGCAAGCCGATCGGCGCCGCTATGATGGCGACCAGGATGACCACGTAGAGTGTCCATCGTGAGCCGTAGAGAATGCGCGAAAGGATATCGCGGCCAAGGTCGTCAGTGCCGAACCAGTGTTCGGCACTGGGCGCCAGCAACCGCGAATTCTTGAGATCGCCGAATGTCGGCGAATAGGGCGCCAGCACGCCGGCAAGGGCGGCGATGACCAGCAAGGCAATGATGATGAGCAGGCCGAGAAATGCCAGCCTGTTGGCGGAAAAGCGCCGCCACGCGACATAGGCGCGGCCGAGCCGTGCCTGCATACGCGACGCCGGCCGCTCGCTGAGCAGCCACTCGCGACGGCTCTGGATGGCCTGTGTACTCATCCTGTCTTCGTCCTCGGATCGAGCACGCGGTAGAGCAGATCGGACAGGAGATTGATGCCGATGAACACCGAACCGATGACGATGGTGCCGCCGAGCACCGCGTTCATGTCGGCATTCTGCAACGAGTTGGTGATGTAGAGGCCGATGCCCGGCCAGGAGAACACGGTCTCGGTCAGCACCGAGCCTTCAAGCAGCCCGGCATAGGACAGCGCAATCACGGTTACCATCGGCACCGCGGCGTTGCGCAGCGCGTGGCCCCAGATGATGCGGGTTTCGGACAGGCCCTTGGCGCGCGCGGCGACGATGTATTCCTGCGCCAGTTCGTTGAGCATGAACGAGCGCGTCATGCGGCTGATATAGGCGAGCGAGAAATAGCCGAGCAGCGAGGCCGGCAGGATGATGTGCCGGAAGGCGTCGTAGAAGACGTCCCACTGCCCCTGCATCGCGGAGTCGAGAAGATAGAAGCCGGTGATCGGCGTGAAGGTGTATTCGTAAACGACGTCGAGCCTTGCCGGGAAGGCCACCCATTGCAGCTTGGCATAGAACAGGACGAGCCCGAGCAGGCCGAGCCAGAAGATCGGAACGGAATAGCCGATCAGGCCAATGATGCGCACGATCTGGTCGATGAGGCTGCCGCGCTTCACCGCCGCCAACACGCCAAGCGGCACGCCGAACAGCGCACCGATCAGCGTTCCAAGCGTCGCCAATTCCGTCGTTGCCGGCAGGGCGCGGCGAATGTCGGTCATGACCGGGTTGGTGGTCAGCACCGATGTACCGAAATCCCCATTCAGGGCATTTTTCACATAGATGTAGAACTGCTCGACCAGCGGCAGGTCGAGGCCCATTTCGCGACGTGTGCGCTCGACGACACTGACAGGGGCGCGATCGCCGAGCACCGCCAGCACCGGATCGATCGGAATGACCCGGCCGATGAAGAATGTCACCGCGAGAAGACCAAGATAGGTCGTTACCGCGATGACCAGGAAGCGGCCGGTCGCCGACGCAATGGCGACGGCGCGGGCGCTGCGGCGCCCGCCTTCGTTTTCAATCGCGCTCATGTGGCGCGTCCGCTGGCGTTACTCTTTCGAGACCGGGCCGACAAAATTGCTGTCGAAGCTCGGGCCAAGCGCGAAGCCCTTGAGGTTCTTGCGCAACCCGGCGACTTCCAGTTGCTGATGGATGATGACAAAGGGGCTGGTGTCGAGGACCTTCTGCTGCAGATCCTTGTACATGTCCGCGCGCTTGCCCGAATCCTTCTCCAGCAGAGCCGCTTCCGTTTCCTTGGTCAGGTCCGGAATGTCCCAAGCATTGCGCCAGGCGAGCGTGTGGGACTTGCCGGCATCCGAATTGTCCGGGTTCGAGGCAAAGGTCTGGGCGTTGGAGTTCGGGTCGAAATAGTCCTGGCCCCAATTGCCGATATAGATGTCGTGGTTGCGGGCGCGGTACTTGGTCAGCGTCTGCTTGCCGTCGCCTGGAATGATCTCCAGCTTGATGCCGGCCTGGCCCAGCGTCTGCTGGATCGATTCCGCCATGCCGGTGGTCGGCTGGCCGGTGCGCACATCCATGGTTACGCTGAAGCCGTCCGGCAGACCGGCCTTGGCCAGCAGTTCCTTGGCCTTGGCGACGTCGAGCTTGAAGGGATTGTCGTCCATGGCGCCGAGGTCGCCCTTGGGCAGGAAGGACTGGTGGATTTCGCCGATGCCCTTGAGGATGGTTGTGCTCAAGGCGTCATAGTCGACCAGATACTTGAAAGCCTGGCGAACCTCGGGCTTGGCGAGATTAGGGTTCTTTTGGTTGAGGCTGATATAGTAGACCGTGCCTTTCGGCGCGCTGGTGGTCGTCAGCTTGTCGTTCTTGGCGATGGCGTCGAGATCATTCGGCTCAAGGTTGCGGGCGACGTCGATGTCGCCGGCTTCGAGCGCCAGGCGCTGTGCCGAGCTTTCCTTCATGTTGCGGTAGATGACGCGGGCAAGCTTGGCTTTGTCGCCGTGATAATTGTCGTTGCGTTCCATGACGACAGCTTCGTTGGCGCGCCATTCACGCAGCTTGTAGGCGCCGGAACCGGCATAGCCGGTCTTCAGCCAGGCGTTGCCGAAGTCGTTGTCATATTTGTAGTCGGCGGTCGGCGCTGCCTTGACGACGTGCTCCTTGACCAGCTTGCTGTCGACGACCGAGGCGACCGTGGCCGACAGGCAGTTCAAGACGAAGCTCGGCGCATAGGCCTTGTCGACGGTGAACTGGAAGGTGGCGTCGTCGACGGCCTTGGCCTTGGCGGCAACGTTGTCGCCGCTGATGCCGAACTGTTCGATGATGAAGGCCGGGCTCTTGTCCAGCTTGACGACCCGCTCGAACGAATAGGCGACATCGGCCGCCGTGATCGGATTGCCCGAGGCGAACTTCAGGCCGGGCTTGAGCTTGAATGTATAGGTCAGCCCGTCGTCGGAGACGCTCCAGCTGTCGGCGAGATCGGCCTTGACCTTGGATGTGTCGCTGAGGTCGAGCCGGACAAGCAGGTCATAGGTGTTGCCGGTGACCTCGGCGGTCGACAGCTCGAAGGCCTCGCCCGGATCCATGGAGATGATGTCGTCGATGGCAAAGCCCTCGACCAGCGTGTCGGCGGGCGTGACGGCGAAGGCAGGTGCAACGCCGATGAGCAGCGCGGACATCGCCGCGCCCGCAAGCAAGGTACGAGAGCGTAGTGCAAACTTTTCCATCATCATGGTGATTGTTCCCTTTTTGTTGGTTATTGACCTGAGTTCCCGGCTCAGGGCTGCACAATTCTTTTCGGGGCCTGACGACGGCCCTCTGACCTTCAACGTCGCGTTTTTTGTCCAGCTGGTCAACACCATAGCCGGCAGCTTTCAAGCCGGCAACGAGCATTTGCAAGACAGCGCATTGGAGCCGAAGGGGCGGCAGTGAGTCGATGCATAAGCAAGCTAATCGGCGCGGCCAATCGGGAAAAATCTGCTAATATCGGAGCTACTTAAGCACCGCGACCAGATCAGCGTCCGGAAAGCAGGTGGCGGGACGGCCGTTCTTGGCCTGCCATGTGCCGATCGAGCGGCGTGTCTTGAAGCCGGGCAAACCATCGGCGCTGCCGACATCATAGCCCTTGGCTTCCAGCGCCCGCTGCAGTGCGGCGATGTCGGATCGGTAGAGGCCACCGACAGCGCCCCAGCTGCCGGAAAAATTGCTGTCGCCATGCGCGATGCGGTCGGCGGCGTGGGCGATGAACAGGCCATAGAGATCACTGTTGTTGTATTCCTTGATCACATAGAAATTGGGCGTGACGACGAAGGCCGGGCCGCTGCGCCCGGCCGGCATCAGCAGAAAGCCCTCGGCCTTCAATTCGCTTGCCGGGAACGGCTTGCCGTCGACGCGCTTGATGCCCATCGCCGCCCATTGCGCGATTTTCTTGCCTTGGTCCGGCCCCTCGAGCGAACAGGAAACCGCCGTGGGCACCGTCACTTCGAAGCCCCAGCCACGGCCCTTCACCCAACCATAGTGATCGAGATAGTTGGCGATGGAGGCCAGCGTGTCCGGCACGGAGTTCCAGATGTCGGCCCGGCCGCCGCCATTATAGGCTACCGCGTGCTTCAGGAACGAGGTCGGCATGAACTGCGGCTGGCCGAGCGCGCCCGCCCAGGACGATTTCATCGCGCCGACGGGAGCCAGCCCACGCTCGACGATCTCCAGCGCGGCCAGCAGTTCGGTGCGATAAAACTCCTTTTTGGTCGACATGAACGCCTTGGTGCCCAGCACCTCGAACGCGTCGTAAGGCATCTTGGCCGCGCCGAAACCGGTCTCGCGGCCCCAGATCGCCAGCAGGATTTCACCCGGCACACCAAACCGTTTCTCGATCGCCGCCAGCGTGCTGCCGTTGGTGGCAGCGCGCGCCCGGCCGCCAGCGACGACGGCACCGATGGTCTTTTCGGCGAAGTAGGCGCCGGGCGAACCGAACTCGGCCTGATGCTGCTTTTGTGGCGTTGTCGCTTTCTCGCCCGGCAAGACCAGGTCCGGCAGTTTGAGGTTCGGCTTGATGCCGTCGAAGGCGGCATCGAAGGTCTCCCTGGAAATCCCCTTCGCCTTGGCTTCCGGCCAGAGCTCGCTCTGCAGCCAGTTGCGGAACTGGTCATCGACCTTTGCAGCCGAGGCGGGAGCGGAAGCGCCCAACGTGACAAGGATGGCGAGGAAAATCGCGATGGCCAGTTGATAGAGGCCGCGTTCAATCGCTTGGAGAAAGCCGCTCATCCGAGAATCCTCCGCCAGCCCCGTCAAAACGCCGTCCGCGACCGCAATGCCGCGGCCAGCGTTCCCTCGTCGAGATAGTCGAGTTCGCCGCCGACGGGCACGCCATGCGCCAGCCGCGTCACCTTGATGTCGAAGCCGGACAATTGGTCGGTGAGGTAGTGCGCCGTCGTCTGGCCTTCGACCGTGGCGTTGACGGCCAAGATGATCTCTTTCACCTCGCCGCCGGCGACACGGTCGACCAGCGAGCGGATGTTGAGCTGCTCGGGGCCGATACCGTCGAGCGGCGACAGCGTGCCGCCGAGCACATGGTAGCGCACGTTCATGGCCGCCGCGCGTTCGAGCGCCCACAGATCGGAAACATCCTCGACGACGATTAGGATGCCGGCATCGCGGCGCGGGTCGGTGCAGATCATGCAGGGGTCCGACGTATCGACATTGCCGCAGGTCGAGCATATCCGCACCTTGTCGGCCGCCTCGCCCATGGCAGCGGCGAGCGGCGACAACAGCTGCTCCTTCTTCTTGATCAGATGAAGGGCCGCGCGCCTGGCCGAGCGGGGACCAAGCCCCGGCACCTTGGCCAGGAGCTGGATCAGGCGTTCGATTTCGGGACCGGCGATTCGCTTCGACATCGCACCGGTTTAGGATTTTTCCGCGCGCTTTGGAACATGCGGGGCAGGACCGTGCTGACAGTCCCTCCCCGGCACTTTATTCCTGCAGCGGCCGGCTCTGGCTGGCGATCATCGCGCCGATCGCATCGGTGTTCTCGGGCGTCGCTTCAAAGGCCATCGTCGCCTGCTGCTGCGAAGCAGCCGGGAACGGTATCGTCCGTGGCTGCAAATTGCCTCCAAAGCGGGCCGCATCCGGTTCCTGCATGGGCTCCTGCATCGCCACCAGCGTTTCCCTGGCGGGCTTCGGTCGCGGCTGGATGGAAGCGGTCGTGTAGACAGGCTCAGCTGTCGTGGTTTTGCCGGCTGTTGGCTTGACCACGGGAACAGGCGCGGCGGAGGCAACCAGTACCGCAGGTGCGACAGGTTTTGACAGCGAGGGCGCCGCGTAGGCGACCGCAACCTGCGGCTCATCCGGCAGCGGCTGCCAGTTGCGGCCACGCTTCTCGTAGAACGCATTGCCGCCGGCAACCATCGTGTAGTGCATGTTCTTGTAGGGGAAGCGAAGGCCAGCGGTGTGGAAATACATCGTGTTCTTCAGCTTGGTCTGCCGCTCACCCTTCAGCACGGCGTCGGCGGCGGCCTCGACATCGGGCAAAGCCCGCGAATTCATCGGCCTCGTCATGACGCCGGGCGCGAACTGCCCGGGCTCGCCGACCACCTCGCAGATGGTGCTGCCATGCTGACCGGACCGCAGCCGGTTCATGACCACCGTGCCGACGGCGATCATGCCGTCCCGGCTCGAACGGTTGGACTCAAAGAACATGGCGCGCTCCAGGCACTCCTTGTCCTTCGGTGTGTGGCTGTAGGCCCGCGAGCTCAGGAAGCTCGGCGTGATGGCGCTGGTCAGGCTCGCGACGGACATGCCGTGCGACGTGGTCTGACTGCAACCGGCCAAAAACAGCGGGGAGGTGACGACACCGAGCAACAGCGGCGTCTTCCATCGCGTGGCGATCAACAAGTAACCCTCATTTCAATGCCCGCCCCCAGGCTGCGGCAAGAATGAGACACTTTCGGGCAAAAAGATGGCTAAAGCGTTATTAACTGAAAAGAGTGCTCAAATTGGCACAGTTCAATGGCAAAAACCCGACTATCGCGCGGCCTGCGCTATGTTGGCCCGTCCAGGCTCGGCCTCTTCGAACTCTTCCGAAAACAGGCCGCGAATCAGAAACAGCGCCCGCGCATCCCTTGCTTTCGGCGCGATCTGCTCCGGCCAGCCGCTGGCTATGAACTCCGCCTTGGTGAAGTCCGGCGTTGCTTCGCAGGCCACTTCCAGGAAATGGGCGATTTCCAGCACGATGGCACGCTCGTCCCTCGAAAGAGCCGACATGCCGGATTCTATCGACGGGCGATGGACGAAATCCTCGAAGAGATTGAAGTAGCCATTTATGCTTACGAGGTCCACGCCCTCGTCGCACTCCGCCAGGATTTCAAGAATCTCATAGATCCTGTTGCGGATCCGCTGCTCGATCAACCTGTCCGACGGCTCTTCGATCACGGGCTTGGCGCCATGGCTAGAAAGGCAGCTTCATTCCAGGCGGTATCGGCAATCCGGCGGTCAGCGCCTTGGTCTTTTCCTGCATGATCTGCTCGACCTTGACTTTGGCGTCATTATGGGCGGCAAGCAAGAGGTCCTCCAGAATCTCGACCTCGTCCTCCTTGAACAGGGACGGGTCGATCTTCAGCGACTTCATCTCGAATTTTCCGGTGAGCGTCACCACCACCAGACCGCCGCCGGCCTGACCGGTGGCCTCCAGCGTGGCGATCTCGTCCTGCATGGCCTGGAACTTGGCCTGCATTTCCTTTGCCTTGCCCATCAGGCCGAGAAGATCTTTCATCGCGCGTTCCTTTGCGATTGATGCTGTTTAAATTTCGTCGTCGTCCGCCGCCGGCTCGACCGGCAGATCCGCTTCGTCACTATCCACTTCCGGTGCGTCGGGAATACGCACGTCGATGATCTTGGCGCCGGGGAAGCGGGCGAGGATGGCGGCGACCGTCGGGTCGCTCTTGGCATCGAGAAAGGCCGTCTCGCGCTTTGCCGATTCCATCTGGGCCAGGGTCTGGCCGCCCTCCTCCTTCGACAGCGACACCAGCCAGTTGCGGCCGGTCCAGGCCCGCAACTTGGTGGTCAGGTCGTTGAGCAGCATCTTTGGCGCATCGTCGGTCAGATTGACGTCGATGCGGCCTGGCTCGATGCGAACGAGGCGCATGCAACGCTTGACCAGGACCTTGAAGGCAATGTCGCGCTGCGCGTCGGCAAGGGCCACGATGTCGGCCAGCGACTTTACCGACACCTGCGGCGTCTCCGGCACAGGCTCGCGCGGTGCGACGAAGGCGGCAGGAGCAGGCACGGCCTCGACCAGCCGCATGGCCTGTGCGCCGCCCGACCCCGTGGGCATGCGCGTCTGCGCCACCGCGCTGGCGCCGCCACCATTGCCTGGGCTTGCCGGCGCGCCGTTCGAACGCGGCGTCCCTCCCGGCGCGGAATACCCGCCCTCCAGGGATTTCAGCGCTTCGTCCAAGGTCGGCAGGTCAGCGGCATGCGCAAGTCGGATCAGCACCATTTCAGCGGCACTCACCGGCCGGTTGGAGGACTGCACCTCCGGAATGCCTTTCAACAGCATCTGCCATGTCCGGGACAGCACCCTGACCGACAAAGCCCTGGCGAAATCGGCGCCGCGCTGGCGCTCGTCCTCGGAGAGCGAGGCGTCGTCGATCGCGGCCGGCACGAAGCGCAGGCGGGTAACAAGATGATTGAACTCGGCAAGATCGGTCAGCACGGCGGCCGGATCGGCGCCGGTGTCATATTGCGCGCGGAATTCCCCAAGCGCGGCCGCCACGTCACCCTTCATCACATGCTCGAACAGGTCGACGATGCGGGCGCGGTCGGCGAGCCCCAGCATGGCCCGAACCGCTTCGGCACTGACGGTGCCGCCGCCATGGGCGATCGCCTGGTCGAGGATGGAGAGCGAATCGCGCGCCGAGCCCTCTGCCGCACGGGCGACCATGGCCAGCGCGTCGTCGTCGACCGAAATGCCTTCCTTGGCCGAAATCGAGGCGAGATGCGCGACCAGCGCGCTGGCGTCGATGCGCCTGAGATCAAAGCGCTGACAGCGCGACAGCACGGTGATCGGCACCTTGCGGATTTCGGTGGTGGCGAAGATGAACTTGACGTGCGGCGGCGGCTCTTCCAGCGTCTTCAGCAGGCCGTTGAAGGCCTGGGTGGAGAGCATGTGCACTTCGTCGATGATGTAGACCTTGTAGCGCGCCGAGACCGGCGCATAACGCACGCGCTCGATGATGTCGCGGATATCGTCGATGCCGGTGTGCGAGGCGGCGTCCATCTCGATGACATCGACATGGCGGCCTTCCATGATCGCCTGGCAATGCTCGCCCAGCACGGCAAGATCGACGGACGGTTGGTCGGTGGAGGCGGTTTTGTAGTTGAGCGCCCGCGCCAGGATGCGCGCCGTTGTCGTCTTGCCAACACCTCGGACGCCGGTCAGCATCCAGGCCTGGGCGATGCGACCGGTGGCAAAGGCATTGGTGAGCGTGCGGACCATCGGCTCTTGGCCGATCAGTTCGGAGAAGTTCGAGGGACGATATTTGCGCGCCAGAACGCGATAGGCGACGGCCTTTTCGGTCCCAGAATTTCCGGCTTCGCTCATTCGCCCGTAAAGCTCCAAGTGCCGCGACTGGAGGCGGCCGATTCCCGCGCATAGTTTCGCTCGCACGGCTTGGCGCCGTCAATGTCGCGAGCGAAAGGCGAAGAGGTGGGAGGCTGGAACAATGACCCGTTCCGGGCTCGTTAGGGCTGCTTCCTTCCGGACCTGACCCGGTTGGCGAGTGGATCGTCCACCACCAACCTCCCGGCCTCCATATCGGCAATTCGGCGATGAAATGCAAGTGCGGTCGGGAATCGGCGCACCAAAGCGTGAGGGATCAATGATTCACTTGCAGCCCCGTTGCTGCCGCTCTAGCGTTTGTGAGTTTGAGGAAACGACAAAATCGAGGGAAACGCCGATGCTGCCTGGCCTGAAGGCCGGATTCACGCTGGATGCCCGTCTGGAGGCGGACAGCGAGCAGTTGATGTGGCTCGGGCTGTGCGAATTGCGGGTGATGAACGACCGGCGCTGGCCCTGGCTGCTGCTGGTGCCGCAGCGGCCCGGCGCGGAAGAAATCCACGACATGACGCCGCTCGACCAGGCGATGCTGACTTTCGAGACCAATATGGTGGCGCAGGCGCTGAAAAAGGTGACTGGCTGCACGAAGATCAACACCGGGGCGCTCGGCAACATCGTGCGCCAGTTGCATATCCATGTCATCGCACGTTCTGAAGGCGACGCCGGCTGGCCTGGCCCGGTCTGGGGACACGGCATGCGCGAGCCCTATCAGGGCTCCGACCTCAGACGGTTTGCCGAAACGATCAAGGCGGCGTTATAAGCCTGTCCCGTGTCCACCCCGAAAGTCGTCTGAGTCCCCATGAGCTTCCGCCTGTTTGACGCGCCCTTGCGCGAGCCGAGCCAGTTCGTCGGCTTCGCCGGCAACATGATCGATCGGCAGTCCGAGAACCGGTCCGATGATTCCGTCGAAAAGGCGCTTGCCGACCCTTCGGCACGGCTTTTGCTGATGCACGGAGGCCGGCTCTACCTGAAACTCGGCGATGGCGATCTCGATCCCTGGTTCGGCGCCAGTGAAAGCCAAACTCTTCAAGTGTTGCTGGACCAGGGTGTCCTGCTCGGCTTTTCGGAAACCGGACCGGTTCTGGCCGTCCCGGCCGGCGTCGATCCCGAGCAGCTTCCGGAAACGATCAAGGCCATCGATTACCGTTCGGTCTACATGCAGGGGCTGATCGACGAGGCGGCGGCCGGCGCGATGGCGCAAGGGGCCGCACTTCTGGCCTGGCATGCCAGCCATCGCTTCTGCAGCAAATGCGGCACGCAATCGCAGATGCGGGCCGGCGGCTACAAGCGGCACTGCCCGAATTGCGGCACCGAGCATTTTCCCCGCACCGATCCGGTGGCCATCATGCTGACCGCGACCCGGGAAAAGTGCCTGCTCGGCCGAGGCCGGCATTTCGGTCCGGGCATGTATTCGGCGCTAGCCGGTTTTATCGAGCCGGGCGAGACGATCGAAGCGGCCGTGCGCCGCGAGACGCTGGAGGAAGCCGGCATCAGGCTTGGCCGCGTCGTCTACCACGCCAGCCAGCCATGGCCGTTTCCCTATTCACTGATGATCGGTTGCTTCGGTGAGCCACTCAACGACGACATTCAGGCCGACCTCAATGAACTCGAGGATTGCCGCTGGTTTTTTCGCGACGAGGTACGTTCGATGCTGGCCAAGGAACATCCCGGCAATCTGTTCACGCCGCCGAAAGGCGCGATCGCGCATCATCTCATCCGCGCCTGGGTCGACAGCGAATGATGAGAAGCGAATACTGAAAGACATCGCAGGAGCAGGACATGATCCGTCACACCGTCGTCTTCACGCTAAAGCATCCGCCGCATTCGCTGGAGGAAAAGAGGTTCCTGGTCGACGCCAAGAAAATCCTGTCGGCGATCAGGGGCGTCACCCATTTCGAACAGCTGCGGCAGATCAGCCCCAAGAACGACTATCGCTTCGGCTTCTCGATGGAATTCGCCGATCAGGCCGCCTATACGCGATATAACGACCATCCCGACCACGTCGCCTTCGTTCGCGACCGCTGGGTCCCGGAAGTCGAAGCCTTCATGGAGATCGACTATGTCCCGCTGGGTGCGGTGATTTAGTCCGCCACCTTCCACTGTTCGCGCGACGCGCTGGCCGGATAAACGCCTAGGATCCGAACCTCACGCGAGAAGAAGCGAAGCTCGTCCAGTGCCAGCTTGACCAGCGGGTCATCGGGATGGCCCTCGATGTCGGCGTAGAACAGCGTCGCCGTGAAGGCCCCCAGCTGGTAGCTCTCCAGCTTGGTCATGTTGATGCCGTTGGTGGCGAAGCCACCCATCGCCTTGTAGAGCGCCGCCGGCACGTTGCGGACGCGAAAGATGAAGGTCGTCATCATCTTGACGTCGGGCGACGGGCGTTCGGCCCACTGCTTGTTCTTGGTCAGGACGACGAACCGCGTGACGTTGGAGTCGGTGTCCTCGACATTCTCCTCGATGATATCGAGCCCATAGAGCGTCGCGGCCAGCGCCGGCGACAGAGCGGCCATGGTGCGGTCCTTGACCTCGGAGACCATTTTGGCCGCACCCGCCGTGTCGCCGGCGACAATCGCCTTCCAGCCATTCTTGCGGATGTATTTGCGGCACTGGCCAAGCGCGTGGATGTGGCTGTGCACAGTCTTGATCTCTTCGCGTTTGACGCCCGGCAGCACCATCAACTGGAAATGGATCGGCAGGAAATATTCGCCGACGATGTGCAGCTTCGATTCCGGCAGCAGATGGTGAATGTCGGCGACGCGCCCGGCGATGGTGTTCTCGATCGGGATCATGGCGAGATCGGCCTTGCCGGTCTCGACCGCGTTGAAGGCATCCTCGAAGGTCGGGCACGGCAACGGCTCCATCGAGGGATAGACGTTGCGGCTGGCGGTGTCGGAATTGGCGCCCGGCTCGCCCTGGAAGGATATTCTGTTGGTTTTTTCAGGCATGGCCAGATCTCTGATTGAAGGTTCTAACGGATTGTCTCAGGCCGCAAGGATCGTCCTGGCGCGTTCCAGGTCTTCCGGCGTATCCACCCCGAGCGGCACGGAATTGACGATCTCGGCGTCGATGCGCATGCCGGCCTCCAGCGCCCGCAACTGCTCCAGCTTCTCGCGGCGTTCCAGCGGCGACGGCTTCAGCGCCACGAACCGTTCGAGCGCTGAACGGCGATACGCATAGAGACCGATATGGTGATAGAGCGGCCCCTCCCCCCACGGCGCGGTGGCACGAGTAAAATAAAGTGCCCGCAGCCGCGTTGGCGACCGCGGCGAACCGACGAGCTTGACGACATTGGGATTGGTCTTTTCCGCATCGCGGACAATCTCGACGCAGAGCGTGGCGATGTCGACGGCGGCATCCTCGAAAGGCTTCAGCGCGGCGCAGATGTCCCGGGGGTCGATGGTCGGCAGGTCGCCCTGCACATTGACGATGGTCTCGACCTTGCTGTTGGGGTCGAGCGCGGTCAGAGCCTCGAAAATACGGTCCGAGCCCGATTCGTGATCCATGCGCGTCATCACCGCCTCGAAGCCATGCGCGCGCACCGCTTGCGCCACGCTCTGGGTATCGGTTGCGACCACCACCCGGCCAAGATCGGCCTCGGCGGCGCGGCGGGCAACATGGACGATCATCGGGGCGCCGGCGATGTCGGCCAGCGGCTTGCCCGGAAGGCGGGTCGAGGCCATGCGGGCCGGGATGAGGATGAGCGTGGACATGAGGATGGCAGGCGTTTGAAAAGAGGAGGGGAAAAGTGGCAAAAGGTCTCACTGGAAGCGCCCTTATAGGTGTTGCAACGCCCGAGCAAAAGACCTAGTTTCCGCCCGATTTGACCGCCCCGGCAGGGTGGGTCACGATACCGACGGACGGAGTGGACGGATCAGTCCGCCGGAAAAGGGAGCCTGGGGCGTATGGACTCTTTCGAAATCAACAAGCTGATCGGCGGACTGCTCGGAACTTGTTTCGTCATCTTCTCTGTTGGCCTGGCGTCCGACGCGCTGTTTGCCTCCCCCGCACCGGAAAAGCCGGGCTTCGCGATCGAGGTCACCGAGCCTGCCGAGGGTGGCGCTGCTGCCCCAGCGGCTGCGGCCAAGCCAATCGCCGATCTCCTAGCCACCGCCAATGTCGAAGCGGGCGCTGCCGTCTTCAAGAAATGCCAGGCCTGCCATTCCGGCGAAAAGGGCGGCCCCAACAAGGTCGGCCCGGACCTGTGGGACCTCGTCGACCGTCCCGTGGCCGAGCATGAAGGCTTCGCCTATTCGGCTGGCATGAAGGAATTCTCCAAGGGCGGCGCAGAGAAGTGGACCTACGACAACATCAACCACTTCATCACCTCGCCGAAGAAATTCGTGAAGGGCACGGCAATGGGTTTCGCCGGCCTGCCGAAGGATGAGGATCGCGCCAACGTCATCGCCTATCTACGCACGCTGTCGGACAATCCGAAGCCGCTGCCGACACCAGGCACCTCGGCCGATGCAAGCGCACCCGCCAAGCCCGCGGAGGCCGCCGCGCCGGCCAAGCCCGCGGCAGGCGCCGCTCCGGCAGCCCCGGCACCAGCCCCTGCTGCGCCGGCGGCTCCAGCGCCAGCCGCCCAATGACCAAATTGTAATGGACATATCCTTGAAAAAGCCGGGTTCAGCCCGGCTTTTTTGTTGGGAAAAATGGATGTGCAGCGACAAAGCCGGGTCGCGCCGGTTTTCACGGGCGTCAAATCATCTAGATTGTCCGCTGACAGGACATCGCAAAGAGGAAAACGCATGACGGTTGGCCGGACGCTTCTCAGATCAGTGCTTGTCGCGGCCACTTTAGCCGCCGGTCTGCAGACGGCGTTCTCCGATGAATGGCGCACCACCTCGTCGCTGATTGGCGAGTCCAAATATGGCGACAATTTCCAGCACTATGACTACGTCAACCCGGACGCGCCCAAGGGCGGCACGCTGAATTCGGTGCTGCTTGGCACCTATGACAGTTTCAATCCTTATATCGTCCAAGGGTCGCCTGCCGCCGGCTTGTCCGGCTTTGGCGGGGGGCTGCTCTACGATACGCTGATGGAGCAGGCGACCGATGAAGGCAGCACCAGCCACCCGCTGATCGCCGATGCCTACAAATATCCAGCCGATTATTCTTCGGCGACATACCGGCTCGATCCGCGTGCGAAATGGCATGATGGCCAGCCGATCACCGTCGACGATGTGATCTGGTCGTTCCAAGTGCTGAAGGCCAACAGCCCGTTGTACAGTCGCTATTTCGAGAACGTCACCGATGCCGTGGCTGTGTCCGATCGCGAGGTCGAATTCCACTTCAACCAGAAGGGCAACCGGGAACTGCCGAAGATCCTGGGCGACCTCGCCGTGCTGCCCAAGCACTGGTGGGAGGGCACCGACGCCAACGGCAAGAAGCGCGACATCACCAAGTCGACCCTGGAGCCGCCGCTAGGGTCCGCTGCCTACAAGATCGCCAGCTTCAAGCCGGGATCGGAAATCGTCTGGCAGCGTGTCCCCGATTATTGGGGTGCAAAGCTGCCGGTAAAGATCGGCCGCGAGAACTTCGATACACGGCGCTACACCTACATCCTCGACGACAATGCCGCGTGGCTCGCCTTCACCAAGGGTGGGCTCGAAGACGTCAACCGGGAATACAGTTCGCGCAAATGGGCAACGGCCTATGACTTCCCGCCGGTCAAGGCCGGGGATGTGATCAAGAAGGATTTCCAGACACAGTCGCCACAGCCGATGCAGGGTTTCGTCCTCAACCAGAGGCGGCCACTGTTCCAGGACCGTCTGGTGCGTGAAGCCCTGACTTATCCGTTCGACTTCGAGACGATGAACCGCACGCTGTTCTTCGGCTACAACACCCGCACATCAAGCTACTTCCAAGGCACGGAACTGGCATCCAGCGGGCTGCCGCAGGGCAAGGAACTGGAAATCCTGGAGAAATATCGCGACAAGCTGCCGCCCGAGCTGTTCACCCAGGAATTCAAGCTGCCGGTCTATGATTCACCACAGGCGGAGCGGAAATACCTGAAACAGGCGGTCGATCTCTTCGCCAAGGCTGGTTGGGTGATCAAGGGCGGCAAGATGGTCAACGCCAAGACCGGCGAGCCGTTCAAGTTCGAAATCCTCGGCTGGAACGATACCGACCAGGTGATCGCCAGCCCCTACATCGCTAATCTGCGCAAGATCGGTGTCGACGCCACTTTGCGCATCATCGACCAGACGCAGTATGTCAACCGCGTCACCAATTTCGATTTCGATGTGGTCACGGGCCTTTTTGGCCAGTCGGAATCGCCCGGTAACGAGCAGCGCGATTTCTGGAGTTCGAAGGCCGCCGATACACCGGGCTCGCGCAATCTGATGGGCATCAAGGACCCGATCGTCGATGCGCTGGTCGACCGCATCATCTTCGCCACCGATCGTGATGACCTTGTCGCCACGACCCACGCGCTTGACCGGGTGCTGTTGTGGAATTTCTACGTCGTGCCGCAATATCACCGATCGGCGGTGTGGCTGGCCTATTGGAACAAGTTCAGCTTCCCCGACAAGCAGCCAAGCTATCTCGGCGTCGACCTCGATTCCTGGTGGATCGACCCTGACAAGGAAAAGGCGCTGGCGGCCAAATACAAGGGCGTCAATTGATGGCGGTTCTTCCCCGCCGCGATTTCCTGGCCTTGAGCGCGGCGGCTGCCGCGGCAGCGCTACTACCGGGACGGGCTTTCGCGGACGTTGCGACCGGCGTGAAACTGCATGGACTGTCCGCCTTCGGCGATCTCAAATACAAGCCTGACTTCGCCCATTTCGACTATGTCAACGTCGATGCGCCGAGCGGCGGTCTCTTCAACTTCTCGCCACCGAACTGGGACTACAATCAGAATACGGAAACGTTCAACACGCTGAACTCCTTCACCTCGAAGGGCGATGCGCCGCCGCGCATGGAGATGTGTTTCGACACGCTGATGGTGAGGGCGCAGGACGAACCCGACGCCGTGTACGGCCAGCTTGCCAACGGTGTGATCCTTTCAGCCGACCGCAAGAGTTACGAGTTTTCGCTGAGGCCCGAGGCACGCTTCCATGATAGCACGCCGCTGACGGCCGAGGATGCCGCCTTCACCTACAAGCTCTACAAGGACAATGGCCATCCGAAAATCACGCAGGCATTGAAGTTTCTGACCGATGCCGTGGCGGTCGATGCGCACACGCTGCGGCTCACCTTTTCCGGCGGGCAGTCCGCCCGTACCGTACTCAATGTCGTCCAGTTTCCGATCTTGTCGAAGACTTTCTATACGGCGAACCCCTTCGACTCCTCGCAATTGAATGCGCCACTGGGGTCCGGCGCCTACAAGGTCGGACGACTGTCAGCGGGAACGTGGATCGAATATGAGCGCGTCGCGGACTATTGGGGCCGTGACCTTCCGGTCAATCGCGGCCAGAACAATTTCGAAATCATCCGCATCGAGTTCTATCAGAACCGAACGGCCGGCTTCGAAGCCTTCAAGAAAGGCGAGATTCTCTATCGCGAAGAATCCGTCTCACGCGTCTGGGCGACGGGTTACGATTTTCCGGCTTTCACCTCCGGCAAGGTGGTCAAGAACGAGTTCCCGAGCGAAAAATTCCCCACGATGCAGGCAACCGCCGTCAACCAGCGTCGCGAGCACTTTCGCGACGCACGGGTGCGGCAAGCGATCGCGCTCTGCTTCGATTTCGAGTGGACACGCCGTAACTTCTTCTACGGGTCGTATGAGCGTTCGCAATCCTGCTTCGAGAAATCGGATTTTCGCGCCGAAGGACCGCCCTCGCCGCAAGAACTGGCGCTGCTGGAGCCATTGCGCAGCCAGCTTCCGGCCGAAGTCTTTGGCGAGGCTGTGATTCAGCCCGCATCCGATGGCTCCGGCCGCGACCGCAAGCTGCTTGGCCAGGCAGCAAAGCTTCTCGCCGCGGCTGGCTGGAAGCGGTCCGGGGACTTCGTCGTCAACGACAAGGGCGAGAAGCTGTCGGCCGAATTCCTGGTCGACGACGACATCTTCGTTCAAATCTATTCGCCCTGGGTCGCCAATATGAAGGCCGTTGGCATCGATGCCACGATCCGTTTGGTCGATTCGGCACAATATCAGCTGCGGCAGGCGACGTTCGATTTCGACCTGATCTCGGCTGCCTTCAATTTCAGTGCGACGCCGACCCTCGACGATCTCGAAATCATTTTCCATTCCAGCACCGCCAATGCTTCCTATTCGCGCAACCTGCCGGGCACGTCGGACCCGGCGGTCGATTCGCTAGTCGATGCTGTCGGCGCCGCCAAGGATCGCGACAACCTGACCGTCGCGATGCGCGCGCTAGACCGGGTCTTGCGCGCGCGGCTCGATTGGATTCCAAGTTGGTTCCTGGCGAATCACCGAAGCGCCTATTGGGACATGTTCGGTTTTCCTGAACAGAAGCCCGATTTCGGCTTTCCGGTCGAGACGCTGTGGTGGTTCGACAAGGGCAAGGCGGCAAAAATTGGCAAAGCCTGACATTCTCGCGCACGCAGGGCAGACGAACTGATGGGCGCCTACATCCTGCGCCGCATCCTGCTGATGATCCCGACCCTGTTCGGCATCATGGCGATATCCTTCGCCGTCATCCAGTTCGCGCCAGGCGGCCCGGTCGAGCAGATCATCGCCAAGCTGACCAACCAGGGCGGCAGCGATCGTCTGGGCGGTGGCGGTGGCGATACGGGCGGCAGCAATTTCGACGTCGCCGGCGACGTCGGTTCGAAATACCGGGGCGCACAGGGCCTCGACCCGGAATTCATCAAGAAACTCGAGAAGCAGTTCGGCTTCGACAAGCCGCCGCTCGAACGCTTCGGCATGATGCTGTGGAACTATTCCCGTTTCGATTTCGGCAACAGCTATTTTCGCGATATCTCGGTGCTCGACCTGATCCTCGAGAAGATGCCGGTTTCGATTTCGATAGGGCTGTGGATCACGCTGCTCTCCTATCTGATTTCGATCCCGCTCGGCATCCGCAAGGCGGTCAAGGATGGTTCGGCGTTCGATGTGTGGACCAGCGGCGTCGTCATCGTCGGCTATGCCATTCCCGGCTTCCTGTTCGCCATCCTTTTGATGATCCTGTTTGCCGGCGGCTCGTTCTGGGACTGGTTTCCGTTGCGCGGCATCGTCTCGGACAATTGGGACCAGCTGTCCTGGCCGGCGAAGATCCTCGACTATTTCTGGCATATGACCTTGCCGCTGACAGCCCTGGTCCTGTCAGCCTTCGCCACGACGACGCTTTTGACCAAGAACTCCTTCCTCGAGGAAATCCGCAAGCAGTATGTGGTCACCGCGCGCGCCAAGGGCTTGTCTGAACGGCAGGTGCTCTACGGCCATGTGTTCCGCAATGCCATGCTGATCGTCATCGCCGGCTTTCCCGGCGCCTTCATTTCGGCCTTCTTCACGGGCTCGCTGTTGATCGAGAACATCTTTTCGCTCGACGGCCTCGGCCTGCTCGGCTTCAAGTCGGTGGTCGAGCGCGATTATCCCGTGGTGTTCGCCAACCTTTACATCTTTTCGCTGCTCGGGCTGTTTGTCGGGTTGCTGTCGGACCTGATGTATACCTGGGTCGACCCGCGCATCGATTTCGAGCGGAGAGACGTCTGATGTCCGGGGTGGAGATCGCCGCCGGGACGACGCCGGGTCGGACAGCCAGACCCAGGTTCTCGCCGCTCAATCAGCGCCGCTGGCAGAATTTCAAGTCCAACCGGCGTGGTTACTGGTCGCTGTGGATTTTCCTCGTCCTGTTCGTGCTGTCGCTGTTTGCCGAATTGATCGCCAACGACAGGCCGCTCATCGCTTCCTACAAGGGCGAGATACTGTTCCCGGTGCTGGTCGCCTATCCCGAGGAGAAATTCGGCGGCTTCTACGCCGTCACAGACTATCGCGATCCGGTCATCCAGGACGAGATCGATGCCCATGGCTGGACGCTCTGGCCGCCGGTTCGCTACTCCTACCAGACCGTCAACAACGCCATTCCCGAGGCCGCGCCCGCCAAGCCTTCCTGGCGCTACGATGCCGCGACACGCTGCAAGCAGTATCCGCAAGGTGCCGCCGATCCCAATTGCATCGTCGGCAACTGGAACTGGCTGGGCACCGACGACCAGGCGCGCGACGTGCTGGCGCGCGTCATCTACGGCTTTCGGGTCTCGGTGCTGTTCGGGCTGATCCTGACCACGGGCTCCGCGCTGATCGGCGTGGCGGCGGGCGCAATGCAAGGTTATTTCGGCGGCTGGACGGACCTGCTGTTCCAGCGATTCATCGAGATCTGGTCGGCCATTCCAGTCCTCTATTTGCTGCTGATCGTGGCCGCCATCCTGCCGCCCGGCTTCTTCATCCTGCTGGGACTGATGCTGCTGTTCTCCTGGGTGGCGCTGGTCGGCGTCGTGCGCGCCGAATTCCTGCGTGCCCGCAATTTCGAATATGTCAACGCGGCACGAGCGCTCGGCGTATCCAACCGCACCATCATGTTCCGGCATCTTCTGCCCAACGCCATGGTGGCAGCGCTGACCTTCCTGCCCTTCCTGCTCTCGGGCTCGATCTCGACGCTAACCTCGCTCGATTATCTTGGCTTCGGCCTGCCGCCCGGCTCCGCCTCGCTGGGTGAACTGCTGAAGCAGGCCCAGCGCAACCTCAATGCGCCGTGGCTCGGCATTTCCGGCTTCGTGGTCATTTCGCTGATGCTGTCGCTGCTGGTTTTCGTCGGCGAAGCGACCCGCGATGCGTTCGATCCGCGCAAGACATTCAAATGAACGAAACCCCTCTCCTCTCCGTTCGCGACCTCAGCGTCGCCTTCTCGCAAGGCGGCAAACAGTCGATCGCCGTCGACCATGTGTCCTTCGACATCGCCAAGGGTGAGACGGTGGCGCTGGTGGGCGAATCCGGTTCCGGCAAATCGGTCTCGGCGCTTTCGGTGCTGAAGCTGCTGCCCTATCCGACCGCCAGCCATCCATCAGGCAAGATCCTGTTCCAGGGCAACGACCTGCTGGCGCTGAACGAAAAGCAATTGCGCCAGGTGCGCGGCAACAAGATCACCATGATCTTCCAGGAGCCGATGACCTCGCTCAACCCGCTGCACACGATCGAGCAGCAGATCGTCGAGATCCTGAAACTGCACCAGGGCATGGCTGACCGTCCGGCCAAGGCACGTACGCTGGCATTGCTCAACGAAGTCGGCATCCGCGATCCGCAGAAGCGGCTCGACGCCTATCCGCACCAATTGTCCGGCGGCCAGCGCCAACGTGTCATGATCGCCATGGCGCTGGCGAACGAGCCTGAGCTGCTCATCGCCGACGAACCGACGACGGCGCTGGACGTCACGGTGCAGGCGCAGATCCTCGAACTGCTGGCGGGGCTGAAAAGCCGCAAGAACATGTCGATGCTGTTCATCACCCATGATCTCGGCATCGTGCGCAAGATCGCCGACCGCGTCTGCGTGATGACCAAGGGCAAGATCGTCGAGACCGGTCCGACGAAGGACATCTTCGCCAATCCCCAGCATCCCTATACGCGCCATTTGCTGGCCGCCGAGCCCAAGGGCAAGCCGCCGGCCGCCAACAGTGCCGCCAAGGCGGTGATGACCGGCCATGACATAAAAGTCTGGTTTCCGATCAAGAAGGGTTTTTTCCGGCGCACCGTCGACAATGTGAAGGCGGTGGACGGCATCGACATCACCGTGCGTGCCGGGCAGACGCTGGGCGTCGTCGGCGAATCCGGGTCCGGCAAGACAACGCTTGGCCTGGCGTTGGCCAGGATGATCTCGTCGACCGGCGTAATCCAGTTCAACGGGCGCGACATCAACCAGCTCTCCTTCAACGCCATGCGACCGCTTAGGCGCGAGTTGCAGATCGTCTTCCAGGATCCGTTCGGCTCGCTCAGCCCGCGCATGTCGATCGCCGAGATCATCGAGGAGGGGCTGAAGATCCACGAGCCGAAGCTGTCGCCCGATGGGCGCGACGACAAAGTGGTCGCCGTGCTGAAGGAAGTCGGGCTCGATCCGGAGACGCGCAACCGCTATCCGCACGAATTCTCCGGCGGCCAGCGCCAGCGAGTCGCCATAGCGCGCGCCATGGTGCTCAATCCGCGCTTCGTCATGCTGGACGAGCCGACCTCCGCGCTCGACATGAGCGTGCAGGCGCAGGTGGTCGACCTCTTGCGCAACCTGCAGGCAAAGCACGACCTCGCCTACCTGTTCATCAGCCATGATCTGAAGGTCATCCGGGCGCTTGCCAACGAGGTCATCGTCATGCGCAACGGGGTGGTGGTGGAAGCTGGCCCATCCGAACAAATTTTCGAACGGCCGCAAACCGACTATACTCGGGCGCTGATCTCCGCCGCCTTCAAGATCGAAACGGCTCCGGTCGGCATCGTCAGCCAGTGATTTGCATGTAATGGAACAGAAGACCGCAATGGAAAAAGGCCGCATCCTGCTCGCCGTGACAGGCTTTCACCCGCAACGCTGGCACGAATTGCTGTCGGCGGAGCGCGACGTGGTGCTGGAGCCGGACGGCGCCAAGGACCCGTCGATCACCTACGCGGTGGTGTGGAAGCAGCGGCCGAACCTCTTGTCGTCGCTGCCCAATCTGCGCGCCATCTTCTCGATCGGCGCCGGCGTCGATCATATCTTCGCCGATCCAGGCCTGCCAAAGGTGCCGATCGTGAAGGTCGTTGCCGACAATCTCACCCAGTACATGACTGAATATGTCGTCTGGCGGGTGCTCGATCATCACCGCCAGGGCCTGCTCTACCGTTTACAGCAGAAGAAGAAGGCATGGCATGATCCGCCACAGCCGCCCGCCGGCGACATATCGGTCGGCATCATGGGCTTCGGCACGCTCGGGCGCGCCGCAGCTTCTGTCTTGTTGTCCCTTGGCTTCAAGGTCAATGGCTGGGCGCGCGGCGATAAGCCGATGGCTGGCGTTTCGACCTTTGCCGGCGAGGCCGGATTGAAGCCCTTCCTCAATGCCACCGACATTCTGGTTGTGCTGCTGCCCCTGACTCCCAATACGCAGGGTCTGATCAACTACGGGCTGCTGAAGGAGCTCAGAAAACGCAACGGCCTTGGCGGTTCGGTGCTGATCAATGCCGGGCGTGGCCGCCTGCAGAAGGATGCCGACATTGCGCGCGCACTGGACGATGGCACCTTGAAGGAGGCGAGCCTCGACGTGTTCGAGGTCGAGCCGCTGCCCAAGACCAGCCCGCTATGGGGCCATCCGAAGATTTTCGTCACGCCGCACGCGGCGGCGACCTCCGACCCCGCGCATCTCGTACCGAGCATGCTGCGCCAGATGGACGCCTTCGAGCGTGGCGAGAAGCTGGAAAACCTGGTGGACCGCAACGCGGGTTATTAGCGCCGCAAGACTTAGCCAGGCAGCTTGACTTAGCCAGGCAGCGTCAGCTTGGTCTGCTTGGCCGGCTTGTCGCATTCACGGCGGGTGATCGAACGGTTCATGGCGTCGATCTTGCCGCTGGCCGCTTCGGCGTCGCGTTGGTTCTTCGAACGTGTGTCCATCATGAACGGGCCAAAGCCCATCGCAGGGTTGGAGAAGGTCGGCTTCGCGGTCTGCGGTGACAGGTGATATTGCTGCGCCAGGCCATTACGCTGAGCCAGCAGCTGATCGCAAGGGACCGTATCGTATTGCAGCGACGATTGGACGTTCGCATCCTGCCTTTCCGCCAACGAATTCTCCATGCAGCCGGCCACTGCCAGGCAGGATGCCAAGACCATCATGTTCCAACGCATGGGGTGCTCCATATCAACGCGCGTTCGTTGGTGTCAGTCGGGGTTCAAGAATCGGGCTTTTTCGCAGTCACCGCAATGGTCGTTCGACGCGAAGCGAAAAAACCTGTTCATGCATCCGTTTCCACCAACGACGAAGACAGTGCCGCGACCACGACCAGCCCCTCGACCGCCTGGCGTCGATCCTGCCGGATGATCTTCGTTTCCAGTGACAGGATCGAAAAACCTTTGTCGGCGAGTACCCGGCACACATAGGCCTGCGAATGCGCATAGCGACGCGACGGTTGCAATGCGAAATCACCGTCCACTCCCGCATCGCTGAGCTTCTCGACCGAGAACGCAAACAACCCGTCGTCAGCAAATATCGCCGCGACATTCTTCACCACACCGTCGAGCGCGCCGACATAGATGAAGACATCGGCCGCGGTCACCAGGTCGGCCTTGTTGCCCGCATGGGCAAAGTCCTGCAAATTGGCCTTGGCGAGGACATCGTAGATGTTCTTTGCCCGAGCCTTCCCGAGCATTCTGGCGGAGATGTCGACACCCTCAAGCCGGTCGGCAATAGGCCGCAGCCTTTCACCCATCAGCCCCGTACCGCAGCCGAGATCGAGCACCAGGCCGAAGCGGCCCGGCCTGGCGGCCCGAATGGCCTCTTCGAGAAATTCGGGCACCCGGTAGCCAAGCTTCTCGACCAGAGCGTCATCGAAGCTTTCGGCATAGTGGTCGAACAGCGTTTCGACAAAGGCGCTGGGCGGCGCTCCTGTTGCCGGCTCCCTGCCGATCAATTGCAGCTTGAGCGCGGCGCCCTGGCGATCCGTCGGATCGAGCTTCAGCGATATTGCCCAGGCCTGCGCCGCGAGATCGAGCGCGCCCGCCGTCTCCTGCATCTCGCCAAGGCGATACCAGCCCATCGCCCATTGCGGCACCATTTCCATGGCGCCAAGCAGCAGCTCAGCCGCCGCCGCATGGTCGCCCGATGCATGGAGCATCTCGGCATAGTCGGCGCGACGATCGGCGTTCAAGTCGCCGGACGAGGCCTGAAGCGGCTTCATGGCAGTGGTTCCGCCGGCGGATTCAGCCGGGATGGTGTGTATGCTGGAGTCAGCAGAGACTTACAACAGGCTTCCCGCGCCGCAATTCATGCCTATCTTGCAAACATGCGCGCCAGCGACCTGCTTCACCCCCGGCCCGAAGGCCTTTATTGCCCGCCCGGCGATTTCTTCATCGACCCGGTGCGACCGGTCAACCGCGCGCTGATCACGCACGGCCATTCCGATCATGCCCGCTCGGGCCATCGTTCGGTGCTGGCGACGCGACAAACGCTGGACATCATGGCCCTGCGCTACGGCGAGGGTTTTGCCGGCGCGACGCAAGCGGCCAGTCTCGGCGAGACGATCGCGCTGAACGATGTCACCGTGACCTTCCATCCGGCCGGTCATGTGCTGGGCTCGGCGCAGATCGCGGTGGAAAACCAGGGCATGCGCATCGTGGCGTCCGGCGACTACAAGCGCCAGAAGGACGCCACGTGCCTGCCGTTCGAGCCGGTCAAATGCGACGTGTTCATCACCGAGGCGACCTTCGGCCTGCCGGTGTTCCGTCATCCGCCCGACACGGAGGAAATCGCCCGCCTGCTGAAATCCACAGCGCAATTTCCTGAACGCGCGCATCTGGTCGGCGCCTATGCGCTGGGCAAGGCGCAGCGCGTCATGCGGCTGCTGCGCGATGCCGGCTACGACCGGCCGATCTATATCCACGGCGCGCTGGCGAAGCTCAGCGACTACTACCAGAGCCAGGGCATCGACCTCGGCACACTGGAACCGGCAACCATCGAGACCGGCGGCAAGGAGGACTTTGCCGGCGCCATCGTCGTCGGCCCGCCATCGGCCTTCGCCGACCGCTGGGCGCGGCGCTTTCCCGATCCGATCTCGTGCTTTGCATCCGGCTGGATGCGCATCCGCCAGCGCGCCAAGCAAGGCGGCGTCGAGCTGCCGCTGATCATATCCGACCATTCCGACTGGGGTGAGCTGACGACGACGATCAAGGAGACAGGCGCGGACGAGATATGGGTGACGCATGGCCGCGAGGAAGCGCTGGTGCGCTGGTGCGAGCTTGAGGGCATCGCCGCCCGGCCGCTGCACCTGGTGGGGTATGAGGACGAGGGCGATTGATGGCGATCTTTGATCCAACAATCGCCGGAGCAGCGTTCTACGGCGCGCCCCTCTGTCCTGCCGGACATCTCCCCCACTTGGAGGGAGATTGGCAGTTTCTTGCTTGCCGCCCATCCTTCAACGCTGGTGATTGGCGAAAGCCGGCGCGACATCCGATCTCCCCCCTTGTGGGAGAGATGTCCGGTAGGACAGAGGGGCGCGCCACAGAACGCAAACCTCGTCCACTATCGCGGCCCATATCCTTATGAACCGCTTCGCCGAGCTCCTCGACCGCCTCGTGCTGACGCCGTCGCGCAACGGCAAGCTGACGCTGCTGACCGACTATTTCCGCAGTGTCGAGGATCCGGATCGCGGGCTGGCGCTGGCCGCGATCACCGGCGACCTCAACATCGCGGCGGTCAAGCCTGCCATGCTCAGGGCCCTCGTCGCCGAGCGGATGGACCCGGTGCTGTTCGGCTATTCCTACGACTATGTCGGTGACCTCGCCGAGACCGTCTCGCTGGTCTGGCCGCAGGCGCCGGAGGCCATCCCCAACCGCGTGCCGACGCTTGGCGAGGTCGTCGGCAAGCTGCAGGCGGCCAGCCGCTCCGATGGGCCGAAGGTGCTGGCCCGGTTGCTCGACAGCGCCGGCATCTCGGCCCGCTTCGCCATCATCAAACTGGTCACAGGCGGCCTGCGCATCGGCGTTTCGGCGCGGCTGGCGAAACAGGCGCTGGCGGATTTCGGCAAGGTCGATGTCGCCGAGATCGAGGAGCTCTGGCACGGGCTGACGCCGCCCTATGCCGAGCTTTTTGCCTGGCTGGAAGGCAAGGCGGAGAAGCCACGGAAGACGGCACTCGCCCTGTTCAGCCCGGTGATGCTGTCCAACCCAGTTGGCGATGGCGACCTCGAAAAACTCGATCCCGCCGACTATGCCGCCGAGTGGAAATGGGATGGCATCCGCGTGCAGGCGGTTTCCGAAGGCGGTGTCCGACGGCTCTACTCGCGCACCGGCGACGACGTTTCGGGCGCTTTTCCCGATCTTGCCGAGGCCATGACTTTCGACGCCACGCTCGATGGCGAGCTGCTGGTCGGTGACCCCCGAGAGGCGGCGGGAACCTTCTCTGACCTGCAGCAGCGGCTGAACCGCAAGACGGTGACGCCGAAGATGCAGCAGCAATACCCGGCCTTCATGCGCTGCTACGACCTGTTGCAGCTCGGCGGCGAGGATTTGCGCGGCCTGCCCTTCCGCGAGCGGCGCTACCGCCTGGAGAGCTTCGTGAAAACGCTGGAACCAAGCCGCTTCGACCTGTCGCCCTTCGTTGCCTTCGACGACTGGCATATGCTGGAGGAACTGCGCCGGGCGCCACCGCACCCGATCATCGAGGGCGTGATGCTGAAGCGCTGGGACTCGCCCTATCTCGCTGGCCGTCCCAAGGGCCCCTGGTTCAAGTGGAAGCGCGATCCGCATACGGTCGACGCGGTGCTGATGTATGCCCAGCGCGGCCACGGCAAGCGTTCGAGCTTCTATTCGGACTATACGTTCGGCGTCTGGTCCGGTCCGGAAGGCGCGGAGGAACTGGTGCCGGTCGGCAAGGCTTATTTCGGCTTCACCGACGAGGAACTGAAGCAGATCGACAAGTATGTCCGCGACAATACGATCGAGCGCTTTGGCCCGGTCCGCTCGGTGCGGGCCGACCGCAAGAACGGTCTTGTGCTGGAAGTGGCATTCGAAGGCCTCAACCGATCGACACGGCACAAATCCGGCGTTGCCATGCGCTTTCCACGCATTTCACGGCTGCGCTGGGACAAGCCGTCGAATGAGGCAGACCGCATCGAGACCTTGCAGGCACTGCTCGATCGCTAGACCTTCTTGTTTGAGTATCGGATTGTCCCAAAACCGGCCTCCACTTTTGGGTCCGATACTCTTACTGGGCGATCGAGACGCGGATTTCGTAGATGTCGACCGCCTTGCCCTGCTTGTCGAAGTCGGAATTGATGGCAATGGTGCCGGCGGCACCGGGATGCTTGTCGGCAAACGGCACGTCGAACAGATATTCGTTGCGCTGCTGGCCGACCGCATAGCGCTTGCGGCCGCAATCACCGAGTTCCCCAAAATTGCAGTCGACGGAGATCTGCGTCTCCTTGCCTTCCTCGGAGCGGGCGATGATGTCGAACACGGCGTGCTTGCCGGCGAGCTTCTCCAATATGCCTTGCCCGACGTCGAAGCTTATGGCCGAGCCGGATGTGCCCGAACGTATGCGCAGGAACGACCCCGTGTCGTCCTTCATCACATCGGCCTTGGCATCCGAAGGCGCGCTGACATGCGATGCATCGGCCGGTGAAAACACATTGATCCAGTCCCGCGACTGATCCGGGGCGCCCGGCTTTTGCGGCGAACCACTGTTGGCCGGCGGCGTGAAATCGTCGCCGCTCACTGTCGGGGGTGCTTCGGGCGGAGCCGTGTCAAGCTGCGCCTGGGTCTTGAAGACGCCGGTCTGCATGGCGAAGAACAGGCCGATGCCGACAGCGGCGAGCAGCGTCACGCCGAGGAAGATGGCGGTCAGCGGCAAGCGGCGCCCTCTTATCCGCCGCTCGTCACGGTCAGGGGCCACCTCGGCCGCGACTCCTGCCGAAGCGGACATATCGGCGGGCGAGCCGGGAAGGACGGCGTCGGGCATGATGTCGGGAACGACCGGCAGCACGCGTGAATGCGGCGCATCGGGGCCAACGGCAATCGATGGCACGGGAGCTGCTCCGCCGTTGCCCGATAGCTCTATCGCTGGCGCACCGCCTTGCGCTTGCTCTGTGCCGCCGGGAACAGCCGGAAGATATTCGGATTCGATTTCGGCGATCTTGGCCTGCACCGCCTTGCGGCGCTTGATGGCGACTTCCACCGTGACGTTCGGATTGGCCTGCAGCGCGCGGTCAAGCGCGGCGAAGGCCGAGCGATAGACCTTTTCGCGAAACGCCCGGTCGTCGGCATTGCCCTTTTCCAGGGCGTTGCGGATCGCTTTTTCGATCGCGTCCAAGCGAATTCCCTCTGCACGTTCGCTTACATCACATGATCGTTAGCCGCAGGCGACCAATCAATCAACGGGCGAGCGGCCGCATTCTGCCTTGCCGATGAAATCAAAGGCAATTTCCGGGATTTTCCGGCGAAGAAACGGACTTATCCCGCCGATTTTCCCGTGGTGCGGTCCGCGGCGTGCTCATACCTCAATCGTCATTCGAGCCATCGCCGGGCACGGCCGGCTTCCCGGCAACCAGCTGCCGCAACGCATCGTTGATGCGATCCTGCCAGCCCGGCCCATCCTCCTGGAAATAATCCAGCACAGCCCGGTCGATCCTGATCGAGACCAACTCCCTGACATTCGGAGTAGCCGATGCCTGACGAACCGGTGTCGGCGCCGGCTTCTTGATCGGCTTGAAGGCGGCCTCGGCGGCAGCCATCGGATTGGTGGGGCGACGCGGCGGATTGACCATGGGGTGTCCTGACTGGATGGGAGCGAGAAGGTGTACAATAGCCCATCTCGTGCCCGCGCACAGACCGAAGCGCAGGCTTTCCACGATTGACCTGTTTCAACCAAGCCCACCTCGTGAGCCGCGAGCTCCGGCTACGCCTCAAACCGTCAGCACCAAGGCCCCGGTCGTGCGCCGTGACTCGAGATCGCGGTGAGCGTCGGCTGCCTGCGAGAGAGGATATCGTGTCGGCCGCTCGACCCTGACCACCCCCTGCCGCAACGCCGCGAAGAAGCGGTCGACGTGCGGCGCGAGCTTTTCCGGCGTGTCGGTGTAGTGGGCATAGTTCGGGCGCGAGATAGTGATCGATTTCGACGAGAACCGGCCGATGTCCCAATTGCCGACCGGGCCGGAAGCCTGACCGAAGCTGACGAGGTGACCGCGAATGCCGAGTGCCGCCAGCGAACCGCCGAATGTGTCATTGCCGACCGCGTCATAGGCGACATCGGCACCCGCGCCGTTGGTCAGACGCATGACCGCCTCGGCGAAATTCTCGCGCGAATAGACGATGACGTGATGCGCCCCCAACCTCTCGACAATGCGCGCCTTGTCGTCGCTCGATACGGTGGCGATGACCGTCGCGCCGAGATGGCGGGCCCACTGCACTAGCAACTGGCCGACGCCGCCCGCGGCGGCGTGGATGAGAACGACGGAACCGGGGCGCACCGCATGGACGTCATGCAGCAGGAAACTCGCGGTAACGCCCTTGAGCAGGCCGGCGGCGGCAATTTCATCCGAAACATCGTCGGAGAGATGAACCAGCAGTTGGGGCGCCATGTTGCGCCGCTCGGCATAGGCGCCGACCGGTGGACAGGCATAAGCGACGCGGTCACCGACCGAAAAGCCCAAAACCTCAGGACCGATGGCTTCGATGACACCGGCCGCTTCCATGCCAAGCACGCCCGGCGGCTGCAGGAGATCGAAGTGGCCGGTGCGGCAGTACACGTCGATGAAGTTGACGCCGATCAAGGTATGGCGAATCCGCACTTCGTTGGGTCCGGGGGGCGGCAATCCGATGTCCGTGAATTGAAGGACTTCCGGCCCGCCATGGCGCTCGACAAGCATCGCTTTGGTCCGTTCAGCGTGGCTGGACGCGATCGGTGGCACCACGCGCGGCGTGCTTGCGGATGGCATCGGGGCGACGATCGTCCTTGGTGGTCTGACTTCAACGGGTGCGGCCACGGTCTGGCGCCGCAATAGTCCACGAACAGCCGCAAAACCGGCCTGGTAGATGCCTTCGGTGACCAGCTTGACCAGTTCGTCGCGCCGGTGCGCGGGCGGCTGGAATTCGCAAGACCATTCCCAGAACGTGGCGTCGCCGTCGGTCACCGGCTTCAGCCGGACCGATGCGACATAGCCCATCAGCGGCAAGGGTGCCTCGAGCAGGCAATAGCTCAGCCGCCGGTCCTTGTCGGACAGCGCCAGCAACTGCTCGCGCAATTCGCCGCCATCGGACAGCCTGAAATGCCGGACCGCTCCGACCGCATCAACGGGGTCGCCGCCCTCGATCTCGCTGAAAGCGATTGCCGGGTGCCAGCGTTCATGGCTGTTGAAATCGCGCAGGATGGCCCAGACGTCATCGATCGGCGCATCGATGATGGTGCTCTGGCGGACCTTGACCATCAGCCCCTGAAACGCTGCTTGAGCGCGGTGAACGATGCCTGGAACACGCCGGTCCCGATCTGCTGCATCAAAGCGGCTTCGCGCTCGGGGGCGCAGTCGAACTCGGCCTGCCATTCGGCGAATGTCGTATTGCCGTCAGTCACCGGCGTCAGCGACAGAGTGGAGACGTAATTCTCCACGCCCATCGGGCTTTCGAGGATCGCGTAGCTGCAGGACAGGTCATAGTCAGACAGCGCCAGCAGTTTTTCACGGATGCGTCCGCCGCCCTGGAGCGTGAAACTGCGGATGCAGCCGATCTGGTCGGCCGGCGCATTCTGCTCGATCCGGCTCTCGGCAACGAACGGCGCCCAGTTCGGCAGGCCGTTGAAATTGCGCACGACCTTCCACACTTCGGCGGCAGGCGCACCGATCATCGTGGAGACATAGACTTTGGTCATGATCGCATGCCGATGGCGGAATGGCAGAGGTTGCTTCCAAGCATACCCCCCTCTGTCCTGCCGGACATCTCCCCCTCAAGGGGGGAGATTGCCAAGACTTCCATCAGCTCCGACATTCCGAATTTGGAGACTATTGAACCCGTCGATGACGGCCGATCTCCCCCCTTGAGGGGGAGATGTCCGGCAGGACAGAGGGGCGCGCGCAGGAACACGACCGTCTCAGTGATCGCGATCGTCATCGTCGTCCTTGGCGGTCTTGCCCTTGCCCTTCTTGTCGCGGGTCAGGCTGGAAATGTCCTTGGCGTCGCGCAGCACATCGGTCATGCGGCCGAGCGAGCCGCCCTCGATGCCGATCTCCTTCATCAGATTGTCGATCATCGGCGCCTGCACGCGGTAGCGCAGCGCGGAATCGATCACCTCGTCGGTGACGTTGCGGTTGCCGCCCTGGCCGCCGTTGATGCCGTCGACATGCAGGATCTTGATGCCCTCGATCTTCTCCATCGGCTTGACGCTTTCGCGGATGATGCCCTCCATGTGGTCGAGCAGTTTGCCACGCAAGCGACCGGCGCGCGCCTCGTCGGAGAGCAGGTTCTCGGCCTCGTTGAGCTGGCGATGACCGGCGGCGTCGACCTCGTAGCGCTGGGCCGCGGCCAGGGCATGTATCTTCTCCGACTCGGCGGAGGCCACGGCGGCGATCTTCTGCGCTTCGGCAAGGCTTTTCGCCGCCTTCATCTCGGCATCGGCGGCGGATGTGATGCGCAAGGCTTCACGCTCGGCTTCGCGGGCAGCACCAATCAGGTCGGTCAGCTTGCGGCGCTCGGCGATCTCGCGTTCGCGAGCGGTGAAGGCCTGTTCCTCGGCCTGGACGGCCTTGGCGCGAACGGCTTCCGAAGCCGCGATCGCGGAGGAACGCTCCTGCGTCTTCTTGGCGATGTCGATGGCCTTCTGGATCTCGGCGATCTCGATCCTCTGGTCGCGATCGACGCCAAGCTGCCTGATGTCGCGGTCCTTGATCAGGCGGGCTTCCTCGATGCCGCGCTCGGTGGTGATGCGGGCGCGCTCGACCTCCTCGCCGGCCGAAATCTCGGCCTCCTCGAAGGCCTGGCGCTTGGCGATCTGCAGTGCCTCGAGGTGACGCTCGCGTGCAATCCTGACCTCGTCGATGGCGCGATCCTGTGCGATCCGCGCCGTCTCCGTCGCCTGGTTCTCGACGATCTCGGCGCGGCGTTTCTCCGCCTCGGCTTTTGTCACCTCCAGCGCTTTTTCGGCCAGCGCGATCTGCCGTTCCAGTTCCGCCACCTCGAGCAACTTCCTGCGCTCGATCTCGAGCTGGCTCTGCGCGCCTTCGCGCTCGATACGGGCCTTCTCCAGCGACAATTCCAGCGCGATCTGCTCGCGCTCGGTCAGCTCGCGCATCTTCATCTCGGTCTCGTCGAGCGAACGGCGGCGCGTGATCTCGCGGCGCTGGGTGTCTTCCTCGCTCCTGATGCGCTCCTCGGTGATGTTGCGCTCCTGGTTGAGGCGCGATTTCTCGACGGCTTCGCGTGACGAAAGCTGTGCCTGTTCGGACTCCTGGTCGCGCAGCGCACGATCGATGGCGAGTTCAGAACGCTGCGCGGCGCGGCGGATCTCGACTTCGCGCTCCTGTTCAAGGCGCGCATATTCGCTGTCGCGATCGATCTCCAGCACCTTGCGCTGCGTATCAAGGTTCTGGTTGCGGATGTCGACCAGCGTGCGCTGCTCGATCTCGTTGCGCATGCGGCGCCGGGTCTCGATGGATTCCGTCAGCTGCGTGAGGCCTTCGGCGTCGAAGGCGTTGGACGGGTCGAAGTACTCAAGGCTGGTCTGGTCGAGATCGACGATGGCGACGCTTTCCAGTTCAAGCCCGTTGGCGGCCAGCGATTCCTCGGCCAGCCTGCGCACCTTGGCGGCATAGTCGCCGCGTAGTTCATGCATCTCCTCAAGCGTCATCTGCGCGGCGACGGTGCGCAAGGCGCCGGCAAACTTGCCTTCGAGCAGTTCACGCAGGCTGTCGGGCTGCAGCGTGCGGCGGCCGAGCGTCTGGGCGGCGGCGGCGACCAGTTCGCGGCTGGCGCCGACGCGGACGAAGAACTCGGCGATCAGATCGACGCGCATGCGGTTCCGTGTGATCAGCGCAAAACCATCTTCGCGGCGCACCTCGATGCGCAGCACGTTCATGTTGACCGGCGTGATCTCATGCAGCACCGGAATGACGAAGGCGCCGCCATTCACCACCACCTTCTCGCCCATGAAGCCGGTGCGCACGAACGCCGTCTCCTTGGTCGAGCGGCGGTAGAGCCATCGCAGGATGTAGACCGCGATGACCACGACGACCGCGGCGATGATCAGCCACAACAGGAAAGCGCCAAAGATCTGCGCGTCCATTTTTCTACCCTCCCAGACAGGATGCGGTCAGCCAGAGGCGACCCGCATCAAATTCATAAATCCGTTCGCTCAACGCCATCATGCGCGCCTCTGCAGCTTCGGCGTGATGGCGTGGAACGCGTTGATCACCGCATCGACGAAAGGCATGTCGTTGATATTCGCGCGGACGCGCTGGACGACACGCTGCGATGTCGGGCGCACGGTCTTCTCGATCGCTTCGAACAGCGCATTGTCGGCTTCCGGATCGTGGAACGGCTGGCCGGGCGCGTCGAGCATAGACACACCGCCTTCCGGCAAAAGAAAGCGGACCGGGCCGTTCATCGCGTTGAGGCGTGCACCGATCCATTCGCCGAACGCCCGGTTCTCGTCGCGGGTGGTACGCATCAGCGTGACGTTCGGATTGTGGACAACGAATTTACGGCTGCGGAACTTCTCCGGCACGCTGTCGCGCGGGCCGAAATTGACCATGTCCAGCGCGCCGGTCGAGCCGACATAGGGCAGGCCCGTACGGATCGCCGCGCCAAAGCGGTCGTCGGTAGCAGGGAAGACGCCGCCAACGATCATGTCGGCCACCTCGGTGGTGGTGAGGTCAAGGAAGGCGGAGAGCAGCCGTGAGTCGCCAAGATTTTCCATGGCCCGACCGCCAATGCCGGTGGCGTGAAAGACGAGGCAGTCGTAGTCCGCTTCAAGCCGCTTCGTGACCGCCTGCACCGCCGGCGTGGTGACGCCGAACATGGTGATGCCGACGGCCGGGCGCGCCAGCTTGCGCTTTGCCTCCCAGGCCTCGCCGGTCGGCAATTGCGCGATCATGCCGGCCATCGCATGGGCGGCATTGCCGAGCACGGCTTCGGTGATCGAGTTCAGGCCCTGAACATCGGCGACCGAATGGAACATCATGATGTCGGCGCCGCCGACATATTTGGCGACATCGCCGGCTGCCACCGTCGAGACCATCAGCTTGGGGATGCCGACAGGCAGGACGCGCATGCCGGCCGTCGCCAGCGTGGTGCCGCCGGAGCCGCCGGCCGAGATGACGCCGCCGATGCGCGGCTCGCGTTCGATCCAGCGCGCGAAGGCCTCGGCCATCGCCGCCACCGAGCCGCCGCGATCGCCGGACATGACGGCGGAGGCGCCGCGCGCGTGCATGCTGGCCACCTGCATGGCGGGTACGTCGGCGCTCGACGGTTTGCCGGAAGTCGACAGGTCAACCGTGCGGACCGGAATGCCCAAGGATTTCAGCCGATCGGCGATAAAGCGCAATTCCTTGCCCTTGGTGTCGAAGGTGCCTGCGACGAGTACGGTCCTGCCGATGCGTTCGGCAAACGGAATGGCGAAGATCTTTTTCAGGTCGTCCCGAGGCGCTGTCTTGTCGACCGCCGCCTGGCGCATGGCCGTGACCGGCACATTCCAGCGGTTCGGCAGGTCGGTCACCGGACGGTAGATGCCGTCTTGCGGGCTGCTGTCCCGCGCCCCTCGGTCGATGCGATAGACCTCGGCCAGTTGCTCCTGCGCCTGGGCCGCCGCCGCGGGGGTCACGGCCGGCTCGTCGGAATGGCGGCCGACACCGAGCAGGCGCTGCTGCAATTCCCGGTCGGCGGCAAGCGCCGAGGCTTCCATGATGCGGTTGATGCGTCCGTTGACCATGATCGCGACGCGATCGGACACGGCTGTCGCGACGCCGATGTTCTGTTCGATGACGAGGATCGCCATCTCGCCTTCCTCGGCCAGCGTCACCAGCATGCGCTCGACCTGCTCGACGATGATGGGAGCCAGCCCCTCCGTCGGCTCGTCCATCACCAGCAGTTTCGGATCGCTCAGCAGCGCGCGGGAAATCGCCAGCATCTGCTGCTCGCCGCCCGACAGCTGCGAGCCGCCATTGCTGCGGCGTTCGGCGAGGCGCGGAAAGGTCTGGTAGATGCGCTCGACCGTCCAGCTTGCGTCGCGCCGGTTGCCGGCGGCCAGACGCAGATGCTCGTCAACGGTCAGGCTCGGCCAGACGCGACGGCCCTGCGGCACATAGCCGACGCCGAGGCGATGTATCTCGTGCGGTTCGAGCGATGAGATTTCGCGGCCGTTGACCCGGATCGATCCCGATTGCGCCCGCTTCAGCCCGGTGATGGTGTTGCACAGCGTCGTCTTGCCCATGCCGTTGCGGCCAACGACCGACAGCACACCGCTTTCCAGTGTCAGCGACACACCCTGCAGCGCATGGCTCTCGCCATAGTAGACCTGCAGGTCCTCTATCTTGAGGACTGCCTTGCCTGAAGGTGCTGGGCGTTCAGCCATGCTTGCCTCCAAGGTAGATTTCCTGGACCTCGGGATCGGCCTCGATCTCCTGCGGCGTGCCTTCCTTGAACAGGCGGCCATTGTGCATCATCGAGACATATTCCGACACGCGCAGCGCCACGTCGAGGTCGTGCTCGATGATAACATAGCCGATATGCTTGGGCAGGCCGTTGAGGATCGCCACCAGGTCGCGCCGCTCGGTCGGCGACAGGCCGGCAGCGGGTTCGTCGAACAGGATGAAACGCGGCGCGCCGGCCAGCGCCAGCGCGATCTCGAGCTGCCGCTGCTGGCCGTGGCTGAGCGTCGCCACCAGCGTGTCGCGATAGGCTTCGAGATGCACCGCGTTCAGGATCGATTCCGCCTGCACCATGTTCACGTCGGTGGTCCTTGGGCGCAGCAGCGAAAACCGCCGGCGCGACACGCCGCGACAGGCGAGGAAGATGGAATCAAGGACGGACAAGCCCTTGAACAGTTGCGAGATCTGGTAGGTGCGCCGCAGGCCGCGCCGGATGCGCTCATGCGGCGGCAGGTCGGTGATGTCCTCGCCGAAGAAGCGGATGCGCCCGGCCGTCGGCAGGAAGTCGCCGGTCACGGCGTTGAACAGCGTGGTCTTGCCGGCGCCGTTGGAGCCGAGGACCGCGCGCCGCTCGCCGGCCGCGATCCTCATATTGATGCCGGAGAGCGCCACCAGCGCCCCGAAATGCCGCGCAACACCATCGAGCTCCAGCGCATAAGCGCCGGTGCTTTGAAGACGATTGGTTGCGAGGCTTTCGGTCACTGGCGGCTACGCTCCAAGGTCGGTTGTCACGGGCAGCTCGGATTGTCGCGGTTGACCGCGCCGAGCTTCATGAACTCGTCTTCGGGAATGCCGAGCGTCTGGTTGACCTGCGGCACGACCTTGACCAGCTTGTTCATGAGATTGCCGTCCGAGCCTTCGGTGACCTCGGTCAGGAAGATGTCGGCGACGGCGTTGCGGTTCTTGTCCAGCGACACCTTGCCGGTCGGCGTGTCGAAGGAGAGCTTCGACAGTGCATCGCGCAGTTTCACGCCGCCGTCGGAGACATCGCCGCCAACCTTGTCGAGGCCGAGCAGCGTCGCCTTCATGTCGACATAGTAGCCGTGGGCGAAGAGCGAGGGCGAGGGAAAGGCGCCCGGCTGCTTCTTGTAGGCCTCGACAAACGTCTTCCATGCCGGCGAGTCGTTGGTGTCGGCGGTCGGTCCGGCCGACGGCGTGCCCTTCAGCACATCGCGCAGCTTGCCTTTCGAGGTCAGCACCGTCTGGTCGACGGTGATCGAGCCGCCGATGAGCGGCGCGGTACCGCCGCTTTGCTGGTACTGGGTCAGGAAGTTGACGGCATCGGCGCCGCCGAGCGCGACATAGATCGCATCGACGCCTTCAGGAATGGCGGCGATGACCGAGGAGAAATCCTTGTTGCCGATCGGCACCCAGGACTTCGACGGCACATGGCCACCGGCCTTGCAGAACTCGGCCATGAAGCCGAACACCTGCGTGTAGGGGAAGGAATAGTCCTCGGCGACGGTGGCGACCTTCTTGTAGCCCTTGTCCTTGAAGGCATAGGTGCCGAGACCGGCCATCCACTGCGCGCCGTCGGTCGAGAAGCGGAAGAAATTATCCGCCGGATTGCGCAGCGTCGTGTCCTGCGCGGCCGAGGTGCCGTTGATGAAGGTGACGTTCGGCTGGGTCTTGGCATAGTCCTTGACCGCGATGCCTTCGTCGCCCGAAAGCGGACCGACCAGCACCTTGACGCCATCCTGCTCGACCAACTTGCGCGCCGCGCGTACCGCGCTGTCGGGCGAAGCGTCGGACGAGCCCTTGACGATCTCGATCTTCTTGCCGGCGACGGTGCCGTTCATCTCGGCGACCGCCGTCATGGCGCCGCGCTCGCCGTCCTCGCCGAGCACCGTGAACGGCCCCTCGAAAGTGGCAAGCAGGCCGATCTTGATCGTGTCGTCGGCGGCCAGCGCCATCGAAGGAGCGGTCAGCCCGGTGAACACCGCCAGGGCCAGCAATGTACGTCTATGCATCCTCATGATTTTCCTCCCGTTGATTTCATTTGCAGTGGTTCATTCCGTTCCGGCCGCTAAGAGCCGGAACGTAAGGACTCCTGGGCAAATTGTGGCTTGATCCTCCCCCACAACCCAAGAATTCCATCCGGTGAGACAAAGACGATCACCAGGAACACCATGCCGATCAGCGTGTTGAAACGCTCGGCACCGACAATGTCGATGGCGAAAGTCTGCATCAGGACAACGACGACCGCGCCGAGAAACGGCCCGATCGGATGGCGCAAGCCGCCGATGACGGCGATGATCAGCACGTCGATCGCGGCATCGACGCCGATGGTGCCGGGCGAGACGCGGCCATTGAACCAGACCAGCAGCACGCCCGCCAGGCCGGCAATGACGCCCGCCAGCAGCCAGGCGAAGACCTTGTGGGCAGTGACGTGGTAGCCCAGCGCGCGCATCCGGCGCGGGTTGTCGCGGATCGCCTGCAGGGTCATGCCGAAGGTCGAGCGGGAGCCGTAGAGCACCGCCGCGTAGGACAGCACAGCCAGACCGAGGCAGAGATAGTAGAATGGCCGGGGATCACGCCAGTTCACGCCCCAGAACGCCGGCGCGCGGATACCGGCATAACCGGAATGGCCGTTGAAGATGGCGTAGTTCTGCTGCGCGAAATAGTAGGTCGCGGTGGCGATCGCCAGTGTGATCATGATGGTGTAGATGCCTTCGGTGCGCACCGAGATCCAACCGATGAGCGCCGACGCCAGTGCCGCCGTGAGAACCGCGAAGGGCACGGCCAGCCACCACGGCCAGCCGAAACCCAAAATGTTCGAATTGTTGTTGCCGAGGATGGCGATGGCGTAGGCGGCGATGCCGGCAACGGTGATCTGCGCCAGGCTGACCATGCCGCCATAGCCGGCGAGCAGCATCAGCGACAGACCCAGCATGCCGAAGATCAGCGAATAACCGCCGATCTGGGTCAGAAAGAAATCCGACGCCACCAGCGGATAGAGCACCAGCACGACGGCGAGAATGATGTGGCCCGCGCCAAGCTTCTCCAGCCAGTTCTTTTGAGGCGCTGCGCTATCCGCGGGAATTGTCAGGCTCATCGGGCCTTCCCCATGATGCCTTGCGGCCTGACCGCCAGCGTCACCACCATGATGACGAAGGTGAGCACGATGCCGTAGGTCGGGAAGTAGACGAGGCCGATCTGCTCGGCGAGGCCGATGAGCAAGGCGCCGATGGCGGCACCGGTGATCGAGCCCATGCCGCCGACGATGACGACGACGAGCGACGCCAGCAGATAGCGGACGTCCTCGCCCGGCGCGACCGACAGCGCGGAGCCGCCGACGACGCCGGCAAAGCCGGCGAGCCCGGCACCGACCGCAAAGACAATGGCGAACACCGCATGCACGTTGACGCCCGAGGCCGAAAGCATGGCGCGGTCGTCGACGCCAGCGCGGATCATCATGCCGACGCGCGTCTTGTTGAGCATCAGCCACAGGCCGACGCCGATGACGATCGCGGCCGCGAGCACGACGACGCGATAGAGCGGATAGGTGAGGAAGACCGAAGCGCCGTTCGAGCGCACCGCAGTGATGACCGGCAAGGTCAGTGCGCCGTCGAGCCATTCCGGCGTGGTGATCTGATAGGTACCGCCGGCCCACACCGCCAGCATCAGGTCGGCCGCGACGATGGAGATGCCGATGCTGACAAGCGTCTGGCGAAGGTCGTCACCCTCCAGGCGGCGGAAGACGAAGACCTGCATGACGACGCCGACAAGGGCGAGCACGACGAAGCCGGCGAAGACGCCCAGCAGCCAATAGCCGGTACGGCTGGTAACCTCGTAGCCGATATAGGCGCCGAGCAGATAGAGCGAGCCGTGCGCGAGATTGACGTTGCGCATCAGGCCGAAGATGAGCGTGAAGCCGCTGGCGACCAGGAAATAGAGACCGGCCAGCGTGATGCCGTTGAGGATCGCACTGACGAAAGCCTTCTTGGAGATCAGGATGGCGTTCAGCCAATCCGGCCAGACGGCAAAGACCAGCCATGCAATGACAGCGGCGACAAGAAGCCAGAAAAGGCCCCATGCCTGCCGGCCCGTCATGCCGCCGCCCGAAATGCCGGACGAAGATGGCCGGTCGAGAATGCTCATGCGGTCAGCCGGCGGCGCTGTTCGTTGATGCGCGGCGCCTTGTGGAACTTGCCGTCCTTCATGATGGCGAGGATACGGTTCTTGTCCTGCAGGATACGCACGTCGGCGATCGGGTCGCCGTCGATCAGCAGCATGTCGGCGAGATAGCCTTCCTTGATCATGCCGAGCTCGTCGCCCATGTTCATGATCTGCCCGCCAAATTTGGTGCCGGCCTGGATCGCTTCCATCGGCGAGAAGCCGAGCATCTCGACGAAGGTCTGGATGTCCTTGGCGTTGGTGCCCTGGGGTGTCCAGGCAAAGCCATAGTCGCCGCCGATGCAGACGCGAATGCCGCGCCGGTGCATCTTCTTCATCGTGTCCACGCACATTTCCAGCTCGCGCTCATATTCGAGCGACAGCGGCGAACCGGGCTTGATGCCCCATTGCTCGGCATGGCGCGCGGTGTTGATGAGCCATGCGATGCCCGGCGCGACGAAGTGCTTGTCCTTGACCGCCTCCAGCATGTCGAGCGCTTCCTCGTCGGCGAAGGAGGCATGGTAGATGTTCTGGATGCCGTGACGAATGCACTGCTTGACCGAGCCGGACGAGCGCGCATGCGCCGACAGCACCTTGTTGCGGCAGCGTGCCTCGGAGGCTGCCATGGCGACTTCCTCCTCCGACATCGGCGTCTCCTCGGCGCCCATGCCGGTGATGCTTTCGCCGGACAGGTTGAGCTTGATGGAATCGACGCCGTATTTGATCAGCTGGCGCACGGTGCGCCGGATCTCCTCGGGGCCGGAGACGACAATGCCGAGATTGAGGCCTTCGTGGGGAATGTGTGAGGGTGAGGAATCGCCGAGACCGCCGACAGTGGTGATCTCCGGACCGGCCGCGAGATAGCGCGGGCCGGGGAACCGACCCTGATTGATGAACTTCTTGGCGACAACATCGAGCCGCGGCTTGGCGGCCGCGGCACCCCGGCCAGCGGTGAAGCCTGCGTCGAGCACCAGCTTGGCCATCTCCATGGTGACCAGCATGTGCTCCTCGACCTCCATCATCTGGATGGGGTCGATGCCCGGCGCGTTGTTCCACGACAGATGCAGATGCGCGTCGATCATGCCCGGCATCAGCGTCGCGCCCATGCCGTCGATCGTCGTTGTGCCCCCTGGGGCGCTGCCGCTGTAGGAGGAGGACGAAGACGAGCCGAAGCGCGACGAGCCCTTGGTGATCTGCTTGATGCGGTTGCCCTGCACCAGCACCTCGCCGGTGTAGGGGTATTCACCGGTGGCGTCGAGTACGCGCACATTGGTGAACAGCGTGCTGCTCGAACCGTTTCCGTTCCAGCTGTCGTCTGCCATAACAAGCCTCCCAACTTGCCGAGCGCGTAGTTCTACGCTCGATCAAAAATCCTCACCTATCAACCCGTCTCAAAAAATCGGCGAGCTTCTGGCTGCTTTCGCGCGGGCTCTCCACCGTAGCCCAATGTCCGCACCGATCCAGCGACGAGAATACGGCGCCCTTGATCTTGTCGGCAAGCGCCTGGGCGACGCCCGGCGGATTGACCGTGTCGGCATCGCCGGTAACCAGCAGCGTCGGCGCCGAAATCCGTCTGGCGTCGACGGCGGTCGCCTTGGCCAGGGCCTCGCAGGTGCGGGCATAGGATTCCGGGTCCTGGCGCGTGATCGATTCCCGCACGAAGGCAACAGTGGCAGGCGAGGTTTCCCTGCTATGCGCCGAAATCGCGTTGGCGACGATCTGGTCGGCGATATCAGCGATGCCGCCCGACCGCGCCAGCCGGGCCCGGTTGGCGAGGCCTTGCCGCGTCGCCTCCGCCGGCTCCGCCAAGGCGCCAAACAGCGCCAGCGAGGCGACCAGCGAGGGCTGTGTGGCCGCTATCTGCTGGCAGACGATGGTGCCCATCGAATGGCCGACGAGATGCGCCTTGGTCACGCCCATGCCGTCCATGGCCCGGATGACGGCCTCGCTCATCATCTCGACGGTCAGTGGCTCGATCGGCCTTGCCGAGCGCCCTGAGCCCGGCAGGTCGATGCGCACGACACGATAGCTTGCGAGTGCCGGCATCTGCGGCTGGAACATGTTCGACGTTCCGCCAAGGCCATGGATCATCACCACCGGCATGCCTTCGCCGGTGACTTCCGCGACGATGGGACCGACAGTGACGCTTGTCATTGGACGCGCTCCGCAAACCTGTTTTCCAGCGTACCGATGCCGTCGATCTCGACGCGGACGACGTCGCCGGGCTTCAAATATCTAGGCGGGTCGAATCCGATGCCGACACCGGCCGGCGTGCCGGTGGCGATGATGTCGCCGGGCTTCAGCGTAATGCCCTGCGACAGCGTCGCGATGATGGTCGGGATATCGAAGATGAGCAGCGATATCCGCGAGTCCTGGCGAAGGTCCTCGTTGACGAAACACCGGATGCCGGCAGTTTTGAGGTCGAACTCGTCCTTGGTCACCGCCCATGGCCCCATCGGACAGAACGTATCCTGCGATTTGCCAATCAGCCACTGGCTGTATTTGCCCTGAAGGTCTCGCGCGGTGACGTCATTGACGATCGTGTAGCCCCAGACATGATCGAGCGCATCTTCCTTCGAGATGCCGCGCCCGGCCTTGCCGATGATGACAGCCAGCTCGGCCTCATAATCGATGGCCGTTGAAACGGAAGAATCGATCAGCACGCTCGCGTGGTTGGCGACGACGGATTCAGGAACCTTGGAAAAGATGATCGGGTGCTTTGGCACGGCGCCTGCGCCGGCGCTGGAATCGAAGCCGCTGCGGGCGAATTCGTGCGCGTGCTCGTGGTAATTCTTGCCGACGCAGAAGATGTTGCGGCGCGGCCGCGGGATTGGCGCCTCGATCTCGACCTGGGACAGCGGGATTGGCGAAAGGGTGCGAGGACTGCCCGCGCCGTTGCGCTCGATCAACGCAAGGATACCCGCCTCGGCACGCTCGACCGGAACATCGAAAGGCGCGACAGTCTGGGCGTCGAGGTCGACCATGCCCACACGGCGCTCGCCCGCGATCGAAAATGTCGCGACCCGCATCCAGTTTCCTCCCTGAACCTTTTTTGAACCAAAACTGGCTCTTTTACTACACGCTATAGCCCATTGGTTCAGACTTCAAGAGGGATTTCGTTTTCTGGTTCATCAAAACTGGCATACATCCGGCATAACTGATCTGAACGCTGGACCAGGCCGAGATCTTTTGCTATTTTTTGGTTCAATATTGGATCAGATTAAGTCAGCCACGAATGCCGAAACTCGTCGCCAACGACATCGCCACCATGCTCAGGAAGCGTATTTCATCCGGCGAATGGCTTGAACTGGGACGCATGCCGCCGGAGCGTGACCTTGCGGTCGAATTCGGCGTCGCGCGCAACACCGTACGCCGTGCCGTCGGCTTCCTGGAGGACGACGGCACTGTTGTCCGGCATGTCGGGCGCGGCACTTTCCTGACCGCGCCCAATCCGACTTCGATCACATCGATGGTCATGCGAATGGAAGGCACCAGCCCCGCCGACATGATGGAGATCAGGCAGTTGCTGGAACCGGCAGCGGCAGCCTTTGCCGCGACAAACGCAAGCGCGGGGGAACTGAACGCGGTTCGCGAAGCCCACCAGACCGCATCCGACGCCAGGGACATGCCGGAGTTCGAGCATTGGGACGCCGAATTCCATCACCGGGTGTTCGCCTGCTGCCGCAATGACTTCCTGAAAGAGATCCACAATCTCATGCGCGCCATTCGCAACCAGTCGCCCTGGTTCGAAATGAAGAAGCGGTCGTTCTCGGAGGAGCGCCGCCAGATCTATTGCAACGAGCATCAGGCAATCCTGGACTGCCTGTTTCACCGTGACCCAGAGGGCGCCAAGAAGGCGATGCTCACCCACCTGCGGACGGTCGAACACAATCTTTTGGGTCGTTAGAACCCGACTGGCGCGCTTGCCGGAGTGTCAGTAGGGCAGACCGACATAGTTCTCGGCTAGCGCGGTCGATGCGGCCTGCGAATGCACGAGATAGTCGAGCTCCGCTTCCTGGATACGCTGGCCGAATTCGCCGGTGTCGGGAAAGCGGTGCAGCATCGTCGTCATCCACCAGGAAAAACGTACGGCCTTCCAGACCCGCGCCAGCGCCTTGCTCGAATAGGCGGCGATACCGGCCATGGACTTGTCGGCGTAGAAGTCTCGTAAGCCGGCAAACAGATAGCGCACATCGCTGGCAGCGAGGTTGAGGCCCTTGGCTCCTGTCGGCGGCACGATATGGGCGGCGTCGCCGACCAGGAAAAGCCGGCCGAAACGCAGCGGCTCGGCAACGAAGGAGCGCAGTGGCGCGATCGATTTCTCGAACGAAGGCCCCGTGACCACGCTGGCCGCCGTCCGTTCTGGCAAGCGGCGGCGCAATTCATCCCAGAAGCGGTCGTCGGACCACGCCTCGACGCGGTCATCGAGAGGGCATTGCACATAGTAACGGCTGCGGTGCGTGGAGCGCATCGAGCACAGCGCAAAGCCCCTGCTGTGGTTGGCGTAGACCAGCTCGTGGTCAGCGGGCGGCACTTCGGCCAGCACTCCCAGCCAGCCGAACGGATACTGCCGCTCGAAGGTTTTCAGCGCACCTTCAGGCACGGATTTGCGGCTGACCCCATGATAGCCGTCGCAGCCGGCGATGAAGTCGCAATCGATGCGGTGGGTGACGCCGTCCTTCTCGTAGGTGGCGAAAGGGGCCGCGCCGTCGAAATCGTGGAGCGCGACATTTGCCGCCTCGTAGATCGTGGTCAGACCTGCCGCATCGCGCTTGTCCATCAGGTCATGCGTCACTTCGGTCTGGCCATAGACGGTGACATGTCTGCCGCCGGTCAGTGCCGCCAGATCGATACGGTGCAGGCGACCATCGAAGGCGAGCGAGATGCCGCCATGCGGCAGTCCTTCGGCGTGCAGCCTTGTCGCGGCACCCGCCTCTTCCAGCAATTCGACGGTGCCTTGCTCGAGCACGCCGGCGCGCACCCGGCCAAGCACATGCTCGCGGCTCGAACGCTCGAGAATGACGGTTTCGACGCCAATGCCGGCCAGAAGCTGCCCGAGCAGCAGGCCGGATGGTCCCGAACCCACAATGACAACCTGAGTACGGGGCAATTTTTTGTTCTCATGCATGTCGTTATCCCAAAACCGCAGGGCATTTTTGGGCGACATGCATCAACGCCCAAGGCTTTCGATCTGCCCGGCCAGTTCGGCGGCAAGCCGCAGCGAGGCCGCCGTCGCCACGACCATTTGCGGCAGCAGCAGCCATTCGAGCGTCCACGCCGCGCCCGACCGCTCCTGCTCATGGACCAGCGCCTGATGCATGCCGGACACTTGCGTGGCATTGAAGCGGGCAAGCGCCACCAGGGCCTCGGCCTTCACCGGATTCTGCTTGTGCGGCATGGCTGAAGAGCCGCCACCGCCCGAAAGCTTGATATCGACGACACTGAGCGCCATCAGCGCAATGTCCTGGCCGAACTTGCCGAGGCTGCCGGTCACCAGCGACAGCCAGCCGGCAAAATCGGCGAGCGCGTCGCGCTGGCTTTGCCATTGCGGCGCATCGCCAAGACCCAGTTTTGCGGCAAGCGCTGCGCGCACCGTCGGCCCCTTGTCGCCCAGCTTTTCCAGCGTGCCGGCGGCACCGCCGAACTGCACCACGAGCAGCCGCACGGCCTGTTCGACCAATCTTTCCCGATGCCGCTGCAACGGCGCTCGCCAGGCATTGACGCGGTCCGAAACCCGAATGGGGATCGCCGGCTGCATCCGCGTCATCCCGGTCAGCCCCCTGCTCCCGAAGCGGTCTTCAAGCGTCGTAAGTCGCAGGATATTTTCGGTCAGAAGCAGGCCGAGATGCTCGACCACGGACTTCAACCGAAGCATCAGGGCGGTATCGATGACATCCTGGCTGGTCGCCCCGAAATGCGCGGAAGCGCCATGCCGTTCGCCGATCGCCGCGCGGATCTGGCGCACCAGTTCGGGAACCATGACGCCGTCCTTGGCGACACCGGCGCGAAGCAAGGCTGTGTCCGGCCGGAACGAGGACAGCGCCGACGTGATCGCGTCCGCCGCATCGCTGGCGATGATACCGTTTTCGGCCTCTGCCTGAGCTAAAGCATGCTCGAAAGCCAGCATCGCTGCAATCTCGGCCTCGACGGAGAAATGCCTGGCCGTCTCCTCGTCGCCGAGAAGGCCGGAAAGCAGCGGATGGTCGAAGGGCGATACGGTCATGTCGTGAGCACGGTCAGCTGTCGAAGAAGACCGTCTCCTTTTCACCCTGGAGATGGACGTCGAAGACGTAGGTATCGCCCTCGCGCTCGGCGATCAGCGTCGGCACGCGGATGCAGTGTTCGATGCGCGCCAGGATCGGATCCTCGGCATTGGCCGTTTCCTCGTCGGAAAAATACAGCCGCGTCTGCAAGCCGATATTGATGCCGCGCGCCACGATCCAGAGACTGACATGCGGCGCCATCGGGCGACCATCACGAAATGGCACGCGACCGGGCTTGATCGTCTCGAACACGCAAAGGCCGGTGTCCATGTCGGTCGGGCAGCGGCCCCAGCCGAGGAAATTGGGATCGGGAGCGCCACGCAGTTCGGCCGGCGAATTGTAGAGGCCCTCGCTGTCCGCCTGCCAGATCTCGATCAAAGCGTCCTTGAGCGGCGTACCGGAGCCGTCGAGTACGCGGATGTGCAGGTTGATGCGCTCACCCCTGGTCTTGTCGTTGACCATGGCCGCGCCAAGGTCGCTCGCATAGACGCCACCGATGCCGCAGAAATTGGGCGTCAGCCCGATATGAACGTAGGGTCCCGCTGTCTGCGAAGGGCTTTCCTTAAGCCGGCTAATGGATTGCGCCATCAATTGCCCTCCAGCCGGTTTTCGAATAGCGCCGAGCGGCGCCCGCGCAGCACGATGTCGAACTTGTAGGCGAGCGCATCCATGGGGATCGTCGCCTGCGTGTCGAGAGTGGCGGTCAGCGCTTCGATGGCCGCCTTGTCGGCGATGCCGCGCACGATCGGGCATTTCCAGATCAGCGGATCGCCCTCGAAATACATCTGCGTGATCAGCCGCTGCGCGAAGCCATGGCCGAACACCGAGAAGTGGATATGAGCGGGGCGCCAGTCATTGGGGCCGTTCGGCCAGGGATAGGGACCCGGCTTGACCGTCCGGAAAGCATAGCCGCCGTCCTCGCCGGTGATGGTGCGGCCGCAGCCGCCAAAATTCGGATCGAGCGCCGCCAGATAGCCGTCCCTCTTGTGGCGATAGCGGCCACCGGCATTGGCCTGCCAGAACTCGAGCAGCACGCCGGGAACACCCATGCCGCGCTCGTCAAGCAACCGCCCATAGACGATGAGGCGCTCGCCGATGGCACTCTCGCCCGGCTTTGCAAAATTGTGGATCAGGTCGTCGTCGAGCTCGCCGAGCATGGCGTGGCCGAAGACCGGGCCGGTGATCTCCGACAGGGTGTTGTCGAACGACAGCAGCGCCTTCTGCGGCGAGCGCAGCACCGAACTCTTGTAGCCCGGCGTCAGTGCGGGCGGATGCCACGTACGATCGCGCTGGAAGAAGGCGCCGGTTTCCGGCCTTCGATTCGAGCCGGAATCAGCCGACATGATCAGCCTTGCCCCCATCCATTTCCGAAAACACCTCCTTGGCGATCTTGAAGGCGCGGTTGGCGGCCGGCACGCCGGCATAGACAGCGACATGCAGGAAGGCCTCGCAGATATCGTCGCGAGAGGCGCCGGTGTTGACGGTGGCACGCACATGCATGGCGACCTCATCGTCGTGGCCAAGCGCGGCCAGCAGCGCCAGGGTCACGATCGAACGCTCGCGCCTGGTGAAGCCCGGCCGCGCCCACACCGTGCCCCATGCCGCCTCGGTGATCAATTGCTGGAAGGGCTGGTCGAAATCCGTGGCCACCGCTTCGGCGCGGTCGACATGCGGGTCGCCGAGCACGGACCGCCGGACCGCCAGCCCGGCCTGGTATCGGCTTGCGTTGTGGGGAGCTTCATCCATGAGTTCTTGTTCCAGAGGGAAGCGAGGCGAGGAAATCTCGGATCAGGTCAACCATTAGGTCGGGCTGCTCGATGCAGGGAATATGGCCGGCGTTGCGAATGACCTCGAAGCGCGCACCGGGAATAAGGTCCGCCAGCGAGCGGACCAGCTCGGGCGGTGTCGAACCGTCGTGGGCACCGACGATGCAGAGCGTGGGGACAGCAATTCGCCTGGCCATCTCGGTAAAATCGGCGTCGCGAACAGCGGCACACGTTCCGATGTAACCGGCGAGCGCTTGCCGGGTCAGCATGTTGCGACAGCCGGCAAGCTCTGCCGAACGCTGGGAATGAAAGGCTGGCGTGAACCACACTTTGAGCACGCCTTCGGCAACGGCCTGGATGCCGTCGCGCTCGACCGTTGCGATGCGTGTGTTCCAGCTGTCGGCCGTGCCGATCTTGTGAGCGGTGTCGCACAGGATCAGGGCGTCGATGATGTCGGGGCGCCGGGCATACAGACCTTGCGCGATCAGGCCGCCGACCGACAGGCCGCACAGCACGATCTTGTCGAGGCCAAAATGATCGATGAGGCCGGAGAGATCGTCGACATGGTCGTCGATGGAGCGGATGCCGGCGCCGATATCGGAGAGCCCATGGCCGCGCTTGTCGTAGGCAAGCAAGGGTATTTCGCCACTCAAGGCGGACGCAACCTCGTCCCAGATCCGGAAGTCGGTGCCAAGCGAATTGATGAACACGACCGGGCGCGCTTTGCCGTTCGCCTTGATATGGCGATGGTGCAGCGTGACGCCGCCAATGTTGAGAAAGGGCACGACTTCAATCCTCCAACGCCACATTGCACTAGGCTTTTGGTTCGGTAAAATGATATTTTGCGCCGTTTCGTTAACTTAGGGGTTAGGGAATTCATGTCTGAAAGCCGCATCCGCTTCCGCCACCTCCAGGCCTTCCTGGAGGTGGCGCGCCAGGGGAGCGTGGCGCGGGCAGCCGACTTCCTGCATGTCAGCCCGCCGGCGGTGACCAAGACCTTGCGCGAACTGGAAGAGGCGCTGGGCGTCGCTGTCGTCGAACGCGACGGGCGGGGAATTCGCGTGACGCGCATGGGCGAGATCTTCCTTGGCCATGCCGGCACGGCAATCTGCGCGCTGAAGCGCGGGGTCGATTCCGTAAGGCAGGACGGGGCCATCAACCGCCACCCCATCCGCATCGGCGCGCTGCCGACGGTGTCGGCGCGGGTGATGCCTCTGGCGATGAGCCTGTTCCTCAAGGAGAACACCGGGGCCGCGATCAAGATCGTCACCGGCGAGAATGCGGTGCTGCTCGAACAGCTGCGCGTCGGGGCTTTGGACCTTGTCGTCGGGCGGCTGGCGGCGCCGGAAAACATGACCGGCTTCTTCTTCGAGCATCTCTATTCCGAACAGGTGCTGTTCGTGGTGCGGTCGGGACATCCCCTGCTCCAGCCGGATCAGGATGTATTCGCGCAGCTCGACGAATTTCCGGTGCTGATGCCGACACGGGAATCGGTGATCCGCCCCTTTGTCGACCGCCTGTTCATCACCAACGGCATGACGGCTCCGGCAACGGAGATCGAAACGGTCTCGGACTCCTTCGGCCGCGCCTTCCTGCGGCAGAGCAATGCGGTCTGGATCATCTCCGCAGGTGTCGTTGCCAATGAGATCGGCAGCGGCGCCTTCGTCGCCCTCAACGTCAACACGGATGAAACCAAGGGGCCGGTTGGGTTGACGATGCGAACGGACATCGCCCCCTCGCCCGCCTTCTCCATCCTTCTCCAGACCATTCGCGAGGCGGCAAGCCACGGCAGTTGAAAGCGGTCATTCCACTTCGACAACGGTCGTGCGGAAGCGATGGAAGAGGATGTCGTATCCGAGTCCATTTCCATAACCCTCAGGTTAATGAAACCCCGTAAAATATCATTTTACCGAACCAAAACCGTGGTGCAATGTGATGATGGAGGATCAGAAACCATGCCATTCGTCAGCAATGACGGCATTGCGCTGCACCATCGCCAAGGACAGGCGGGCAGCAATGCCGCGTGTGACGAATTCAATGGCACGGTGGACCAGCTTCAGGCCCTGCGATGCCCGACTTTATGGACGGGCGCAGGTGTTGAACGAACCGGCGTTCGCCTCGGGCGTCGCCAACAAGGGAGGACTCACATGACCGACGGTATCGAGAGCAAATCCAGCATTCGCAGCGTCTCGCGGCGCCAGTTCATCGCCACGTCCGTCGCCGGCGGCGCGGCGCTCGCGCTTGGCGGCCGCAAGGCCTTCGCGCAGGCAGGCGACACGCTCAAAATCGGCTTCGTCAGCCCGCGCACCGGGCCGCTCGCCGGCTTCGGCCAGACCGATGGTTATGTGCTCGACCTGGCCCGCAAGGCGCTGGCCGGCGGTCTCGACATCGGCGGCAAGAAATACAGCGTCGAAATCCTCGACCAGGACACGCAGTCCGACCCGTCGCGCGCCGGGCAGCTCGCCAAGGACCTCATCAACAACCAGGCTGTAGACCTGATGCTGGCGGTTTCCACGCCCGAAGTGATCAATCCGGTGGCGGACGCCTGCGAGGCCGCCGGCGTGCCTTGCCTTTCCACCGTCATGCCTTGGGAAGCCTGGTATTTCGGCCGCGGCGCCAAGCCCGGTGCGCCCTCGCCGTTCAAGTGGACCTACCATTTCGGCTTTGGCGTCGGCGAGTTCTTCAAGGCCTACATCTCGCAATGGAACCTGATCGAGACCAACAAGAAGGTCGGCGTCATGTATCCCAACGATGCAGACGGCAACGCCATCCGCGCCAATCTGGCGCCGCTGCTGGCCAAACAGGGTTTCACCATCATCGATCCCGGCGCCTATGAGACCGGCACCACCGACTATTCCTCGCAGATCGCGCTGTTCAAGCAGGAAGGCGTCGAGATCTTCAATTCCTTCCCGATCCCGCCGGATTTCGCGGCGTTCTGGCGCCAGGCGGCCCAGCAGGGCCTGAGCAGGCAGATCAAGATCTGCCAGGTCGCCAAGACCGGGCTGTTCCCGTCGGATATCGAGGCGCTCGGCGATCTCGGCATGAAGATTTCGAGCGCCGCCTACTGGCACAAGGCCTTCCCCTACAAGTCGCCGCTGACCGGCGTCTCGGGCACGGAACTGGCCGACGGCTACGAGGCGGCGAGCGGCAAGCAGTGGACGCAGCAGCTGGGCGCCTCGATGTCGCTGCTCGACGCCGGCTTCGAAGCGCTGAAGGCGAGCACCAATGCCAAGGACAAGGCGGCGGTGGCCAAGGCGCTGAGCACGCTCAAGACCGAGACCATGATCGGCAAGGTCGATTTCACCAGCGGGCCGGTGGCCAATGTGTCGCCCGGTCCGATCATCGGCACGCAGTGGGTGGCCGCGAAGGAAGGAGCCAAGTTCCCGCTCGACTATGTGGTGACCGAGAACGCCACCGACCCGAAAGTGCCTGTCGAAGCCAAGCTTCTGCCTTACAACGGCTGATGGACCGCTGACGAGGATCGCTTCGTGACCCATCCGCAACAACAGGCGATCCTCACCGCCACCGGCGTCCACAAGCGCTTCGGCGCGCTGGTGGTGCTGGATGACATCGACTTCGCCATGGAAGCCGACGAGGCGGTCGGCATTGTCGGCCCGAACGGCGCCGGCAAGACCACGTTGCTCAGTGTGCTCTCTGGCGCCTTTCCGCCAAGCGCGGGCAAGGTCAGTTTCAAGGGCGGCGACGTGACGTCGCTTCCGGCAACACGGCGCTGCCGGCTCGGACTAGTGCGCACGCACCAGGTGCCAAAACCGTTCGGCGGCATGACCACCTTCGAGAACGTCTTCGTCGCGGCCTCGCACGGCGCCGGCCTTGGCCGCGACGAGGCGTATGAGGAAGCGCTCGGGTCGCTGAAGCTGTGCGGCATGCTGGGCGTTGCCAATCGGCGCGCCGAAACGCTTGGCCTGCTCGACCGCAAGCGGCTGGAACTGGCGCGGGCGCTGGCGGCTCGGCCGACCCTGCTTTTGCTCGACGAGATCGGCGGCGGACTGACCGACGGCGAAGCCGGCGAATTGGTCGACACCATTCGGGAATTGCGCCGGCGCAAGATCGGCATCGTCTGGATCGAGCATATCGTCCACATCCTGCTGCAGGTGGCCGAACGTCTGATCTGCATGGATGCCGGCAAGATCATCGCCGATGGCGAGCCGCAAGCTGTCATGGCCGATCCTGAGGTGATCCGCGCCTACCTCGGCGGAGGCCCGAAATGAGCCTGCTTTCGGTCGAGAACCTGGTTGTTCGGCACGGCCTGCTGCAGGCGGTGCGCGGCGTGAGCTTCAGCGCCGAACGCGGCGAGACGCTGGCGCTGGTCGGCGCCAACGGCGCCGGCAAGACGACGCTGCTCAGAGCGATTGCTGGCGCCCACCAGCCGGCGGCCGGCCAGGTGCGGTTCGACGGCGCGGATCTCACCGATGTGCCGTCTCACAAGCGGGTTGGCATGGGGATCGCCCTGGTGCCGGAGGGACGAAAACTGTTCGTGCAGATGACGGTCGAGGAAAACCTTCTGCTCGGCCGGACCGCCGGCCGGCCCGGCGACTGGAGCGTCGACAGAGTGCTGGAGATGTTCCCCAACCTCAAGGCGCGCCGCCGCGCCAAGACGGGTCATCTGTCGGGCGGCGAGCAACAGGCAACGGCGATCGGCCGGGCGCTGATGAGCAATCCCGACCTGCTGCTGCTCGACGAGGTTTCGCTCGGCCTGTCGCCGCTGATCGTCGATCGCGTCTATGCCTCGCTGCAGACGCTGATCACCTCGGGCACGACGATCATCCTGGTCGAACAGGATCTCAATCGCGCCCTGTCCGTGTCGGACAGGGTCATCTGCATGCTGGAAGGACGCGTTTCGCTGGAAGGGCCGAGCAAAAGCATGTCGCGCGACGATGTGACGAAGGCCTATTTCGGCCTTCACAAGGCAGGTGCCGGGAGCGTGTCGGCGTGAGCAACCAGATCGTCCAGGGCATCCTTCTCGGCGGCTATTACGCAATCATCGCCTGCGGCTTGTCCTTCATGTTTTCGGTGATGCGCATCATCAATCTGGCGCATGGCAGCCTCGCCGTGTTTTCGGCCTATATGCTGTGGTGGCTCGCCTCGCGGTTCCATGTCCCGCCATTCCTCGGCCTGCTTATCGTATTGCCGCTGATGGCGGCGATCGGCTGGGCGCTGCAACGGTTCCTTTTGGAACGCAGCGCGCGCGGCGGGGCGCTGTTGCCGATCCTCACCACCTTCGGGCTGGCTGTTGTCATCGACAACATGCTGTTCGAGCAGTTCGGCGCCGACACCCGTTCGCTGGCGCCCTTCATCGGCAGCCTGTCCTATGATTCCTGGGAATGGCCGGGCAGCATCTATGTCGGCAAGCTCGCAGTGATGATGTTCATGACCGCCATGGTGCTGCTTGGTGGGCTGCAACTGTTCCTGACCCGAACCAGGCTCGGCCGCTCGATCCGCGCGACATCGGAAGACCCCGACACCGCCGGGCTGGTCGGCGTCGACGCGCGCCGCGCCAACGCCATTGCCGCGTCCATCGCCATGGTCACGGTCGGCATTGCCGGCGCGTTCCTCGGCATGCGCGCCACTTTCGATCCCTATGCCGGTACGCCGCAATTGCTGTTTGCGTTCGAGGCGGCGGTCATCGGCGGCGCCGGCTCGCTGTGGGGCACTCTGATCGGCGGCATCGTGCTGGCGCTCGCCCAGACGCTTGGCGCGCAAGTGCATCCGCAAGGTTTTCTGATCGGCGGCCACGCCGTCTTCCTGATCGTGCTGTTCGTGCGGCTCTCCACTTCGGGCCTCGGCCTGCGCGGCCTGCTCAGCCTGCGCTTCGGGAAAGCGTCATGAGCGTGCCTTCCGCCATGCCTGTCATCGAACGCGGCACCGCGACGTCGCGCATCGCGGCAATTGCAGTAGCCTTGATCATCGCACTGCTGGCGATTGCGCCGCAATTCCTGTCGGCTGGCGCGGTCGACCGGATGACCGCGCTGTTTATCTATGTGATCCTGGCGGCGATGTGGAACGCACTGGCCGGCTTCGGCGGACTGGTTTCGGTCGGCCAGCAGGTGTTCTTCGGCCTCGGCGCCTATTTCGCCATCCGGCTGGCCGATGCCGGGCTCAACCCTTTCGCCTCGCTTTTCGTTTCGGGGATCGTTGTTGGCGCCGTCTCCTGGCCGCTCTCGCTGTTCATGCTCAGGCTGAAGAACGGCGAATTCGCCATCGGCATGTGGGTGATCGCGGCGCTGACCCATCTGCTGGTCAATCTCGACCGGCTGGTGCAAGGCGAAACCGGCACATCGCTGATCTCGCTCAACGTCTATGACGCAGGAACAAGACGGGCAACGATCTACTGGCTGGCGCTGGCCTCGATGACCGCCCTGCTCGCCATCCTGTTTGGCCTGCTGCGCGGCAGCACGGGTGCCGCGATCCGCGCGATCCGGGACAATGAGGATGCCGCCGCCTCGGTCGGCGTGCGCGTCACCGGCACCAAGCGGCTGCTGTTCGTGCTTGCCGCCTTCGGCATCGGCATTGCCGGCGCGCTGTGGCTGGCGACGTCCATCACCTTCCAGCCAAAAACCTACTTCAACGTCCAGTGGACCGCCTACATGATCTTCATGGTTCTGGTCGGCGGCATCGGCACCTTCGAGGGCGCCATTCTCGGCGCGCTGGTGTTCTTCCTGATCGAGACCTGGTTTGGCGGCACCGGCGTCTGGTATCTGGTCGGGCTTGGCGCCACCGCCGTGCTGTTCTCGCTCTTCCTGCCGCGCGGCCTGTGGGGGACGGTCGATGAGCGCTTCGGCCTGCGCCTGCTGCCTGTTGGCTACCGCGTCAGGCTTCCGGCGAACCCGGAAAGTCAGGGAGACGACGGCGCAGCGCCCTCCCCGCAAACCACAAGGCATCAGGAGAAAGCATGACCATGCTTTTCGGCAAGACGATCCTCATCACCGGCGTCGCCTCCGGCATCGGCGCGCGTACGGCGGAACTCGCGGGACAGCTCGGCGCCGACGTGATCGGCGTCGATGTGCGCGAGCCGGCAGCACCGGCCGGCAGCTTCGTCAAGGCCGACATCTCGTCGAAGCCGGGCGTCGACGATCTCATCGCGCACCTGCCCCAGCGCATCGACGCGCTGTGCAATGTCGCCGGCCTCTCCGGCAACACCGGCGCGGTGCCGACGCTGGCCGTCAACTTCTTCGGCCTGCGGGCGCTTTCGGAAGGTCTCGCACCAAAACTTCGCGAAGGCGGCGCCATCGTCAATGTCGCCTCAATCGCCGGCTACGGCTGGCGCGCCAACCTCAACCGCGCCGCCTCCATGGTCGGCATCGAGGGCTTTCCGGACGTCGCCAAGGTGGTCGAAGACCATGCGGTCAAGAACGAGGAAGGCTACCCCGTTTCCAAGGAACTGCTTCTGCTGTGGACCTTCCGTGCGGCGCATCAGGATCTCTTCAAGAACCGCGGCATCCGCGTCAACGCGGTGAGCCCCGGACCGGTCGAGACGCCGATCCTCAAGCAGTTCCGCACCGTGCTCGGCGATGCACGCGTCGACAGCGACATCGCCCGCGTCGGTCGCGCTGGCACATCGGGCGACATCGCGCCGGTGGTGCTGTTCTTGTGCTCGGACGGCGCGCGCTGGGTCAACGGCGCCAATGTGCCCGTTGACGGTGGGCTCGAAGCCTCGATCAATGCCGAAGTGCTCGGCTTCTAAAACTCAGGAAGATAATCATGGATATCGGACTTCTGATCGACGGCGGCGAACGTGGCGCTTCAGGCGCGGCCTCCTACGATCGCATGGACCCCTTCACGGGGAAGCTGGCCACGCGTGCCGCAGCCGCTACTGTCGCCGATGCCAAAGCCGCCGCTGACGCCGCAGCGGCAGCTTTCCCGGCATGGTCAAAGACGGGACCGGGCGAGCGCCGCGCCTTGCTGTCGAAGGCTGCTGATATCATGGCCTCGAAGGTCGGTGAATTCACCACGCTGATGATGGAGGAGACGGGTGCCACCGGCCCCTGGGCCGGCTTCAATGTCATGCTGGCGGCCAACATGCTGCGCGAGGCGGCGGCGATGACGACACAGATCTCCGGCGAGATCATCCCCTCCGACAAGCCGGGCACGCTGGCCATGGGCATCCGCCAGCCGGCCGGCGTATGCGTGGGCATCGCGCCATGGAACGCGCCGGTCATTCTCGGCACCCGCGCCGTGGCGATGCCGATCGCCTGCGGCAACACGCTGGTGCTGAAGGCCTCGGAAATGTGCCCGGGCACGCATCGGTTGATCGGCCAGGTGCTGGTCGAGGCCGGCCTGCCCAAAGGCGTCATCAATGTCGTCACCAACGATCCGAAGGACGCGGCGAGCATCGTCGAGGCGCTGGTGGCGCACCCGGCCGTGCGGCGCATCAACTTCACCGGCTCGACCAAGGTCGGCAGGATCATCGCCGAACTCGCCGGCCGGCACCTGAAGCCGGCGCTGCTCGAACTCGGCGGCAAGGCGCCGCTTCTGGTGCTGGACGATGCCGACATCGACGCGGCGGTGAACGCCGCAACCTTCGGCGCCTTCATGCACCAGGGCCAGATCTGCATGTCGACCGAACGCCTGATCGTCGATGAAAAGATCGCCGACGAGTTCGTGGCCAAGCTGGCTGCCCGCGCAGCGAAACTGCCGGCCGGCGACCCGCGCGGCCACGTCGTGCTGGGCTCGCTGATCAGCAGCCAGGCCGCCGACAAGATGGAGGAGCTCATCGCCGATGCCGTCGCCAAGGGCGCCAAGTTGGTCGCCGGCGGCAAGCGCAGCGGTACGGTTGTGGAAGCGACCCTGCTCGACCATGTCACGCCGGCGATGCGTGTCTACACGGAAGAATCCTTCGGGCCGGTCAAGCCGGTGGTCCGGGTGAAGGGCGAGGACGAGGCCGTTCGTGTCGCCAACGACACCGAATACGGCCTGTCCTCCGCAGTGTTCAGCAGGGACATCAGACGGGCGCTCGCGGTGGCGGCGCGAATCGAATCCGGCATTTGCCACATCAACGGCCCGACCGTCGGCGACGAGGCGCAAATGCCGTTCGGCGGCGTCAAGGGTTCCGGTTACGGGCGCTTCGGCGGCAAGGCGGCGATCGCGGAGTTCACCGATTTGCGCTGGGTGACGATCGAGGATCCCGGCCAGCACTACCCGTTCTGAGACATCTGACGGACCGGCTACGGCATTCGACATTGCAATTGCGCCTTCCCGAGGCACGGCAACGCGGGAAGGCGGATCGCAACGCACCCACTTTAACCGAGAATGCGAAGCCGATACGAATTGCCAACTCCCATCTTGAATTCGCGGCTGGTTGAGTCTATCACCCAGCCCATCTTGGAGGTTTCGGCCTCCCGGGCCGCTTTAGCTCAGTTGGTAGAGCACCGCATTCGTAATGCGGGGGTCGCGTGTTCGAGTCACGCAAGCGGCACCAAGTTTTCCAAGGGTTTCAGGCGCAGAGCCACCCGGACTCCCTTGCAGAGACTACCGACCAAGACACATTCCGGGACACAAATAGCCCTGGCAATGTCGGGCGGCTGAACGGTGACAGCTCTCCGCTTTTACCCTTGGGTCGCGGCGCCCTCCCGCCGCTCGGCCGCTCTGATCATGATTTCGAGTTCTTCATCAGTGAGGAGGGTCGCGTCCAGTTTCTGCGTGACCTGTGTCTCTAGGGCGCCACCATTCCGCCCAGTGATCTCCCGGCGGTTAGTAAAGGCGTTGCCCATCTCCTTTGCAGCCTGCTCGAGCAACTGCATGACCATTGCGATATTGCCTTGCGTCTCCGCCTTCTCGGCCATGCGCTGAAGCGTTCGCAGCCGGACGGTGCGATGCGAGATCGCGATCGCCGCGGTGTCCTCCAGGAAGGCTTTCCGGGTTTCATCGAACAGCGTCTTCCACTTCGTCGAGATATTCCGGCCGGCCTTCTTTGTCGGGTCGTATGCTTCGACCGTTTGACGAGTGATCGTATCGCCGAATTCTTTCCTGACCGCTCCGACGAGCTCCGACGGCGTGTCGAAGCATGCAAGCCGTTGGACGACAAAGATTTTTGCGGCTTCGGAGAGCTTCGCTGTAGCCATAGCTTTTTGCAATTCCGTCAGGCTGAGTCAGGTAGAAATATAAGGCTCCGCGGGAAAGGAAGCGACCCCAATCAATAACGATTTGCGTGCCCGCAGTGTAACCAATTTGGTTACTTCGTACCCAAAATAAGTCCATCTTGCGTTCGTGTTTCAGTTGCGCAACTGTCGATCGATGGAGGCCGGGCCGAATGATTTACGCGATTCTCGTTTGCACACGCTTGGCCGGGTTTCCGCAAGGAGATGTGTGCTACCCGATGATGTCGCTGTTGCAGCGTCCCATCAACAATGGAGACGACTGCAACGCAGCAGTAGCCGACCTTCGGCGAAAGATGCCGCAACTCAGTGTTCGATGGCATAATCAAAACGGCGACTGGACAAGATCCGTCGACTGCTACCAGACGCCTTCGTGGACCCAAGCCCCAGGGAACTAGGTCGGTACCGAGAGGGTGCAGGAAAGCGCCCACCACCTTGGACACTTTCGACACTCGCGAGCGCGCGAGGCACGCTGTTCAAATGACGTTGCCGAAGACCTTGTCGATCACGCGAGGCCCTACCTCGGCATGAGCATAGTTCGCCATGAGGAGCGCCTTGGATTTCCATCGGCCCTTCCAGGCCGTGGTGGCCACATCGATGCCGTTCCGGACAATCATCTCGGTGGCAAAGCTGTGGCGCCCTGGCTGGTGCGTTCCGAGATAGGGCAACTCCGCCTTTTCGCAGATGCGCTTGATGTCCTTGTAGACCGATCGCCTGGTCATGAATCCGAATAGGCGCTTGTTGGGCTTCTTCGCGCCGCGCCCGCTGTGGCGCTCGCCTGAGCGTCGTCCCTTCCATGGGGTGCGCGCCTCCCACGCCGCCAATCTCTCCCGCTTCCACTCACGCAATTGCTGGATTTCATAGACCATCTCGATGGTGAGGTCGGCGTCGCCATCCTCGCCGTTCTTCATGTCGCGGAAGGTGACCTTGCGATTGACGAGGTCGATGTCGGGGGAATCGTCTTCGAGCTTGATTGCATCCGAGATCCGGGCGCCGGTCTGGAACAGGAACAACATCAGGGCGCTCAGCCTGGGATCGTCGCTGTGCTCCCGGAAGGCATCGATATAGGACCGATCGACGGCGCGCTTCGGCGACGTAGCTGGCGGTCTGACGTCTCGGTCCCTCTTCGTGAAACCCCTGATTTTCACGGGGTGGCAATCGCCGGCGTCGGCGCTGTGGTTGATCACCGCCTTCACAGGCGTGACGACCTGGCGGTTCCATGTCGTGTAGGCGTTGCCGGGATAGATCGTCTTCGCGGCTTCGCGGACCTTACTGCCTGTCAGGTCCGAGATCCTGGTGGTGTTGAAATGGTCGAGCAGCGGCAGAATGAACCGGTCATCCTTGCCGGCATCGAGATAGGCCTTAACGGCCTGGCTGAAAGTAAATGTTGCTTTGTGGTAGCCGGCAAGCCACCAGAATCGGCCGGTTGTCAGAGGCATTCGCTGATCTCCTACCTTGTGAACGGCAAACAGACCGGCCGCCAAAATAAGGCGGCCGCTCTCTGTCCGTGGTAGGGAACAAGCTTCTAAGCTTCGACCAACTCTCCGATGAGTTCAAGCGTCTCGAGGCGGCCGGCAACCTGGTCGAGAAATGCCACAGCGGCAAACGCTGTTGCGCGCGCCGCTTGGATGGCCTTCAGACGGCCGGCCGTCCTCTGTCGCTCGATCAGCCGGTCGAAGTCGCTGTTGATCGACCGGGCAAGGTCCTCGTCGACACCGGCGTTCATTGAGCCGCGCTCCGGTCAAAATATGCCAGTGCGGCCTTGATGAGGCTCGGAGCCAGATCCTCGTCGTCGAGCGCAAGCCGAAGGGCGGCGATGGCCCCCTCATACGAGGTCGCCGGCGTGCCCCATTGCTTAAGAACCCGATCGGGTTCGTTGCATAGCCTTTCGAAGGCCTCGGCGTCCTCTTCCTCGCTCAGGTCTTCCGGGAGCGCGTCGTAGGCGTCGCCGCTGAAAATGAAGTGGTTGATTGCGGCCATGAGCGGATCAATGCGATCGGGCGCCGGCATGGCGCGGGTTGCCAGAAGAGCGGCCATCATGCGTCCTCCAACTCGCGCGGCCCCACGGCAGCAGCACCGAAGGGCAGGCGGGGAAACCTGACCGGGACAACGGCCGGCTCGGGGTTGGCGCCACGGTCGCGCTCGCCGCGGGCGAGGAAGGCTGCAACAGCGGGGTCGCGAGCGATTTGTGAAAGTGCTATTTTCGTCGAAGCCATGATCGAAGTTCCTTCTTCGGTTTGGTTAGGGCCGATCCGGGTGTGCAACCACCTTGATCGGCCTGTATTATGTGATAGCATTAAATTATGTCAGACGCAATAAGTGATACCATAAATAAACGACGGGGCCGCGGCCGACCGGCAACGGGAAAGGGAACGCCGGTGATGGTCCGGCTCCAACCTGACTTGCTCCAGGTTCTCGATGACTTTGCCCGCGAGATCGCTGAGACCAGGCCCGAGGCCATGAGGATTGTGTTTTCGCAATGGGCAGAGTCCGCAGGCTTTATCGCGTCGCACCATCGACTCCGCGAACCACCCGCGATGGTCTTTCTTTCGACCGAAATCCGACGGGCGGCGATTGAAGCTACCGGCCAGAGCGATGTCGACGATGCCGTCAATGCCATCCTGCGAGACTGGCTGAGCGACAAAGGCTACAAGCTGGGCCGATAGGCCGCTGCATTGCAGGCAGGCAACCGGCCGGCACCGCAGCTCCAGCCTTGGCCGCTGTCGCCACCGTCTCATCGTAGAACCCGAATCCGCGACGCGCGCCGGCGCGGCCGACAGATCGCTTCCATCTTTTCCGGTCAACCCATCTCCTCAACGGCTTGTAGCGCGCCATGTGGTAAGGGTGGGTGGTGCGGGTACTGAGAGAACCGAGTCAGATGGGGTCGACCGGGACGTTGAGGCCGATCAGGCTGTTCTCGGGTAACCCCAGAGAAGTTACCGGTCTCTATTATTTAAAGGCAAAATTGGAAGTACCCACATCCCGTGCGGACAGCGTCCGCCTAATGCGTTCGGCGGGTCCGACGATTTCGAGTCATCACCCCTGACAGGATTCAACGGTTCTAATCAATGCCGGAAAATTTCAACACGATCTGGACGGCCTTCAGCCTCGCGAAGGACGGATCCGTCTCAAGACTCTCCCGATAGGTGGCCAGTGCTGCGCGTTCCAGACTGAGGGTCTGGAGCAGTCCGTCGGGCAGGTCGGGCGCATTGAGAAAGGCATGAAATTCGATAATGTTGTTGATCCCTGCGCGTCGCATGACAACTAGCCGCTCCTCCTTGGCCCATCGATAAAGCTGCGCTTGTGCGATCCAGTCGACGATCAGCATCAGTTCATAAGGCAGTCTGGGCCAGATCAGGAACGGGTTTTGGCACGCCAGATACTGAGCAGAATCGATGCCGAGTTCGCTGAGCCTATCGATCTTATCCCGGCTCATACCTTCGATCATCAGCATATTGAGATTGGTCGGAATGGCCTCCTCCGGGGGGTCGGGCTGGTTGCCGAGCATCTTAAGGAACAGAAATGCGCGGCGGGCCATGGTGGAGATAAACAGGTCGGGCGCGAATCCGACGATGAACGCAGCCAGGATGAGAATATTGGGGCTATCTGGCGACAGGGCGCTGAAGACGTGCCGCAGAACGATGGCGACGATGGCCGATGAAATCAGACGCACGGAATAGTAATAGAACGTGGCGGGCTGTATATCGATATTCTGCGTCCGGAACAGGATGCTGAAGAGCATAGATGTATAGCTGCCGAGAAACGCGACGGCGAAGCAGACGAAGGTCTCCTGCTGATACCGAATGCGCGCTGCCTCGTCTGCCATGTTCAGGGCTCCGAAGCCACCCAGTAGGAAGCTCCGCATCTTGAATACGTCTGGCACACTCGTCGCGAGGAATATGACAAGAAAGCCTATCGTCAATATGGTCGCCAGCGTCGCGATGGGCAGCGAATAGACGGTGTTGAGCGAAACTGGCTGCTGTGCCTTGAGAATCGCCGTGGCGGCCCGAAAGTGGGCCGTTTGCGCAAGAGGATGACCCGTCAGGCTGCTGAGGCGCTGGAATTGCTGCTGGCGCGTGCTGCTCTGGCTGTGGCTGATGAGGACGGGTAGCCAGGCGAGCAATATGCTCAGGAGTGTGCCCAGTACTACCGGCAGCGGCGTGAAGCCCTGCCCCAGCAGCAGCAGGGCCGTGAGACATAGGACGACGACGCTGGTCGTGACCAAAACGATCGTCAGACGATTGAACGTTTGTTTGCTTTCCGCGGTCGCTGACGCCATGTCGAGTTTAGCGCTGTCGTCCATGTCACTCGTCCCGGTGAAGGATACGCCGATCGGCCATTCGCCGACTGCATCCGTGTTGCGCATATCGTCGAATTGCCCATCCACGACGGGCGGAATCCAGAGGCGAAGCAATGCAAGGGTGATGAGAACAGAGGTGATGATAATAAGACACAGAAAAAGATTCTCCGGCCATGTCATATCGAATGTCCATGGATGCCGGTGCCTTAGCAACTCATACCAGTATTCATTCCAATTCTCCTCCGGCAAAGGAATGGGTTGCGGAGCAACGGCGTCGGATGACTGCGGCAGAGCCGGCAAATCCGGAGCAGCGGGCACCGGAACAGCCACTGCAGAGGCTGCGACGCCGCGCACCAATCTCTCCACCTGGGGATAGGCAATCGTGAAGGCAGCCATGAACACATAGTGGCGCGCCAGCCCGAAATTCTTCGTGGCGAGCAGGGCATTCGCCACCAGGGCGACCAGCATGATGTAGAGGACGCAGGCCACATTGATGGCCAGCTCGTAATTCGTCTGCTCGTCGGAGCTGAGGATCGAAACCAGGCGATCCGGCAGCCAGTAGAACCAGAGCGTGATCACGACCGCGCATGTGAGCATCATCAACGCCCGTCGCGTTAAAGGTCTGTCTGTCCCCGGATCGGCTGCGTTTCGCCGATCCCCCTCGAAGACGGGCACGAACAGCCTGAACCCCCAGTGTATGGCGAGTAACGCGAGTCCCAACTTTGCTGCGAGCTCCGTAGACGGGAGAGACGACCAAAGAATTGGAAGAAAATTGATAATATCCGAGATGCCGCCGAACATAAATATAGAAAAGATCCCGAAGAATGAATTGTATACTGTTAAAGAAAATACTGGAACGAAAATGAAAAACAAAAACGAGAGCCATTGATGCCGATCACGGACTTCTCTTCGATGAGACAAGACGGCACAAATGAGGATTGCTGCTGTGGCGTAGAACGGCTGGTCAAATGCGCGCGCGGAGTCTAGGGAAAAGCCCCAACTGGGATCTAGGGCGATATAGACAAACATGATGGCAAGAACGAACATGCACCGAGGTCCTTTGCCAGACAAGATCCCGCGTATGTAAGCAATCGCTCGGATACTAATGGTAGAGGGCAATTCACCGCAATCGGAAACTGCAGAATATATCGACAAGCATCCCTGTTTGATCATATTCTACTTCCGGGTCCGGAACAGAGCGTCAGCTCCGGAAAATAGCGGCGGAAGCTTTTCTCGAGAGGCCCATCCAGTCCGAGACGCCATGGAGGTGTGACATGACTGTACAGGAGGCCGCCGGGCGAGCTTTGTCCGCAATCGAACCGAAACTGGCGCAGGTAAATCTCGACCCCGAGGAAAAGGTGGCGCTTCGAACGCTCTATCTGCTGCTGGGGGAGGCGGCCGCCAATAGCCCCGAGCAGTCAGAACCAGAAATCGGCCCGCTGAGCGAGAAGGTGGTGACCGCCCTGTCCCTCAACAGGGACGAGGGGGTATCGCGCATTGCCTTGCTGAGGGAAGTCAGTGAGAGCCTTAAATCTCTTGCCTCGAGCCGAAACGAGCACCAGACGGAGGCGGCTCAGCAAAGGGGTGAGGTCGCACGGACGAAACCGCCGATTCCGCCGCGAGCGCATAGCACGGAGGCTGAACAGCGTGACCGGTATTCGCAGCAGAACAGGCAGTTCTCGTCGGCAATACTCGTCATCCTCGCTTTTGCGTCGGCGTTTCCATTCGTGATGATCCTGCTCAGCAGCCTTCTTTTGCTTCCCGCAGGTGGATTGGAACAGATATATCCTGGTGAACTGGTAAAGGCGCTCGCGACGCGTCCGGGCAATTACGGCGGCACCCTGCAGTTGATGATCCTTCCCGCTGCTGCGGCTCTCTCAGTCGCCTCTTTCCCCTGGATATTTCAGACGCGCAGTGGTTCCTGGCTTGTGGCGGTTTCTTTCGCGGGCATGTTTGCTGCCTTGGTCGACGGATTGATTTTTGGCATTGCCCCCGGGTTCGATGAGGCCACGAAGGGTGCGATCACGCAGTATTTCGTGATGAACGCGGGATCGATTTTCATCTACATCATGCTGTTGATCGGATTGCGCGTCGCAGCGCTCCGGCAGGCGTGAACCGGCGTCGTACGATTATTGTTAGCTGAACCGGTGACGGTCAGGCTCCAGTTCTTCCTGCGGCAGATGGTTGGCGACTACGACTTCATCCGCCGTCGATCGCAGCGCGCGTATCGAGTCCATCAAGCCAACGAATTCGGGGGGGCTTCCCTTCAGCAAAGGATTCCGTCGAAACCGGTCAGCCATGCGACGCTCTACCGCCTCGTCTGGCGCCAGTGCGATCGCGGGTTATCTTTGCGACACGTAGCGCGCTTCTGGTGAAAAGAGACCAGTAACTTGTTTGGGGCTACGCGGCGCGCAGGAGGGGCGGTTTGAGCTTGAATAGTGGGCTCGTTCCTCCGGGCTGGCTGAAGGCGATGTCGTGAAATTCTCCGGTCGTTTCATCCGCGATGGGGTGAAGTGTCAGATCGAGACTAGCTTGACCGACAACGGCAGTATGACGGACCCGGCGTTCCTATCCATTTTTGACCGCGTCGCCTCCTTTACTCCCTAATACATGGCCAAACGGACCTCCTTCAGCGCCGCCGCCGGAAGAACACCGGCTATGCTGACCGCCGCCCTGCCAGGCCGCCCGGAATGCCGACTGAAAAGTGTTCTACCTGAGAATGCTTTCAGCCGCTGGGATGGCTCCGGAATCTTTCTTGACGGCCGCCATCACGACCGCGAGGATCAAAAGAAGCTAACCCTTTGAATGATGAAGGATATTACCTTGACGGCGAGCCTTGTCCTGACCATATCCGTCAAAACCCTGTCAAAATTAATTGGTTACTAGCGCGGTCACCGTTCTGTCGTGCAGCGGCTGCAATGGGTGTGGCCGCAATTCAGATCGATCCTAGTTGAAACAGATGCCACAGTTGCGGTAACCGCACATTTGCCGGCCGCGAACCGGTCCATCGCCTTTTGTCAACCTAGCGTCAACCAAGCCAGCAAATTCCTTAGTGCATGGCCATAACGCTGTCAGGTCCGGGTCAGGAACGCTTGGTGACCGCGCGGGCCTAAGGCATCCCCGGCAGCGCGCCTCGGGACGCGCCTGCTTGCTTGCCGATGTGGATCAAAAGCTGAGGATCGGTCACTGGCTCATTCGGGAAAAGGCGGCGCTGCCTCACGGGCATTTCGGATCCTGGCTGGAGAAGCAGGATGGATTAAGCCGCGGCCGAGCGAATGAGTGCATGGCATTGGCCAAGGAAGCCAGCGAGCGATCGCCGGCCGCGGCGGTCCCAATTGCCCGGCTTGGCATCTTGCGGATCCGGGCAACCTGGACGAGCGCTTCGCTCATTGGTGTCCCTGCATGCAAACGGAACTGGCGTAATCCCGGACTATTGGGGTTTCCCGGCATCGGACTCGACAGTCAGCCCGAACGGTGCTCTGTTTTTCTTCTCCTGGGAGGGGAGCGCTCATGTTTCGGATCATCGCCGCGTTGGCGATCGCCGGCATTTTCATGCCGGTCGATCCTGCGTCGATCATCAGGCGGCCGGTCATGCCGGTCCTCTGGTCGACAATACCCGTTGAGGGATGGTGCAAACCTTGTTCGAGCGGCCAAGCATGCGGAGATAGCTGCATCTCGCGGGAGAAGAAATGCCACAAGGCGGCCGGGTGCGCGTGTGATGGGTAGGAAATGAAGGCGATTGCAGGCCATCCCATTGCGGTGGGCTTTCTGACGTTTATCGTTTCGAGGATTGGGTTGTCTCCCTTCGTAGGCGTCCAAGTTTGCAACGACGGCTGGCACTCGATGTCGATCGGCCGCCGCGGCGGCTGCTCCTGGCATAGCGGCGTTGGTGGGCTGGACCATGGCAATTGGGTCATGCCTGCTACCATTTTGCTAGGTGTTGCGGCCGGCTTTGCTTGGAGTAGCCTTCGATCGAAATGGCTGGAAAGAGCGGATCCTGTTGAGGAGTGGAGGCCACTCGATATCCCCCAGCCATCACCGGTGGAGCGTCCGACTCCCTCGAATGACGAGATTCCAAGTCAAGAAGGAATGCAGTCCGTCCGGAAGCAAGGTGCCTGGCTGGCATGCCCTAGATGTGCGGCCGGAATGAAGCTGCGAATGGCCTACCGCGGTAGATATGCCGGCCAGGAGTTCTGGGGATGCGGCCGCTATCCGACCTGTAGCGAGATCGTGAATATCAAACCCGCTGTGGCCATATGGGCGCGGCCGGCCACCACACCGGCAACTAGCTTACTCCCAGTTCGCTCGCGGTCCGAGCTTCCGCCCGACGAGGTTGAGCAACAGAGGGAGAGGACGCGACGGGCGACTGAAAAGTCGGCCGCCTACATCGCCGCCGAACTGGCCACGGCAAAGCTGAGGCGCGGCCGCACAAGGAGGGGACGGAGATGATCGGCCAACATCGCTTTCGATGCACGCCGAGTGCTCTGTTCTGCTTGCTCGTATTCGCGGCCATTGCCCTTTCATCGCCGGCCAGAGCCAAACCGCTGGTAGGCTTTCCCTCCGTCATCGACGGCGACACGATCGAGATCCACGGGCAGCGAATCTGCCTGGATGCAGCCACCAAGAAATATCGCCGCGGGTGCTTCCGCCGCGACTGGTGATGGTTTCAAATACGGGACCCCGGCAAATCTGCCGAGGTCACATCCAAAGGCGCTGTGGAGGCGCGCGTTTATCTTTAGTTACCGCGCCGTGGTTGCCGCGATCAGTACTGCCTTCTGTAGTAGCGGTCGTCGCAAGGGGCGGTGTAGATGTTGCCGTTGTTGCGGTCTCGGTAGCGGCAGAGCTGCTGGCCGCGCGGTTGCGGCGTGGTCGACTGGCCGATGACGGCGCCGAGCAGAGCGCCGCCAGCCGCACCGACTACCGTGCTCGCCGTGTTGCCGCCGAGCGCCTGGCCGACGAGAGCGCCGCCGGCGCCGCCGATCAATGCGCCGGTGGTGGCGCGCTGCTGCGATTCGGACTGCGTCTCACACCCTGCCAGCGCGACGGTCGCGACGGTCATGAGCACGGCCGCAATGGTTCTTTTCATAATCATCTTGGAGTCCTCCTTTTGAAGTCCTAGGGTCCAGTGCGGGCGCATTGCGGCGGAACGGCGGCAGGCGCTCTCACTATATGAAACACGGTTTCCTGCTGGTTGAACAGTATGGTTCTCCAAACCTAAATAGCCGGCGGCCCCTGAAGCAGCCCATTCGACATAAACTGTCCATTAGCACGTAACCAAACCGCAGGCGGAAGCTCGGTAGGCTGTCGACCGAAACTCGGTGCAGGCAGGGAAAAGGCGATGGAGAGACATCCAGGGGTGCCGAATGCGACCGCATCCAAGCCTAGAATCCGCGCCGCGCAGTATCTGCGAATGTCGACAGAGCACCAGACCTATTCGATCGACAACCAGAGGGATGCCATCCGCGACTATGCCGAGATAATGGGCTACGACATTGTCGCCACTTACGAGGACGCCGGTCGCAGCGGGCTCAACCTCGGGGGCCGCCCCGGCCTTCAGCGGCTGCTGGCCGACGTGGAAAGCCGGAAAGCCGATTTCGAAACAGTCGTGGTATACGATGTCAGCCGCTGGGGACGATTCCAGAACATCGATGAAAGCGCCGTGTATGAGTACCGGTGCCTGATGGCCGGCGTCCGGATCGAATTTTGCGCCGAGCAGTTCGTAAACGACGGCAGCATCGGGTCCGATGTCCTCAAAGCCATCAAACGCAGCATGGCGGCCGAGCACAGTCGCATGCTCTCGCAAAAAACATTCATTGGCCACGCGAGGCTGATCCGGATGGGGTTCCGACAGGGGGCAAAGGCAGGATTCGGCCTGCGCCGCCAACTGGTCGATCAACATGGACGTCCGAAAGGCATCCTTCCATCCTTCGAGTACAAGAACCTGCAGGCGGACCGCATCGTTCTGGTCCTAGGACCACCTGACGAGATCGCAACGGTGAGATGGATTTTTGCGCACTTTGTCAAAACACGGAAGACACAGCTGCAGATGGCAAGACTGCTCAACACGCGCGGCGTTCTATCCGACCTGGGGCGCCCATGGACGCGGGAGGCTGTGCACTCGTTGCTGACCAACGAAAACTACATCGGCAACAGTGTCTGGAACAAACGTTCGACAAGACTCAAGAGCCATGCAACCCGCAATCCCCCGGAACAGTGGGTGCGGGTGGAAAACGTTGTGGAGCCGATCGTCGACCGCAAGCTGTTCAACCGAGCGCAGACTGTCCTTAAAACTATCCATCGTCACACGACGAATGACGAGATGCTCGCCGCGCTCAAGGCGCTTCTGGCCCGTCGCGGCGCCTTGTCCTCTTTGATCATCGACGACGCGCCCGACTGTCCACCGTCGTCACGCTACAGTTGGCGGTTTGGAACAATCGTCAAAGCCTATGAGCTGATCGGATACCAGCCGCTCAAGAGCTGCCGCTTCATCTTCGTGAACCGACGCATAGAAACGATCAGGCTCCAGGTTATCCAGGATCTCCTGGCCGCGATTGAAAAGCAAGGCGGGGTTGTCACCTATGACACGGAGGCGGACCTCCTGCGGATCAACGAGGAGATCACGGTAGCGATCACAATAGGACGCTGCAGGGGCTCCACCTTCGGCTATCCACACTGGTTTTCGAAGGCTGATCGGGAGCCACTGCCGGACATTCTCGTCCTGATCCGAATGAATCCCGGGGATCTCATCATTCGGGACTATCTGATTGCTCCTGCGCATGAGATCGCAGGCAGATCGAAACTGCATGTCATCAATGGGGCACAGCTGGACACCTATATTTTTCCCACTCTCGGCCCGCTTGTGAGGCTGGCGGAGCGAGCGACCGTGGGGAGCATGGTGCCGATTTGAAAAGTTTGACCAAAGATGCCGCTCACCGCGCCCTGGAGAACAGCGGCGACAGGCACGCAAGGAATATTGCTGCTGGCCAACTAGGGTCCAAGGCAAAGCTCTTTGCGCCCGAATTTTTGGCGACCTACGAGGCCGAATGCAAACGCATGCGCGATTTCATAACGAAAGCAGAAAAGTCTGAACGGCGCCTGGATAGCATCGTCGGGGCACTTGAAATGATGATAGGCGACAAGAAATTTTGCGTACTTCTGGCGTCCGAGGAGCTCGTGACAATGCCAATATCATTGGCACACAAGTTATCAGGCGCGACTGGCGAGCCGCACATGTTTTCCCCTCCTGGAAAACCCCCTTCCGACGCCGGCGAAAACCGGGAACCTGTTAGCGGAATTTGCCCCGACGTCCTCGACGTGCTTCGGGACAGCCCAGTGCATCCGAAAATCTTCGGGTTGCTCCAGAAGGCGCTTCCAGCCAGGCAATTGGAGATTGTCCGTCTGATGGTGGCCATGGACCGGGTCAGGCCCACCTACGCAAGGATGCTCGTCGCCCTTACACCACAAGCTCAGCTGGCCAAGAACTTCCATCCCAGAGCGATCGCCAACCTGGCTGAACGCAAGCGAGGCGCGATGGTGCTCGATCTGGGCAGGCTGAGCCGTGCGGTTCTAGGCGCCGTGGAACAGCGTGGCCAGGTGGGTCTGGAGCTTGTCGCAGCCAGCCGCTATTTTGACCGGCTGATGGATAATTCCAGGGTGGTGCGATATCTGGCGCGCAATTTTCCTGGCCATTTTGAAGAGTTTCACAATTTGTCGGTGTCCTTCCTCAAATAGGTGGGATCGATCCCAACGTGGGCCGTTTCGGATGATAAGACCGTTCGGCGCACTGCCGGATTTCCTTTTGAGGCGCCAACACTACACGGATCACTCATCGCGCCTAATAATCCGCTTCTCCGATGACTGCGATTGAGCGTCGACGGCCTGCTGAGAAACGCGTCGATGCGCACATGCGCAATCATGGTGCCAAACGCCCAACCCACCGGTTCGAAAACTATATGCACCGCAACATTCCGAAAAGCGGGCTGAAAAGAGCTTGGCGCCGGTTCAGACCACTGGCGTGATGCTCCGGTTTGGCTGCCGGTTACCTTTGGGGCCTGGAAGTGTAGCCAAACAACTGGCGCCGATATTTCTTCCAGTTCCATTCCAGACGCTGATAAAAGCGCGCGCGGGATTTTCGGCCGACTATCGAGGTGGAAAACGTTCCATTCTGCGTGCCCTGTTCGACGATAGGGCGCTCGAACCAAAGGACCTCAACGCCGTTCTGGGCGTCGATCCGATCGATCTGATGGTCGATCGGCAAGGTGATCTTGTTGGCCGCAAACCAGGCGCATCGCGCTTCCGCGACACGCCGCGTGATCAGGTAGGAATCCGTGTTGCGGCAGTGTGGCGCGGGATATAGATGCCTGCCTTTTTTCAATTGCCACAGCGCTGTGTAATAATTTCCGCCATTGCCGAGATAGACGACGGCATTCCGATCTGGATCCGCGAATTCGGCCAGGCCTTCGTTGAATTTCCGGCAGAAGCGGTTGGACAAAATGACATCGTCTTCGAAAACAAGGCAGTAGGGATAGCCGCTCGCCAGGAACTCCTGCCAGACGCCGATATGTTTCATCGCGCATGAAACTTCGGCAGGCAGCAGCTTCTCGGAATCGACACGCCGCGCTTTTTCCTCAGCGGAAATGTCGGAGATGTCCCAGTCCAGGAACCAATTTACGGGAATGCCATGCGGCGCGAAGCCTGCCGTGATGTGACGCTCTCGGTCCTCGTAGCCGCGCTTGACGTGGCATATGCGGACAAAGACTTTATCGGTTGGAAATTCTGCCATGGCCCTGTCTGTACTGTTCCGGATCGTGAAAATCCAGAGGTGGCGCTCAGGCCGTTTCTCCACGCCAGGCGAACGCCGGCCACATCGTGCCCAGTCCCCTGCGGCCAAAGCCCGGTGAACATGGAACTCGATCGCCGATCGCTGCCCTGATGAGGCCGATCTTCTGGTCGTGCCGGCACAGCAAGTCCAAGGGTTCCTGGCCACCAGAACAAGGCTCGCTTCGGCCGCCTCTGCGACATTCCCTGCTGTTCCTGAAACCTTGTCCCTGTCAGCGCGTTGCCGTGGCACGGTGTAAGAGGAGTTCAGATGGGCTTCGTGGATGGAGGAGTGGCGATGCTCGTCGTGCTGTTCATCATCCTGTTCGTGATCACCGCGATGCGGGATCTGAACAGCGCCCCTTGCTTCCATCGCCTGCGCTCATGGCTGCATAGGCGGCAGCATCAGGATTGACAGCACCTGCCGCCCTCCCCGGCGAATGATTTTCAAGCCTTGGGGAAATTTGATGTCCTTCCTGCGACACAGAAGCCGTCCCTGGCTCCGGCTACAACGAACCAACCAGCGAGATCACATGACCGGAAGACCAAGAATTCAACGTGATACGCGTCCGATCCCAAACACCGTTTTGACAATCGCCATCCTGAGGCGGCAATCCTCGCGGCAATTGCCTACAGACTCATGACTTGAAAATGGCCCCTCGAAACACAGAACCACGCGGATCTGCTCTGCATTAAGACCAACACAGAAATGGTCATCGGCCATATATTGACTATTTTGTTGTTAAAGTATATTAGTTAACCATTACATAATATGGATTTACGAATGGCTGTACGCATCAGGCTGCCAGGCGGCACACTGAAGGTGAAAATATACAGGGAGTTACGAGACCGTGAACGTGAACGGCGCGTGCCCGTCATGAAAATTGGCTCTTTGTACTTTGTCTGGTGGTCGAACAATCGTCGGTCAAACGGGGATTCTGAATCCGAGCGGCAGAAAATCTCACGGTGATCCTTGAGCTGGCTCTGCGTTCAGCCTCGCGAGAGGTCCCGCAAACGCTATGGCAGCGTTGGGGAATAGTGTAACTCCTCGCGCTACGCCCTTAGTCTTGGGAAAGGTCCGGTTGGAGCGAGGAGCCCGGCTACGGAAATCTCGCGCGTGACGAATAAATCCCTGGACACCTGAAGTCGATTTACCTCACTGTTCTCGTGGGGGGACTAATCGATGAAAACGAAAGCACTCATTGTCAGTGCAGCCCTGTTTATCAGCGGCTGCACTACAAATCCTACTGTTTCGGATGCTGATCTAACAGCATCGAACACGAGCAGCCTATGCCATGCACTGGCGAACAGTGCAGACGAACAATATCGAGCCCGAGTTGCGGCCCTTCTCGTACGACGAGGAGCAACGGCCGAGAAATGCATGAGGCTCATACAGACCGACAATGCGGTGGCGACTGGAATAGCGGTCGCGGGCGTAGCTGCTGCGGCCGGCGCCGCCGCCAACAATGGGTATGGCGGTGGCGGATATTATCGCCCACCGCCTCCCCCTGCATACGGGGTCGCCTGGGACCAATTCTACGGCCAGAACTATAGGCTCATCTGGCGGTGCCGAGACAGGGCCACGGGACGGTTCGTGGACGACTTCTATTGCAACGGCATGCCGATGATCGACACGGCCTGGCCAGGCTGGTCGGCGTAGTGGGCTATGCGCAGTCTCACTGCAAGGTCGCACGCCTCTGTGGTTCATCAACATGAGGGGTGCGTCGCATCGGGATGACCTCAGTGTGAATGTCCCATTTCACACTATCGGCCAATTCGAAGAAATTGTGACGTCTGCTTTTGGGAACCTGCATAACAGTCCGCAATGACCGACGTGAGGCGCATTGCGGTCCGGCAGCCTCGGGGCCGGTAGCGGTCAGTCTGGTTTCACGCATCCTACTGGCAAAAGCAGCCATTCAGCCCTCGCCATCAGGACCGTTGAGTGCCGAGCGTTGCCGGCTGGATATGACACTAAGTAGTCCTAGAAGAGTAGCCTCGCTCGCCGCCTGAACAGGCCAGCCCGTGCGGCTAGTCTAACGGGCGATGCCACACGCCGGCGAACAACCCTAGTCGTAGTCAAATAGCGATTGAGCCGGAACAGAGATGAAGGGCGGCGCGCGCGAGGCCTTTTTCGCTGGGCCCACAACGGGCCTAAAACGATTTGGGCCGATGGCGCTTTTTAGCAACTAACCCAATGTTGTGGCGGCACCGGAAGATGTACCGAAATCATTGACTTCATTATCTTTTTCGCGGGTCAAGATCAGGAATCTTCCCGTATCCTTGCGAGACATCGACGTGGCCTTCAGCAACTGCCCATGCTCGCCCATTGTCCACAACACGGTCACTCCCGCTTGTACGGTATGCCGAGGCGCGTCGGCTGGCCGGTCCGGAAGCGAACGCCCATGAGAAGCACGATCGACGCCAGGTAAGGCAGTGCCAGCAGCAACTGGTGCGGCACTTGTGCGCCGAGCACCTGTAGATGGGTGGCGAGCGATTCGAGAAAGGCGAAGGCTATCACCGCGATCAGCACCCCCTTGGGTTTCCAGTTCCCCGCGATCAGGGCCACGATGACGATCCAGCCGCGCCCGGCCGTGAAGTCGGCGAGAAAGCGGTCTGAAAAGCCGAGCATCAGGAAGCCGCCGCCGAGACCCGTGAGCGCGCTGCCGGTCATCACAGCAGCGAACTGGCGGGCGGTCACGCTCAGGCCTTTGACGTCTAGCGCCTTGGGGTTTTCGCCCAGGCAACGCAACTCGAGCCCGTAGCGGCTGCGATAGAGCAGGAACCACACCAGCGGCACGACAAACAGTGCGACGTAGGTCAGCGCGCGTTGCGAGAACAGGATCGGCCCGATCACCGGAATGTCGGAAAGCATCGGGATGGCGACGTCCTGGAAACCGGAAAATGTCGGCTGCGCCCGGCCCTGGATGTAGCTTTGGAACCAATAGAGCGTCAGCCCACCGGCGAGCAGGTTGAGCCCGAGGCCGGCGATGAAATGGTCGACGCGCAAGGTCGCAGTCATGAAGGCGATGATGGCGCCCATCAAGGCACCGGCAAGGATCGCCGCGAGAACCGCAAACCACAGCGAACCTGTCGTCGTTGCGGCGATGTAGGCGGCAAAGGCGCCTGTCAGCATCGTGCCTTCCACACCCATGTTCCAGATGCCGGCACGCTGCGTGATGAGCTCGCCCATCGCCGAAAACAACAGGGGCGTCATGGTGCGGATGGTGGCGGCAAGGATGCTGACGATGATTGCTTCCTGGAATAGCTGGCTCATTGGACGGCAACCCTCACCACGCGGTAACGCGCCAGCACCCCGGCGCAAAGGAAGAAAAACAGGGTTATGCCCTGGATGGCCGGCACGAGTGACGCCGGCACATCGCCAAGCACCCGCATGTAGACTGCGCCGCTCGCTAGCCCACCGAAGAACAGTCCTGCCATGACCGTGCCGAGCGGCCTGAGGCCGCCGATCATACCGACGATGATGCCGGTATATCCAAGGCCGACAAGGTTGTCGGCCCGCAGCCGATGCGCCACCCCAAACAACTCTGTCGCACCGGCAAGGGCAGCGAGACCACCGCTCGTCAACAGGATGATGGTGACGGTGCGGGCAATGTTGACGCCCTTGTGCCGCAGCGCCTCGGGATTGTAGCCGAGGCCGCGGATCTCATAACCAAGCGGTGTCCGCGACATCACCACTGCGCAAAGAGCCGCAGCGAGAAACGGCAACAGCACGCCTGCATGCAATCTGTTGCTACCGAACAGAGCCGGCAGAAAAGTCTCGTCCGGAAGCATCGGCGACTGCTGGTAGGAGATGGTGGTACCGTGCTCGCCCCACGGGCCGCCTTGCAGCAGCCAGGACAGCAGATAGATGACGAGGTAATTCAGCATCACCGTCGAGATGATCTCGCTGACGCCGAAGCGATTCCTCAACTGGGCGGCAAGCCAGCCGAGCCCCATGCCGGCCGCCATGCCGGACGCCAGCACACCCGGGAAAAATAGCAGCGGCGGCATGCCGGCCAGCAGTTGCCCGCCGAGGTAACCGCCCATGGCGCCGGCAAACACCTGGCCTTCCTGACCGATGCTCCAGAGCTGCGCCCTGAAGGCAATAACGGTGGCAAGCCCGGTCAGGATGATCGGCGTCGCCTTCACCAGCGTGGTGGCCATTGCTTTTGGCGACCCGACCGCGCCTTGCACGAGTGCCGCAAAGACCTGCCCGACATCGGCGCCGGTCGAGGCGAGCAGCAGGGCGGACACAGCAAGTCCAGCGGCAACGGCGATAGCGAAGGACGTGGCGGTCCATAGGCTGTCGCGCTCGGTTCTCGGTTCGAAACGGATCATTGGATTATCTCCTCCCGGCGTCCCGCCATCATGGCCCCCACCTCTGCGACGGTCGTGTTCCTGGGATCGACGATGCCCATGATCTCGCCCTTGAACATGACCGCGATGCGGTCGGCGAGGCCGAACAGGTCACTCAATTCCTCCGAGGCAAGGATGATGGCGAACCCGTCCGCGCGCTTCCTGAGCAGCTGCGCGTGCACATATTCGATGACGCCGACATCGAGACCGCGTGTCGGCTGGTTGGCGAGCATCAGACCGGATGCATGCAGGAATTCACGCGCGATGATAATCTTCTGCGCGTTACCTCCGGACAGCTTTCCGGCCGCGACCTTCTCGTCACGCGTGGCGATCTGGTACTCGACGATCATTTCTCGTGACAGCTTGGTGATGGCCTTGCTGTTTATCAGCGGGCCTCTGCGGTATTTCGGGCTGCGCTGCCAGCCCAGCACCAGGTTTTCCGCAACGTTGAATTCCGGGACCAGCCCCTCCCGGAAACGATCATCCGGGATATGTCCGACACCACGGTCCATTAGACAGCGGGGAGTGAGCCCGGCGATCTCCTCGTCCATCAGCCGGATCGAGCCACTCTGCGGTTTACGCACCCCGCACAGGACCTCGAACAGCTCCTTTTGCCCGTTGCCGGCAACGCCTGCGATACCAAGAATCTCGTGGCGTGCCACCGAAAAGGAAACATCCTTCAATACTGCCTCGCCCCAGTGTCCAAGCGCGATCAGTCCCTTGACGGCGACCACCGTCTCGCCCGGTTGCAGCTCCGGCTTCATGATCGTGAACGAGACATCGCGGCCGACCATCAGCCGGGCGAGCTCGTCCGGAGACGTTTCGACAGTGTTGAGTGTCGCCACGACCTTGCCCTTGCGCAGCACCGTGACCCGGTTGGACTGCATGACCTCGATCAGCTTGTGGGTGATGAGGATTATCGACAGGCCCCGTGCGCACATCTTGCCCATGATATCGAACAGGATGCGCGACTCCGCCGGCGTCAACACCGCCGTCGGCTCATCGAGAATGAGGATCTCGGCGCCAAGGTAGAGCGCCTTCAATATCTCCACCCATTGCTGGCGGCCAACCGGCAATTCCCACACATAGGCATCGAAATCGATGTCGATGCCGTAACCATCGCAGATGGCCTTGAGCTTTTGCCTTGCCTCGGCTGCGTTGAGCCGCCAGCCCGAGCGCTGGGTGCCGACAATGATGTTCTCGAGCACGGTGAATTCCGGCACCAGCACGAAATGCTGGTGCACCATGCCGATGCCGTGGCGGATCGCGTCGATCGGCGAGGCGATCTGAACAGGCTGGTCACGGACAAATATCTGCCCCTTGTCTGGGCGATAGAAGCCGAAGATGCACGATGAGAGAGTTGACTTCCCAGCTCCATTTTCGCCAAAAAGGCAGTGGATCTCCCCGGGACGGAGATCGAAGTCGACATCGTCGTTGGCGGCAACGCCAGCGAAACGCTTGGTCAAGCCTTCGACACGCAAGGCAGTGGACATGGCAAGTTCCGAAGGGCTGGAGGCGGAAGCAGCGGCCACGACGGCCTCAGCGGCACGTCGCGGCCGAATGGTCTCTTGAAGGATCAATGCGCCTTTGGATCCGACACGTCGACCGGAACCTCGAAAGTACCCGCCATGATCTTGGCCTTCAGTGCTTCGACATCAGCGCGGACGTTGTCCGGCAGCTTGGCCTCGAGTTCGCCATAGGGCGCCATGGCCGAGCCACCATCCTTCATCGAGAACCATTGCTTGTCGGTGTTGCCGGCATAGGGCTTGCCCTCGGCCTTGTGGGCCCACCATGCATCGATGACGTGTTCCACGTCGGGATCCCACAGGGCGACCGTGCTTGACAGTACCGTCGAGGGCGAAAACGACTGCTGATCCTGGAAGTTGCCGAAGCAAAGGATCTTGGCTTCCTCACACGGCTTGAAGTTGCCGGTCAGCTGGAAGATCAAATCGGCGCCGGTGGCGATCTGGGCAGAGGTGTATTCGGCGGCCTTGGCCGGATCATACCAGGATTCGATGAAGGCGACGGTTCGCTCGACCTTGGGATTTGCCGCCTTGGCGCCGGCGAAAAAGGCGTTGATCTCATCATTCACGTCATCCGCCGGGTACGTGCCGACGACGCCAAGCTTGTTCGACTTCGTCATCTTGCCAGCGATGGTACCAAGCAGATAGGCTGGCTCATTCACACGCTTGTAGACCCAGTACTGGTTGCCGCCGAGGCCTTCATTGCCGGAGCCGACGACGACGAACAAGATGTTGGGAAACTCGTCCTTGAGCTTCTTCACCTGGTCCGAATAGGTGCTGTGAGCCCAGATGATGTCATACTGACCGCTCTCGGCGAACAGCCGCATTGCGTCTCCGGCATCGTCTCCCCATAACGGGTCAGTGTACTTCCAGGTGATGTCGAGACCATGCGGCTTCTTGGCTTTCACTCGTTCCAGCGCCTGGATAAGCGTGCCGTCCCAGCCGCTTTCAATTCCGGCGGACAGGATCACCGCGACACGGAGTTTGTCGGGTTCGGTGGCCCTTGCCAGTCCTGGACCGATAGCGATGAGAGCGACGACGAGCGCGGACAGTGCCGCCACTCTTCTGACGAAGATCATAAACATAGGTTTCTACCTTTCCTCTGGGGTTATTTTGGGTTGCATCCCATTCTTTTTTGTTTTGTCTTCCGGTCCGCCTCTCCCAGGCGGCATTTGATCTCAGCTATTCGTCGAAGCATCCTCCGATCTGGCCAGCAGCCTGTCTATCTCCGCCGACCATGCGGCGCGCCAGTCGCGCTTGGTTGAATCATCAAGCCATGCCGCATCGAGAGAATTGAGCGCGAGCTCCGCAAGTGTCCTGCGATCGAGCGACATGGTCTCGGCAAGCAGCCGGTATTCCCTGGCAAGGTCCGTCTGCAGCATCGGCGGGTCGTCAGTGTCGACCACCAGCTTGAGCCCTGCGTCCAGCATGGCCCGGATAGGATGATCGGCGGCCGTCAGATCCCGCCAATGGGTCAGGATCACCGTCGAACTCGGGCAGACGGTGAAGGCGACGCCTTCGTCGATGCATCGCTTGACCAGAGCGGCGTCCTCCATCACCCGATAGCCGTGGTCGATGCGTTCAACCGAGAGCAGGTCGAGTGCGTCTTCCACGTTAGCGGCGGGACCGCCCTCGCCTGCATGCGCGGTCAATCGCATGCCTGCCTTTTTTGCCCGATCGTAAATGGGTTTGAAGGGCGCTGGCGGAAATGGTTCCTCGTCATAGTCGAGCCCGATGCCGATCACCTTGTCGGAGCGGAACGGCAGCACCAGATCGAGGAATTCGAAGGCGCGGTCGATTGCGAGTTCGCGGTTGATGGCCGGGATGAGCCGCGACACCAGCCCAAAATCGCTTTCGGCATCGTCCATGGCCTTCAGGATGCCTGAAAACATGGTCTGGTAGCCGATGCCCACGTCCTGGTGCACCTGCGGGCTGAAGAAGAACTCGACATAGCGCCCACCGGCATTGGCTACATGGGCGAGCGCTTCATAGGTGATCAGATGGAAATCGTCTGAACTGACGACGGAACGCGCCACGAGATCGTAAATCTGCAGGAAGTCGACGAGATTGTCGTAACGGTAGAGCTCTTCGGCCTCGCCGAATTGCGGCAAAGCGATCCCGTTCTTCTTCGCCAGCTTGAGAAATGTTTCGGCCTTCACGGCGCCAGCCAGATGCAGGTGCAACTCGGCCTTTGGCAGCGCCCGTGTGAATACTTCCAGCGTCATTGGCGTTCCCTCCTACAAATCCAACACCAGCTCATCGGTCAATGCGCGCGAGCAACAGGGTGTCATCCGGTCGGCGTGCTGCTTGTCTGTGAGCACGAGATCGCGATGATCCGGCACACCTGAGATCACGCGTGTCACGCAGGTGCCGCAGATACCTTGCTCGCAGGACACCTGGATCTCGACGCCGTTTTCGCCGAGCACGTCGACAATGCTACGCCCCGGCGCGACCTCAAAACTGCGACCGTCGCTGGAAAGAGTCACGAGGAACGATCTGTCTTTGCTCGCCAGAATCCGCCCGGCATTTGCGAAATACTCACGATGGACCGCTTCCGGTGGCCAAGCATTGCTTGCGGCGGCAATCACGGCATCGAGAAAGCCGGCCGGCCCGCAGGCATAGAGATGTGCGCCCGGTCGGCGGCGCGAGAGCAGTGCCGGCAGATCCAGCTTCTGCTCCGCCGGCCCGTCATCGAGATGGAAGTGCACCTTCCCGGTAAAGGCCGAAGCCAGCATCTCATCGCGAAAAGCCATGCGGGACATGCCGCGTGCGCAATAGTGAAAGGCAAAGTCGCGCCCTAGCGCCGATAGCCGATGCGCCATCGACAGGATCGGCGTGATGCCGATGCCGCCGGCGAGCAGTACCGAGAACGGCGCTTGTTCCTCCAGTTCAAAGGCATTGCGCGGCTGGCTGGTTTCGAGCGTGACGCCAACTTTCAGCCTGTCGTGCATGTAGGCCGAGCCGCCACGTCCGGCGGCCTCGCGGAGCACGCCGATGCAGTAGCGGTGGCGCTCGATCGGATCGTTGCGCAGCGAGTATTGCCGCGTCATGCCGCCCGGTAGGTAGAGATCGATATGCGATCCAGCCGTGAAGGCGGGTAGCTCACTGCTGTCCGCGGCGGCCAGTTCGAAGGCCACGATGCCTTCCGCGCAGTCCTGCCTGCCAACGACACGAAGGCGCAGACGCGCATCGGCCTCAAGCGGCGGCATCGTCCTGCGGTTTTCCAGCAGGCCCAAGGTCATGCCTCCTGTTGAAACGGGTGCTGATGCAGATCGGACGGTCATGACTTCAATCCGATATCTCCAATTGCGGTGCTCATCGCAATCAACTCGCGATCGGCGCGCCGAGGCCAAATCGCTTGACCAGTCCACGGCGGTATTCGAGTGACATGCGATCCGACGGCACATGGATTTCCTGGCTGAGGTCGAGCGGCAGCTCTTCCGGGTGCTGCTCTTCGACCATCGGCTTGTCCTCGTCGTTGATGAGAAGCGCATCATTGATCCAATAATCCTCGTCGGGATTGCCGGTCGTGTCGGTCATCAGTTGGAAGATGCGTGTCTCGCGCGCCGAGACAGGGCACACCGTATCGGCGAAATAGACGACATAGCCCGCGCCCTGCGGCGCGATCTTGATGATGGTCGAGAACGGATAGGTGAGCTCGTAGGTGTAGACCACATCGCGTTCGTCGCCCTCGACACCGTCGTCGAAACGGTTGAAGCCCTCGTGATAGGGCAGCTCGAAGCGCAAGCCATAGTCGGTCTGCTCGACCTCGTATGGCGGGATCGGGTCGGCCGTGCTGCCGCCGAAACTCTTTGTGTGCACCCAAGGGAAATGAGCCACGTCGTTGAAGTTTTCGACATGCCGGCTGGCCGCAGCGTACCAGGTGCCGCTCGGCACATAAACCTTTCTGAAATCAGGATTTGAGATGCCCTCCCAATCCGGCAGCTGCCATATCGGATCGTTCTTGAGACAAGCCCAGACGATGCCGTAGCGCTCGACAGAGGCGTAGGTCTCGAGTTTCAGCTTCGGCGGGATTCGCCCTTCCGAATTGGCTATCGACGGTATCTTCGAGCAGGCGCCGGCATGGTTGAAATGCAGGCCGTGCATCGGGCAAACGATCTGATCGTCTGTCATCCAGCCGGCACTGATGCGGGTGCCGCGATGCGGGCACAGGTCACGGGCAACGGTGATGCCGGCCGACGTCTTGTAGATCACCAGATCGACATCGAGCAGCCTCGCCCGGATAGGTTTGTCGGCAATGTCGTGGACAAAAGCGACGGGATGCCAGAACGAAGCAAGGATATGCCAGTCGCTTGCCGTAAATGTGCAGCCGCGCGGCAGGTCGTCCTTGGTCTTGGAATGGTCGGCTGGCAGAAACACACGCTTCCTCCTTGGGACGAGTCTCGCTGGCTTGTCCGAGTAGAAGCGCCACGACCTCGATCGAACTGCGAAAGTATCCCGCAACCGCCATTTTCCCGGAATGCCTGCCGTGGCCGAAAATATATCTGTAATTAAGATCGCTCTCGTCGAGCCTTGAAGCGCTGGTTAGCCGTGTTACAAAGATGCTAGGTGGCGAGCAGGATCTGGCCATGCACGCATTCATTGACAGCGGTCGCGGATTCATATTCGGCGAGGCGATATATCCGGCGGGAGGCGTCTATGGCCCTCTCAAGGAACGCTATGTCACCTTGCTGATCATCCACGAAGGCAAGGCACGAGTTTTCTGCGACGACGACGAAACGGTGATGGGACCACGCAGCTGCGGTTTCTTCCGCAATGAGCGCAATCTGTTCATCGAATATGCCGAGGGTCGCAACACCCGTGTCAGTTGGTGCGAAGGATATGCCGGCGATTTGCCGGAAGCGCTGGCGTTGCGTCTGCGTTCGCTGTCGCCTCGTATCCCGCTGTCGCAAAGGGTCGAGGCGATGCAGCGTCTGGGTGTCGAGCTCGGCGCCGGCTCGGGTTCCAATCTCAACATGCTGCGCAACGCGCTCGGTATCGCCGACCAGATCGGCACGCCCTTCGAGATCTATAACCGCCCCGCCACGCGCTTCGTGGCGCAATTCGTCGGCACGCTGAACCTGATCGACGCCTCGGTGCTCGATGCCGCCACCGGCAGGATCAGGGTAGGCGAAGTACCTGTCGCGCTCAACCGGGCGCTGCCGGGTGGTGGCAGCGGCAAGGTAAGTCTTGCCCTGCGGCCGGAGACGGTGGCGCTCGGCCGGCGGGACGGACACGGCGTCGTCCTCGCGGGCCGCATCGCCGGAGTCCATTTCCTGGGCTCCGTCATTCGCGTGCGGGTGTCGGTGGGCGAGCATGTCGTGTCGCTAGACACGTTCAACCGCCCGGACGCGCCGCCGCCCGAGGTGGGCTCGCCTGTCGAGATCAGCGTGTCCGAGCGCGATCTGCTGGTGCTGGCCGCATAGAGCGGGAGGTTCCGCGCCGGATGCGGGACGTTCAGCCCCGCAGCAATTCCAGCGCGGCGCGGTGTAAATCCCGGTTGGCCGCCATCAGCACGGTTTCGAAGCTCTGCCTGTCGCCGAGCGGCCGTCCGTTCCAGTCGGTAACGACACCACCCGCCCCCAGCACGATCGGCATCTGGGGCATGATGTCATAGTCGAACACATTGCTTTCCAACAGCAGGTCCACTCCGCCAAGGGCCAACAGGCCGGCGGCATAGCCGTCATGCGACATGCGCGTGAAACGCACTTTGGAAGCCAGCGCCGCAAAGCGCTTGCGGCGATCCTCGTCGAACTGCTCCAGCGCGGACGTGTAGACGATGGCCTGCTCGATACCGCGGGTTTCGCTGGTGCGGACTGGCTTGCCGTTCAGCACCGTCGCTGCCCCTCTTTGCCCTAGCCACCGTTCGCAGGTGATCGGCTGGTCGATGATGCCGAGCACAGGCACGCCGCGGTGCAGCAGCGCGATCTGGGTGACGAAAGCCAGCGAGCCTGAAATGAAGGACTTCGTGCCGTCGATCGGATCGAGCACCCAAACCCATTCTGCCTGCGCCTGATGCGCGCCGAACTCCTCGCCGCGAATGCCGTGGTCGGGAAAGGCCCCAGCGATCATCCGCCGCATCGCGGCTTCGGCCTCCCGGTCGGCTATCGTCACCGGACTGGAATCCGCCTTGGAATCGACCGCCAGCCGTTGACGAAAATACGGACGGACGATGTCGCGCACGGCGTCCGCCATGCCGTTCGCCAGTTCGAGGAAATCCCGAGGACAATCCAGTTCAGCCATTGTGTCCATCCGATTGGTTGCGGCGACGCGCTTCCGCCGCGATTTCATGGAGCATCGATTTGATCGTGCGCACCTGGGCCGCCGCTGCCGCCGCCTCCTGCTTCAGCCTCTCGTGGAGGTTCGACGAGCCGATTTCGGTGAAGCTCGGAGTCCGGGCCGCTATGAACGGATCCGGCCCTTGCCCTGGCCAGCGCAAGGCCGGGGCGAAATAACCCTCCTCCTCCTCCAGCCCGAACGCGAGAACCTGTGCTTCGTCCTGGCCCAGCAGGAGCAACTCGACCAGCATGGCGTGCATCGGCAGATGTCCATGCCCCGAAGCGCAGGCCAGATGCGCCCAGCCGTCCCCATCCGCCTGGATCAGGCAGTCCTTCACATGGACTTCCATGATATGTGGCGCCTGGCACGCAAGCGCCGTCAGCGGCCGCTCATAGGCGTTGACCATATTGGCGAAGTCGAACAGCAGGCCGAGGTTCGGATTCGCAACCTCGTTCACAATCCGTACAAGCTCATCGGATCTGAGGTCTTCGTGCTGCTCGAGCGTGACGCGCAGCTTGCCGTCGGGATCGTACCGCCGCAACCGGCGCAGGTCGTCGATCGTCCACGAAATTATCTGCGAGATGCGCCCCTCGTAGAGAGGATAGCAGCGAAGCGAACTGGCGCCGACGGCCAGCGCCCTCGCAACAGCATCCGACAAGCCGTCGGGAGATGTCGTGCTCGTTTCGACATGGATTTCGAGGCCAAGTTTCCGCACCTGTTCACCGAAAGTGCAAAGGTCATCCCGAGACATGGCGTTCAGGCTGGCTTCCTCGCCGTCGCCGACATGAATCTTGAGGCCGGCAAGCCCATGACGGTGCGCGAATTCCGCCAGTTCGAATGGCTTTATGCCGCCGAAGCGCAAGTTGAGATGAAAGGCATAGGCGTGGGCGAACAGCGGCGCTGCTTCCGCCCGCCCGGCAAGGCGCCGGCGGACGTCCGCCGGCAGATTCTCGATCCTGCGGCGCCAATCGTCGCCGATCACCGGGATGGCGGGCGTTCCGTTCACGACGGCTGCTCCGCGCTCGACCGGTCATTCGCGACCACGCGCAATCGCCGAGCCTCCTCAGCGAAATATGCCTTGGCAAGAAGCGGCGGCGGAATGCGGCAACACGGCGCGCAGCGAGTCGGCTTGTAGGGCATGTGAACATTCCGAAATTTTGGTCAGCCTGGATTCTGCCAAGAAAATGGAATGCTTCCGATGGCCACTTATAACGTTTTCACAATACCACTTCTATCCCTGCGGGACGCTGTCCGGAGAGTGCGAATGGCGCCGTTTCCGCCCGATCGACGATTCGCCTTTCAACCGTGCATATGTGCTCCAGATGTATTGCAGGAGAACGAAACTGCTGCCGGCTTCGGCCGGCGATCCCTCGTCGTGCTCGCTGGGGTCGTCGCCGCAAGCCTGCCCAGCCACCACATGGCCGATGCCTCGAATGATCATCTTTTCCTCCGCCGCAAAAGCTATCGCCGGATCCGGCGCACCGGTTCACCGCTGCGCTGCGTGACCCCGACGCCCGGCGCCACGCCGACGGCTGCATTGGAGGCGGCCAGCAGCGGCTTGCCGCGCACGATGTCGGAGGCGCGCTCGGCCAGCATGATGGTGGGCGCGTTGAGATTGGCATTCGGCTCGGACGGGAAGACTGAACTGTCGATCACGCGCAGAGCCTCAATGCCACGCACCTTGAGGTTGCTGTCCACCACGGCCATGGCGTCCTCGCCCATACGGCAGGAGCCGCAGGGGTGGTAAGTGCTCTCCATCGTCTCGCGCACCCAGGCGTCGATCTCGTCATTCGTCCTGACATCGGCGCCCGGCGCCATCTCGTCGCCGCGGAAGCGGTCGAATGCAGGCTGAGCGATGATCTCGCGGGTCAGCCTGAGGCAGCGACGGAAACCTTCGCGGTCTTCCTCGCGGGAGAGGTAGTTGAACAGGATGTCCGGCTGCTCATGGGCCTCCGGCGAGCGCAGCCGCACATGGCCGCGGCTCTTGGGCTTGTTCGGACCCGTCAGCACCATGAAGCCATGACCCTTAAGCGGCTTCTTGCCGTCGTAGCGCATCGCGGCGGGCAGGAAATGGAACTGGATATCGGGCCATTCGAGCGATGCGTCGGAGCGGATGAAGCCACCGCTTTCGAAATGGTTCGACACCGACAGGCCCTTCTTGAACAGGATCCATTCGGCGCCGATCAGGAAACGGCTCCACGGACCCATCTTGCCGTTCAGCGTGATTGGCTCCTTGCAGGCGTACTGGATATAGACTTCCGAATGGTCCTGAAGATTCTCACCGACACCCGAAAGATCATGAAGGACCGGCACGCCCGCTTCTCGCAGCACCGCCGCCGGGCCGATGCCGGATCGCTGCAGGAGGTGCGGCGAACCGATCGGTCCCGACGATATCAGCACCTCGCGGGTCGCGTTGACGACATGCCTCGCACCGCCCCGCTCGTATTCGACGCCGACGGCACGCTTGCCGTCGAGGAGGACGCGGCGGGTCATCGCATGGGTGATGACGGTCAGGTTCGGTCGCCCCATGGCCGGCTTGAGGTAGGCGTTGGCGGTCGACCAGCGCACGCCGTCCTTGACGGTCATGTGCATCGCGCCGAAGCCTTCCTGCATGTGGCCGTTCGGATCGTCGGTGGCGATATAGCCCGCCTCGCGGCCGGCACCGACGAAGGCCCGGTAGAGCGGGTTCTTCATCCTGTTACCGGCGTTGGTGGCGAGCGGGCCAGCTTCTCCGCGATAGGAATTGCCGCCATCCTGCCAGCTCTCGGCCCGCTGGAAATAAGGCAGGCAGTTGGCGTAGCCCCAGCCGCGCGCGCCGCGTTCGGCCCATTCGTCGAAATCGCGGGCATGGCCGCGCATATAGACCAGACCGTTGATCGAAGAGGAGCCGCCGAGCACCTTCCCGCGCGGGCAATGCACGCGCCGGCCGTCCAAGCCGGGCTCCGGTAGGGTCATGTATTTCCAGTTGTATTTCGTGCCGTTCATCGGGATCGACAACGCCGTCGGCATCTGGATGAAGATCGACTTGTCGCTGCCGCCGAACTCCAGCACCAGAACGCTCACAGAGGGGTCCTCGGACAAGCGGTTCGCCAGCACGCAGCCAGCGGAGCCAGCGCCGATGATGATGTAGTCGAAAGTGGCATCCATGGCGATTTCCCTAGCTTCTCGGGCTTGGAGCATTCCGCCATGTTCGCGCGGAAGGGCTCTAGCTCATTGTTTTTATGTATTTTTTAAACACATCTCCGGACGTAAGTCGGCCCCTGCGGCATATCAGGAGCGGTACGGGTCGGAACCTGAAGGCGCAGCGGCTCGGCCTTCGGCTTTTAGTCCGCGCCGGCGGCCGCGAGAGCCTTGTGAACTTCGTGATGCAGGTTCTTCTGGATTCGCCGCTTGAGGTCGATGAAATCCTGTGTCGTTACCAAATCGTATTGACGTGGCCGAGGCAGATCGACCTGAACCGTATCGATGATGCGGCCGGGTCTGGCCGACATCACATAGACGACGTCGCCAAGAAAAATCGCTTCGTCGATGTCGTGCGTCACGAAAAGGACGGTCTTCTGATGCCGTTCCCAGATGTCGATCAATAGTTCCTGCATCACCGCTCTGGTCTGGCTATCCAATGCCCCGAATGGCTCGTCCATCAACAGCACTTCCGGATCATTCGCCAACGCGCGGGCGATCGCGACCCTCTGCTTCATGCCGCCCGAAAGATGGCTGGGATAGGCATTCTCGAATCCCCTCAAGCCGACCGCATGCACGAAATGGCGTGCCCGCTCGGCCCGCTCGCGCATGGCGACGTTGCGCAGCGCAAGGCCGAATTCGACATTCTTCTGAACCGATAGCCAAGGAAACAACGAGTAGTTCTGGAAGACCATTCCCCGATCCCGGCCAGGACCGAATACTGTCTTGCTATTGACCTTGCATTCCCCGCTCGATGCCTCTTTCAATCCAGCCACCAGATCGAGCAGGCTCGACTTGCCGCAGCCCGATGGTCCGACGATGACGGCGAACTGTTTGTCCGGGATGCGCATATGGAGATTGCTGAGAGCGACGACTTGGCTGGAATGCCGCGTCCCAAATCGCAGACTTACATTTTCAATGTCGAGAGCACCCATTGCACCGCCTCCTCAGCGTTGCTCTGCCCAAGGCAGGCATACGATCTTGATCCATTTGAAAATCTGGTCGGTCGCCAACCCAAGCATGCCGATGACCAGGATGCCGACGAAGATGTACTCGGCGTGCAGGCCGCGCATCGCCTGCATGCTCATGTAGCCAAGGCCGGAGCTCGAAGCGACGAGTTCCGCGATCACAAGATAAGTCCAAGCCCATCCCATGGTGACGCGCAGCGTGTCCATGACCCCAGGCATGGTCGCCGGCAGCAACATTCTGGTAACGACTTGCCATCTGGTCGCGCCCAACGTGTAGGAGGCGTTGAACAATTCGGCGGGAACCCGGGCGGAAACATCGGAAATCATGACAATCTGCTGGAAGAACGTGCCGATAAAAATGACGGCGACTTTTTCTTCGAAGCCAATGCCGATCCACAGGATCAGCAATGGGATCATGGACGTCACCGGCAGATAGCGCATGAAGTTCACGATTGGCTCCAGCGCCGCGGACACGACGCGGAAGCTGCCCATCAATATCCCGAGCGGAACCGCCACGATCGAGGACAGGAGGAAGCCGACATTGATGACGAGCAGGCTGGCCCAGGTGTTCCTGAGCAGGGACCCGTCAAGCAGCGAATGCCAGAACGCCATGACCACTCGGTGCGGAGCCGGCAGGAACAGCGGATCCGTCAGCCCGCCATAGGTCGCGATGCACCAACCAAGCAGGATGCCGCCGCTCACCATCGCGCCGGCGCCCAGGGTGATGCCGCGCGAAATGGACCGGCGCGGCGTCAGTATTCGGTTCACGAGCAGTGCCGCGCCGGTCATCGGATCAGCCTCCAACGAAACCGTAGTCGATCAGGTCGTCCGGCTTGATCTTGGCCTGGATCCGCCCTTTCTCCGACCAGATATCCAGCGCATAGCCGAGGGTCTTGGAGATTTGTCCGGGCGCGGCGGAAGACCCGAAGAACGTCTGATTTGCGCTCTTGTCGAGATACTCGATTCCCGCCAATGTCTGCTTGAATACCACCGGATCGGCAAGCCAGCCGCCGACACCGCTTGCCATGATCTGGTTTGCTTCGTCCGGATTGGTCTTGATGAATTCGAGCGCCCGATACCAAGCCCGGACAAAAGCCTTGAGATCCGCCTGGTGTGTGGCTGCCGTTTCAGGCGTGACCGCAACCACGTCCGTGATCAGTCCCGGCTTGTCGGCGCTCGACAGCAACAGATGACCATTTGCCGAGTTGGCGCCTTGGCTGAGCGCGGGCTCCCACGTCACGGCCGCGTCGACCTGCCCGGCCACGAACGCGACGCCGGCATCGGTGGCTGTCATGTTGACGACCTCGACGTCATTTTCCGACATGCCGGCCTGCTTCAGGATCGCATTGAAGAAGAACTGCGAAACCGAGCCCGTCTCGAAGGCAACTTTTTTGCCCTTGAGATCCGTTATGGACTTGATGTCCTTACGGGCGACGATGCCGTCTCCGCCCTTGGAATTGTCGACGGCCATGATGTAACGCAGCGTCTTGCCGGGCGGCATGTAGATTGGAAATTCGTCCACCGTCGAGGCGACGAGATCGACCTGCCCGGCTTGCAGGGCGCCCATCTTCGCGGGCGTATCTTCCATGACGGTCAGATCGACATCGACGCCCTCGTCCTTGAAGAAGCCCTTGTCGCGCGCGATGTAGAACGGCCCGTAGCCGACCCATGTCGAATGCGCGAGCTTGAGCGTTCCCGCCTCGGCAGGCAAAGCCATGCCCAACGCCAATCCAATGGCCGCAAAACCAATCACTTTGTTCAGCATGTTAGTCTCCCATTCAGAGCCTTCTTGTCCCAAACATCACGCCGGAGCTCCGGATAAGGCGTGACGCTTCCTCATCTTCCACGGTCGGGTATCGCCTCGAAACCGAGACAGTGCCCGCTATCGAACTCTCACCGGCTCGGCGTAGTAGGGCAGCCGGTCGACGCGCGGTGCCCATGTGCCGTCGGCCACCACCTTCAGGACGTGCGCGGCAATTTCCTCCATCGGTGCGAACCACACGTCGCCGCGAGCCAGCACGTTTTCGAGGAAACGGTGAACGACCTCCCAGCGCGCGAGCCGTCCGGTTGCGAAGGGATGCACGACCGGAAACCATAGTCCGCCATGCCGATAGGCTGCTTCGAACTCCTGCGCGAAAGTGAGGAAGCCCTGCTCCGGAGCACGGATCGGCATCATGTAGTCGAGGTCCATCGACTGCACATATTGCGGCCAGTCGTCGAGGCCCCAGTGCGACGGCAGTTCCACCAGCCTGCCGGCGTCGCATTCGAGCAGATAGGGAATGTCGTCGCCCATCAGCGAGGCGTCATAGGCAAAGCCGCGAGCGGCCAGCAGATCGGCGGACCGGTGCGAAAAATTGTAGAGCGGCGCACGCCAGCCGCGCGGCCGCTTGCCGCTGACCCTCTCGATGACCTCGATGCCGCGATCGAGCCAGTGGGCCTCTTCTTCATCCGACAGTTCGCGCGGATGCTCGTGCAGGAAGCCGTGATGGGCAAGCTCGTGGCCGCCTTCGAGGATGGCTTCGATCGCCTGCGGATATTGCTCGATGCACCACGCCGGCACGAAAAAGGTCTGCTTCAAGTCAAGTTGCCGGTAGCTTTCCACAATGCGCGGGACGGCCACCTTCGGCCCGTATTGCAGCATGGAGATCGCCGATACGCGCGAATGTCCGTCCTGCGGATGCGCGATATGCACGAGGCTGTCGGCATCCATGTCGAAGGTGATGCATGCAGCGCATTTCGCGCCGCTCGGCCACGGAATCCGATTGCGGATCATGGCATGATGCTCCCGCCATTGACGCTGATGCCCTGTCCGGTGAAGTAGCGGCCGCCGTCGCCGGCGAGGAAGATGGTAAGCTCGGCCACTTCCTCCGGCTTGCCGAATCGGGCAAGCGGTATGGAGAGTTCCCGCGCGCGCCATTCGGCGCTCATATTGTCCGCGCCCAGCATTTCGGTGTCGATCGGGCCGGGGCAGATCGCATTGACCAGGATGCGCGGCGCGAACTCTTTGGCCCAGGAGCGCACCAGCCCCAACACCCCATGCTTGGAGGCGACATAGGGCGAGAAGGTCTCGCGCCCGTAGTAGGCCATGTCGGAAGCGATCATGACGGCGCGCGCCGGCACCTGCTCGCTACCGTCCATCAGGCCGATCGCCATCTTGCCGACAAGGAAAGAGCCGCGCAGGTTGACGGCGATCACCCGGTCGAAATCGGCCACGGGCGTTTCGAGAAGCGGCGCTTCGTGGATAATGCCGGCACAATGGACCAGGACGTCAAGACCGCCAAAGGCGCCCCTGACAGATTGCCCCAGCGCGAAGACGGCGGCCTCGTCGGAGACGTCGCAGGCGAGCGCCAGAACCTCGGCCGCGCCCGCCTCGCGAGCCGCATGTCCGGCCCCCTCGGGCGAGCGGATGTCTGCCATGGCAACGTGTGCACCCGTTTTGGCGAAGGCCAGGGCGCAGGCAGCGCCGATGCCGCGATAGGCTCCGGTGACGAGGACGCGCCGCGTCATGCCATCACCTCCCCACGGTCCAGCATCAGCGCCTGTCCGGTCATGTCCTTGGCGCCGTCGGAGGCGAGGAAGAGATAGGGCGCAGCCAGATCCTCCGGTTCGAGCAGCCCGGGCAGCACCTGCGCGCCGACGATCTCGGCCAACAGGTCGTCCTCGCCGCGGCCTGTGCGCAGCGACATGTTCTTCAAGGACAGCATCGCCGCCTCGGTCCGTACCCAGCCGGGGCATACCGCATTGACGCGGATGCCCTTGGTCCCAAGTTCCTTGGCCATCACGCGGGTGAAGCCGAGATTGGCGTGCTTGGAGGTGATGTATGCCGAGAACTCCGGCACAGCGACGCGGCTCCAGATCGAGGCGGTGACGACGATGCGGCCGCCTTCGCGCATGTGCGGCACGGCATTGCGGGTCACGTAAAACGTGCCGTTGGTGTTGATGTCCGTGATGCGCCGGAACGTCTCCTCGACGCACTCGTCCGGATCGAGCAGCGGCGTGATCCGCTCCAGGCCGGCATTGTTCACCAGTACGTCGATGCGTCCGAGACCGGCCAGCGCGGATTTGACCGCCGCCGCGTCGGTAATGTCGCATTCGATCGCCCGCACCGGACGCCCGGCTTTGGCAGCGATCTCGCGCGCGGCGTCATGGATGCCCTTGCCCGAGGACAGCACAGTCACATCGGCGCCAGCCAGCGCGAACGCTTCCGCCACGGCGCGGCCGATGCCGCGGCTTGCACCGGTCACCAGCACGCTCTCTCCGGAAAAATCGTAGCGGACGTGGCCCACCGATCAGCCCTTCCTCGCGTGCATGACGCGGCCGATAAGGTTCATCAGCACTTGCGCGGCAAGGATCGAGGTCGAGCCGGAATGGTCGTAGTCGGGAGCGACTTCGACCAGATCTATGCCGACGACGGTGCCGCGCTTCACGAGTGCGGCGAGAATTTCCAACACCTCGTAGTAGATGAAGCCGCCATGGGACGGCGTGCCGGTTCCGGGCGCGATGGAGGGATCGAACCCGTCGATGTCGATGGTGACGTAGTAGCGCGCGCCGGCGGGCACGCGCTCGACAACCGCGTCGATCCCCAACGCTCGGATCTGGCGCACCGACAAGATGTCGGAGCCCATCTCGCGGGCATCCTCGTAGCCTTCCTTCGCCGTTGAGGAGACGTTGCGGATGCCGAGTTGCGAAAGGCCGCTGACATAGGGCTTTTCCGCCGCGCGCCGCATCGGATTGCCGTGCCCGTAACGCACACCATGCCGCTCGTCGACGTAGTCGAGATGCGCATCGATTTGGACGATGTGGATCGGTCCGTTCTTGGCGCAATCGTCCGAGAAGGCGTTGATGCAAGGTATATTGATGGAGTGGTCGCCGCCCAGGACCACCGGCAGCGCGCCGGCCGCGAGTATCTTGCGCACCGCGAACTCGATGTTCGCGTGGCTCTTCATCGTGTCGGTGTGGACGATGTCGGCATCGCCGATGTCGACGATCCTGACCTCGTCGGCCGGCAGATACGTCGCGTCATCCTCATGGTCGTAGGCGCCGCCATGGCCGAAGGAAAACAGCGTGGAGGCTTCGCGGATCGCCCGCGGTCCGAAACGGGTGCCGGCGCGCCATTGCGTGCCGCAGTCGAACGGCGCTCCGACGACAGCCACGTCGGCGTCGATCGCCTCCCAATCGGGCTGGTACGGATACTTGCCGAACGTGCAGATGCCGACGAACGGCAAGTTCAGTCGGCCGGAATCGTAGGAATTGCTCGACATGCGTACCCCTCTTTCGTGACGAAGGAGTAGGTCCGACAATGCTACTTCGATAAATTCCTATGATCGGATGTTTAGTTGTGCATTATTCGATGTATGCGCAACCGCCCCCGCCAACGCGTGCTCAATCTGTCGCTCGGCGATGTCGAGTTGCGGCTGCTGCGCGTGTTCGCGGCGATCGTCCACCACAACGGGTTTTCCGCCGCGCAGGCTGCCCTCGGCATGACGCAGCAGACGATTTCGACCCATATGCGCCATCTCGAGGAACGGCTGGGATTGCGGCTTTGCGAAAGGGGGCGCAGCGGCTTCCTGCTGACGGAGGAAGGACGGCAGGTCCATGCCGCGACGCTCGATCTGCTTGGATCTATCGAGCAGTTCCTGGGCCGCCTGGGCGAGGCTCAGGGCGAATTGTCGGGCAGCCTCAAATTCGGCACAGTAGATGCGATGATGACCAATCGCGCCCTCAACCTTCAGGGCGCGATTGGCGAATTCCATAGGCTGGCGCCGCGCGTCCGCTTGGAAATCGACGTCGCCGCGCCACAGGTGCTGTATCAGGGATTGCTCGACGGCGCCTATCAGATCGTTCTCATGCCATGGATGAGCAGCCTCCCCTCCCATTTCCGGGCGCAGACGATCTTTTCCGAGGTGCAGAAGCTCTATTGTGCCAAAGGTCATCCGCTGTTCGACATACCCGACGAGCGGATCACGGATGCGCGCCTCAAAGCACAACCCTTCGCCGGACGAACATACATGACCGACCAGACGATCTGCGGCGTCACCTTTCCCTGGTCGGCCGCCACGCCGCACATGGAGGGTACGCTGCTCCTCCTGCTGTCGGGCGTCTATATCGGCTTCCTGCCGGACCATTATGCGGAAGAGTCGGTGCGCAAGGGTCATCTGCGCGTGCTTGCGCCAGAGCGCATGACCTTCGAGGACCCCTTTCACATTGCCTATCCGCGCGAGCGCCCTTCACGCGCGGCCGAAGCGCTGGCGCGAGCAATCGTTGCCGGAGTCCGATAGATTGGGGATGAGAGGGCTGGCTTAGCACGAGAGCCGCCGTCTACGTACGCTTGACATCAAGAACTTCTGCCGTGATCGGACGTCGGCAGGAGGTCGCAAGCGGACTGTCGGCTTTCGGGGAATGGCAAATGTAACCTGTACGGCCGAGATCAGGCGCATACCAGACATTCAGCAGCTGACCGCAAGCACGCCGGTCGTCTCATCCGTTCCACATCGTCGATCGGAGAACAGCCTGCATATGCTCTGCGAGGTCGAGTTCGCCGCGCGCCTCGATCTCTAAGAGATATCGGGCCTTGGCCAGCCGATCCCCTTCCGCAACCGCAGCATAGCTGCAGATGGCGAGCAGCGCCCTCTCCTCATCACGGCTGGCTCTGTCGGACTCGCTGCTGCTACCGCGAAAATCGTGCAGGGCTTTGCCAAATGCAGCATATACGGTCCTGTGCGCCTCAATCAGCGCTCGCAGATTATTGGACGGCTCTTGGGCCCGGCCCGCGATATTCGGGAAGCGCGCCCCAGAAGGATGTACCATTCTGGAACACCTAGCTTGGCATTTGAGTTGCCTACCTCAGCTATTGCCAGCAGAGTCGTTGCGGGAGGGTGTCGTGAGTTTGGAAGAAGTATTTGCTTTTGGTAAACCGAACCGGGTCGCTGGAACCGCCAGCGTCAGCAGACTGACAGGCGGGTCGGACCCTTTCAACGTTGCGGTCTGTGCCGCAGCTCTTCTTTACGTCCTCATCGTGGTGGTGACTATTTTCTGACATCGCAGCCCGCGTGATCGATCGGGGGCAGAATGCTGGTCATCTGGCCGCTTCGAGAGCGGAATACTCGTCGTCGCCGCCTGTGATCCGCTCATGGCTCAAGTCCTTCAGCAAAAAACCTACGTTCCTGAATCGTCAGTTCGGCGAACCATCGACGCGGATTTCCGCAGCAATACGAGGAACAGCTTGCCATATGATTTGCCAGTTTTTCGTGCCGCCTACCGTCATCGCCAGGCAGCGCAAACCTTGAATAGACGCGTCTGGCTTTTGCCTTCATGCGCTGGAGGTCTCGCCTCCGTCTTGCGCGTTTTTCTTCCATGATATGCTCCGATCTAGGAGTGCGCCACCCAGGCGCGCTCTCGTGATCGGAACTGTTGGTATCGTCGGTATTTCCTCCATTTGACCCTCTCCTAAGCGATGGCTAATCGGCCGAGCTACTATCGGCGAATGGCGAGGCGCTCGGCACGCACTGCAACGACCAGCCGGGCGGCGTTGGTTGCCTCTGATATTCGGCAATGGCAGCGGTGCACTGTTCCCGCTTATCGAAGGTGCTGGGCAGCACGATCAAGCCGTTGCCTGGACCGGCAATTACCAAATACCAGACTAGCGCTGCGGTCGTCGAAGCCATGAGAAATTCCTTGTTCTACCCGGTTCATTCGCTGCCATCTTCGTCGTCGCCTCCACCATTGGGCTGATAGCGCCGAACTGGTTCAGACGATTGCTCCTCGACATACGCTTGGCAGCCTTCGTTGAAAGACTGGCTATTCCCATCGCAATCGGATTCGTCAGCGATGTCGTTCCTTTGCGCCCAATCGTATCCAGCTTCGTGCCCCGAGCAGTCATCAGTACAATCGTAGCCATGGAACGTTTCTTGCGCGCTTGCCGGAGCCCCGAGTGAGCCAGCCAGCGCAAGGGCACCTGCAGCAATGAGAATTCGTACGTTCATCCGATACTCCAACCAGCGCCCGACATCCGGTTATTTTACGACCTTGGCGAAGATGAGGCCTGCCATGGGGAGGCTCACCGCGACGCACCAGGATCTAGTCGAGCTCCTTGGAAACCGAATTCAGGCGCTGCCGTCCGTTTCGCTGTCCTCGTCGACCATCCGAACTGGCAGGTAGGCGTTGGTCTCCAGCCACTCGCGCAATACGATCTGAATGAGGTCCGACCGGCCGATTTTCATCTCGGCGGCGATCGAGTTCAGCGCACTTCTGTCGCCGGTTCCAGCGGCACGTCGGCGACGTTCCGAAGCATCAGCGCCGCGCGCCGAAGGATAATTTGCAGATCCGCGCGCGACATGTCGGCGATGCGCTCGGCGGCGCTCTCAAGCTCTTCGGCGATGGCTCTGTCTAGATCACGCACGGTCACCGGTTGTCACTGGCGACGTCGCCAGTGACAGTAGAGAAACCTCGCAACGCTATCAGTTCGAGGCGTAGACGGGGCCAGGACGCGCCAGGCCTTCGCGGGCAGTGAGCGAAGGCCGAGAACCAAAGGGCGAGTGCCATTGAAGCCAGAGCGACAGCTTGTGTCTTGAAGACCAGTTGCATCTCCTCCTCCCTATATGCACGGCCACTTCTGGTTGAGCGCGTAAAGGACCCCATTATAATCCGACTGGGTCCAGACTTCAGGATGTGTAGTGGCATAGTTTTTGAACAACTGAACCTCTGCCCCGCCGGTCGTCGATGTCTTCGGGCAAAAACTTCCCTGAGCAAAAACAAATAACGCGTCAGCGATCCCAGTTATACGACCAACACAGTAGATCGCTTGCACCGAACCGTCTTTTGCGCTGCAGTATTTTAGGAGATCTTGCACGGTCTCAGCGGCAGTCGCTGGTGACTGGAACCAGGCAGCAATGGCCAACGCCAAAGCGATAGCCTGTGCTTGGAAGCTGCGACGCATCCCCAATGCCCTCCTATCCGAGCTGACCCACTCTAGCAGCGACGGACAGGGGCTTACAATCCAACGTGCCCGAACTGTCGAGGTGAACGATTTCATCGTCTCCCTGGCGCGCCAAAGCGATCTGGTATTTTCAGGTCGTCAGGCTCGTCGCCTGGCGATTCAGCTGGCCTATCGCAGCGCTGCTCGGCGCGTTGAAGATGATCAAGCTGGGCTGAGTGGAGCGAACACCAGGAGTCGAACCTGGCTCGGAGGACTACCACCGATGAACATGGCACCCATCAAGCGCGGCTTGCCCGCGATGCACCCCGGAGAACTTCTCCGCGAAGATCTCATCCCGGCGCTCGAAAAACCCAAGACCGAAATTGCCAAGCTGCTCGGCATTTCCCGGCGCACGCTCTACAACATCCTGGATGAGAAGCAGCCTGTCAGCGTCGCCATGGCGCTGCGCCTTGGTAAGCTGATCTGCAACGGCCCGGTGTTCTGGCTCAACCTTCAACGCACCTATGATCTCGAACGGGCAGGAAAGGCACTCAGCGCCGAGATCGAGGCGATACCGACGCTGCACCTTCGACGCCATAAATACTGCACAGCCTAGGCGTACTATACCGCTTGTATTCAGGGTTACTCTAAGGCAGTGTCCGGCCAAATAGGGAGGGTGCTTCGCTTGCATTTACATTCGGCGTGCAGCCATGACTAGGCCTGAGGGCCTTCCTGATTTCGGCAATCCGCCACTGGACGAAGTGGTGTTGGGCGTCCAGTTTGCTCGGCATCCGGGCTACACTGACCTGTTCGCATGGCGCGTCCGCGAAGAATTCAAGTCGGAGTTTCCAAACTACGCCGAGGTGCCGCGGCTCGATCCACGCTTTGAGGTCTTCGGCGGCGCGGAAACCATGGCGAACTTCCAGATATCGTTCCAGACCACCGAACCGAGCAAACGATATTGGTTTATCGCCGAGGACGACAGCCATCTTTTGCAGTTCCAGGACGACCGTTTCCTCCTCAATTGGAGGAGGCGCGCCAGCCGGGCTTATCCCCGCTTTGAAGCTATTTCAGCCATGTTCGACGGCTTCCTCGCCCGGCTTGAGGCCAAGTTCGACAGTGATCGGTCGCCGTTCGTGATCAATCAGGCAGAGATATCGTATATAAACGCCATACCTATGATCGACGGTACCCTACTGTCCGACTGGCTTAGCATCGTCCGACCTACAGGCTTGAATATCGAACAGCTCAACGCCAATTTCTCGGAAGTGGTCTTTTCACCTGATGGAAAGGATCCAATCGCTAGGATGCACTATGAGGTCAGCCTTCATAGTACGCGTGAGGTGAAACGGGCGATTCGTCTTGGGATCACTTACCGAGGAGCACCCAGTCAGCAGGATGTCTCTGGGGTCAAAGATTTCTTTGCGGCGGGTCGGATGAAAATCATCAATCGGTTCTGCGATCTAACCACCGAGCAGGCGCAAAAGGCATGGCAACGAAAGCAATGACAAATTCGTCGGCCTCAGTTTACTCGATCCAGCCTCAACGGCGCGGCAGGGAGAGCGACTGGGCTGTCCATCGCCTTATCGTTCAGAACCCCGACTACGCTTGGTCTGAGACGGTGATGGGCAAGCTCGACGAATTGATGCAACTGCCGAAGGGCTGGGATGGCTACTCAGGCAAATCCGTCGACTTCAGCATCGCATATTTCGCAGCAAATTTGTTGCAGGCGATCTATGTGCCCGGTGCCCCTTGCCCCAGCTTGGTGCCTGGTTCGGACGGCACCTTGCAGATTGAATGGCACAGCTGCGGCCTTGATATCGAACTGGATATCTTGGGCGTCAACAAGGTCGATTGCGTCATGACCGACCTTGATAAGGGCGGCGAGGAAGAAGCGAAGCTCACTGTCGATTTCAAGATCGTGAGGATATGGATCGACGAAATGGCAAAGCGAGCTGCTGATGCTGTCCCCGCCGCCGCGTGATGACGACGGCAACGCGATCCCGCATGATCATGCCGAGATCTTGCCCGGCGACACTCTCATTCGCCGGATCAATCCGATTCACCACGTAGTTCCGGATGACAACAGGAATTGCAGGCGTTTGTCATCAAAGCTTATGAAACCACAGGGCGGCGGCATGTCTGTCGACCATGAACGGACGATCTTAGAAGAAGGTAAGGATCCTGTCGCATTCGTTCGAACGCCGGTCTATGTCGCGGCTGTCCAATTCCAAGCGCAGGCGGCCCGGGCTGCATCTCTGAGGGTCGGCTATGATCCTATCGAAGGTAATCCCTACCACTGCGAAGTTTGGGGCGCCGCACCCCGAGCCGACAAGTTTACCGGTGCCCAAGAGAAAGCGTTGCTGAACGCGTGCGGATGGTACATCCCGATAGAAGGCGTCGAAATACGGTAGCCAGCGTTCAGCTTGGGTCGCGCCATAACGGATCACTTGGCGTGTGATCGTCTCGCCGATGGCCCTCGCCATCTCTGCGTCTCTTCCAGCCAGCGTAAAACTCAAGCTCACTGGCGTTATTCCCGGGATGGGTCGACAATCCTCGAAACCACTTCAGTTCGTGGCGTGGACTAGCCCAGGACGCGTGCGGAGGTCGTCGCGGGTAACGAGGAAGGCCGGGGTGCACAAAACGCTTGTATGGGTGCTCTATTTCGACAAGTGGTAGTTCAACTGGGATCGGCGAGGAAACGACGCTCCTGCATCGTTAACCGGTTTTCTTTGCTCTCCCATAGGTTTCGGCGTGGGTTGCCGCACGTGAAGCAGGAACAGACTGCCAGATAATCAGCAGTGATGGCGCGTTGATCATGCGGATAGAATCGCAACGCCTTCTGCTTCATTCTCCACTTGTCACGCCTGCGACGATCTCGTTTCGCTTCCATTTGTATCTCCGATCTCGGAGTGCGCCATCCCGGCGCGCTCGGGTGATCAGAGGTGGAAGTATGGCAGCATTTCTCATGAGCTCTTGATAGACTAATTTGGCTGCATTGTCTCGCGTTCGCTCCCACAGGGCTCTATTGCAATTCGCCGCTAGAATGGCCGAAAGCGTTCCTCGCAGGGAACGCTTTCGGCCCGGAGCCGGCGATGTGCCACGTGAAGAATTTGGTCATGTCCAAATCAGAACACTCCCTCGGCAAAGCGATCGGCTTCCCGGTTCGCCTGACCTTTGAGGCGTGCGATCAGCTCGGCATGCGACCAGGTCGGGGATTTGAGGCGAGTGGCCTCGGCGACGATCAGGTCATCCAGCACATCGAGGCCGGTGCGGAACCAGTGCTGACCGAGCGCATGGCCTGTATCGGTCAGGAAACGCTCGGCCCGACGACGATGGTGCGGGCCACGGTCAGGCCTGGCGTCCAGGTCAACCTCACGAAATGGAGCTGCTGCCAAGTGCCCGGCTGGAGTAGCGGAAGGTGCGCCGCGACATTCTCGGCCGTCGCAAGCCGAAACACGCTCGGATCGGCTTCAAAGCCCACAGCGCAGACCGCGGCATAGCCTGCGCTCTTGCGGCGCTCCACCAGGTTGCGCGGCATGGTATGCTGGACAGCAAATGTTCCCGATGCTGGACGATTTCCAGCTCCCGATCGAGCGATGGCCTCATCTGAGCGCATTACGGATCCCCTCGGCAAAGTCGGCGGCGATCTCGTCTTGCTCGTTTGCGAGCTCGCCGCGTCAATCAATTCGACCAAGTGGTGTCAACGGGGCGATGCATATCCAGCACGATTCTGCGCATGCGCTCAGCTTCCTCGACGGTTATCTGAATGCCGATCGGCTCACCCGTAACGCGGGCCCAGCACCGCGCAGCGTCGGTGCAGTCAATGATGAGTTCAGTTGCCGAAATTAGCGGCGGCTCGCGAAAGAAATCGGCAAGATCCGTCTCGATGACGTTCGCCCATCGCCAGAGATCCTGGCTGCCGAATTTTTCTGCAGCCTCTCGAATGGTGAGAACTGCCGAACCCGGGTCAAGTGGAACGATCGGCGCAGCCATCACGCCAATCCAGAATTAGCCTGAGCCGTGAAAAGCCGCCGGCTGAGCGCACTATTGATGTCGGCCGCGATGCCGTTGGCGTCGGTCGCCTGGGTGTTTACCTCGACCTTGCCGATATGAGCCTCGACCGAGCTGTTCGACGTCGAGGCGGTGTGCGTGCTCGAGATGTTCGACAGCGCGGCCGATTTGGCTCCGGTGCTGATCCCCTTCATGCCCCGGTAGGTCTTGCCGGTCCAACTGTCCATGCCGTTCCAGGCGTTGTAGCCTTCGCCACGCTCATATCTCGACATGCCAACTGCGGCCTGGGAATCGGTTGCCGCCTTGCGAAGAACGTCTCCCGCTGCCTTCTCATTCGTGTTGAATTCTTTGATCGCGAGCGATAGCTGGGCGTCGAAATCAGGGTTCCCCCAAACGCCTCTGCCGCGTGACCGACTCCATTGAGCGATACCGTAGTGGCCACCGCCCTGGTTGTTCGAGGAACTGGGGCCGCCAGATGCTTCGACATTGGCCCACCGCGACACCGCGGCTCGTGCGCCTGCATCGGTGAAGCCTGCTTCATCACGCAGACGCTGATAGGCATGCGCCTGTCGTTCCGGCGTCCACCAGCCATGCTTGCCGCGCGAGTTCTGCGGCCCACTCGGTAGGTCGCCGGCGGCACCGGTGCCAAATGCGTTCCGCTCGCCGGCCGCGAATAGGCCGCTCACACTGTTGACCAGGCTGCTCCAGAAACCTCCACCATCGCTTTTCTGGTCGGTGATGGTGACGGGCAACGGGTTGCTCTTGGAAACAGGATGGCCGTCCACAGTCGTCTCGCCGGCCGGGCGCGCGTGATTTCGCGCCTGCGGGCCACTACGGTCCCATTTCTTGAGTGCCGTGATCTGGTCGAGCTCGAAATCGGGTGGATTGTAACCGCCTCCCCTTTTCGGGGTGTCGCCCGACAGCGTCAGCATGGCAAGCCAGGGCGACAGTTTGCCGAAGAAGCCCATCAAGCCAGCGCCCGCACCTTCAGCCGCACCGGCCGCCGCGCCACCACCGGCCAGCATGCGCATGTTGCCGAGAACGCGGAGGAACTTTGCCCCGGCCCATAGGCCGAACAGGATCTCGGTGGTTTTGATGATGCCGCCGAGTTCGTCGACGACGTCCTTCGCGCCCGATGCGAAATTCTGCATGCCGGTGCCGACGGCATTCCAATCGATCTTGCTGAGAAAGTCGATGAACTGCTTCACCGCATCGACGATGCCGGTCCTGATCCAGTCCTGGTTCTTCTCAATCCAAGCCGTCATCCTGGCGGCTGCATCGATCAGGACCGGAGCCAGCCTGTCATAGACGGCATTGGCGAGCTCGATGATCTGCTGGAGCAGTTCAGCCCAGCTGGTCTGCAGCTTTTGCGCCGCGTCGATTGCGGCATTGCTGGGCGACAGGCTTTTTTCCAGCTTGCCCAGATATACGTCGATGCCGCTGCCCATCTTGTACATGAGCTGTTCGGTCGCCGGGTCGATGCCAAGCGTCTGGGCGACGTTGTGGGCCGCGCCAGCATCGATCTGATGCAACCGCTGCAGTGCCGCGGCGACATCGGAAAGGTAGCGATCGAGCCCATGGTTGGGATCGATCCGCATGCCGGTCCAGGCTTGCAGTTGCGAGAACTCGCGGGGCAGCGCCTCGCCGTTCTTGTTGAGGTTGTATAGCTGCTTGTTGACGCGCTCCAGGGTCGACGCCGTCTGGTCGGCGGACCCGCCGAAGCGCTCTGCGGCGTTCTCCCAAGCCGCCAGGCGCTGCGGCGACTCACCGAGGCTCGAGGCGAAGCGGCCAAGCGAGGCGTCGGCATTGGTCAGCTTGCGCACGAACTCGCTGAGTGCCTGCGAGCCGGTGACGACCGCGAATAGCTCCAGCACGCGCCGGGTGATCAGGTTGACCGTCTCGGCAGCCCTTTTCGAGCTGTCCTCAATGTCCTTGCCGCCCTTGCGGAATTCATCGCGCGACTTGAGCCAGGCCTCGGTCTGCTTCTTCTGGCTCTTTTCGAAATTGCTGGGATCGAGACCGAGCGTAACGATCAGGCTGTCAATGACCGTTGGCATCATGTGCTCCCTTCTCGGCGGTTTGCCTTCTTCTTGGAGTTGCCTCGGCCTGTGGCGGCCGCGCGAACAGACCGGACACGGCTATATCCTCAAGCCTCATGGTGCCAGGATCACTGCAGGATCGAGCCCAAGCGCATTGACGAACGAAATCGCGTCAGGATCGTTGCAGTTGACGACGGGCCTGTCCGGCGCGAACCACTTCCCGAATAACTTCGGTTCCCCCGTCAGGATCGCATAGGCAGAAGCCATCTGCGCATCTGTAAGCCGCGCCATGACGGTTGATTTCAGGACCGTGACCGGCGGCGGCGCGGCGGGCGCATAGCCAGAGAACGCCTCCACCAGATCTGCCTCTGTGGCATAGTTCGCGAACAGCACTTCGCCCGGCTGTGCGACGTAATCGGGATCGACCGCGCGCATCGAAGCGCCATTGTTCGAATAGCAAAACATCAGAGATTGTCCTCCCATCCGCCGTCCCCAACGGCGCCACCGGCCGCGTCACTCGCAAATCCAAAGGACAGCGCTTCCAGAACCAGTTCAGCACGCTGCGAGAAGGCAGCCCCACACCAGACGGGGTACATCTGCCCATTTGATCCCTGCGGGCCATTATTGGTGCCGCCGTAAGCGGTACTGGGCGCCAACAGAATATTCGCTTGTGCCTGCCCCTTCCAATTATCGGTAACCCCCAGATAGGCTTTGGCAGCGGTTGACGGGACAAAATTCGCCAATGAGACGCTCACCAGCGTCGGTGACGAGCCAGCGCCGTAAGCCCCCTGGGCTCCGCTGGTGATGATCGGTGTGACTAGTGGGTTTATACCCAGGACGATTTGCACCGAACGCCCATATTGCAGCGTGCGCCAAAGCTTGGGCTGGGCGTCGTACCGAATCCAACCGACGCGCATCTTGAAAGTATAGCCAGCTGGCATCGTCGGTGCCGTGGCAGACAGTGAGACAAGGGCCGCAACTGTGTTGGTAAGCTGGTTGTAGATGACCCAGACGGAATACCAGTTCGACGCCGCCGCCGACCCGGTATCGAGGCCGTTCGCACCGGAAGTTGAAATCGTGTCCGTGAGGCTGACCGTCCGCGCGCGGTATGTGCGGCCGGAGGTGTCCTCGAGGATCAATTCATCAGCGGTGACGTTGACGGTCGTGTCCGAAGCGACTTGAACTTTGAGGTTCTTGTAGCTTCCCCATGCCGGAGCAACGCCGGGCGCGTAGAGACTCGCCTGGTAGTCGATGATCTGCCAGTTTCCAGACCCGAGATAGAGCGCCATGGCGGTATCGCCGGCAGCGGTGATGATGTTGCCACCGCCGGGCAGGATCATCGAAGTTGCGTTGTATGTCAGCGTCAGCGCTGCCGCAAAGGTCAGCATGTAGACCGGCAAGACGACGCTCGCGCTCGACCCAAAGGACGTGATGGCAGTCGTGCCGGTAATGTTGACGTTGTGCGAAGGGACCGTGCCGAGATCCGTCGTCGAAGTAGAGGCGAGATTTGTCAGGGTTCCGAACGAAGCATTCGGATTGGCGGAGAGCAGCACGAATTGCGTGCCGTCATAGATTGCCTCGGTTATCTGGCCGGCGCGGACCTCGCCTCCGACTAGCGATACGGGACCGGATGCGGACGGCGTGTATACGTTCTTTGCCCCCAGGCCATTGACGGCCAACGTCAGCGGGCCGGTGTTCGTGAAGCCTGGGGGAAATACAACACGATTGCCGACCGCCAGCGCGAAGGTGTTCGGTGTCGTCGTCGCAAGGACCTGGGCGTTCGCGGTGCCGGTGGAAGTGCCTCCGACGAAAACTGTCACAGCCGCGGCAGCGCTGACTGCGGCCACCACATAGGCTGTCGTCGCCGGTTTGGTCGTATTGTCGCCGGGCGACTGAGTGACGGCAGTCGAAGTGGCACCGAGCGCAATAGCCGGGCCGTTCGCGAAGACCAGCGGCCCGGTCCCCGTCGCATCGGTCATCGCCGCTGCTAATTGCGCGCTTGTGCCACCGACGAGGAACGCCGCCATGTTCGTGGCAAATCCGGAGATGTCCCCAATCGCCGGTTGCCCGAATGTCATGGCGCCGCTCGTGTTGATGCCAATGGCGAACTGGTGGATAGCCGCGCTCCCTGACATCACCCCACCCAAAGTAGAGGCTTGCGGCGCGGGAAGATCAGCTCCCACCAGCCCTCGGAATGCAGGCGTTCCGGCTCCAGAGGCAGGGGTCGCGAGGACGAGATTGGCTGCTTGCGAACCCAGCGAGATTCCGCTGTCCGCCAGGGCCGTGCCGCCCGTCGTCGAAAAAGTAGCTATGTGGCCCACTACGGAAGCGAGTGGCCCCACCACATTACCGCCCCCGAGGGGGCCAATCGTCGTTCCACCTATACGGAAAAATAGGCCACTGATCGTCGACCAGAGCCAGCCATCGACGGGACTTGCCGGGGGGACTCCAGGCGGAATGCTAAAGCCGGCGCTGACCGACGTCGAAGGGGTGGTGATCAGCTCGCCCTGCATCGAGTCGCCGGCTCGGTTGACGGGAATGTACCCGAGCGCATCCTGCTTTCCGTCGAACAGATTTTGCCACTGGCCGGGCGTCAGGACCTCGCCATAGGTGAACGTCACCATGAGAAACAATCCGATTTCTTTGCGGGCACCTGGTCTACAAAAAGGTAGACCGTCGAAGGCGATCCGCGAGCATCGGGATCGAAATCGGTGCGGCCATCAAGTTTTTCGAGTCTCTTCTCTTTGGACATCACTACATTCCGAACACTCGCGCGCGGTCTAGGAGGATGGCTGGTGCCCATTGATGATCGCATCGGGGTCAAGCTGCTTTCGACGTCTCGCTGCGAGACGCTGAAATCCGGTTCGCCTGCCAATCGGCGACCTCAGTCGGCACCGACATGTGGGAACATTTCGTGTGATAAAACACAAGTATGTTCGTTTAGAAATGCACAGCCATTTCGGGTTGGAAATGGAAATGCATCAAATCGGCTAAAATTTCACGTGGGACGCGCACCGATCCGGTTACAAATACTCAGTATTTCGAAATTTTGACATGTCAAAACTGTAACCAATTTGGTGATTTCTGGTGATTCTAAAAACCGTTCTACTTTGGGAACGGTTTCAACGCCCTCGATGTCGACGCCGAGCGAGGTGAGCGTGGTGCGATAGACCGCGTCCGCGCTGTCATGAGACAAGCGAGTCGCTCGTGTCCTTCGGGCTCTGGAAGCGGCGGCGAGGCCCGCTGACATGGACCTGCCCAGCTATCATTTCCATGGCCTCGTCGGTCAGGACAAGGGCCGCTATTCTATCCGAGTGACCGGCAATTGGCGCATGACTTTTGGATGGGACGGCGAAGATGCTCTCGAACTAGAGGATTACCACGGATGAACACGGCACCTATCAAGCGCGGTTTGCCCGCAATGCACCCCGGAGAACTTCTCCGCGAAGACATCATCCCGGCGCTCGACAAGTCGAAGACGGAGATCGCCAAACTGCTCGGCATTTCGCGGCGCTCGCTCTACGATATCCTTGACGAGAAGCAGCCCGTCACCGTTGCCATGGCGCTGCGCCTCGGCAAGCTGGTCGGCAACGGCCCGGTGCTCTGGCTCAACCTCCAGCGCAACTATGACCTGGAACGGGCGCAGAAGGCGCTGAGCGCCGAGATAGAGGCTATTCCAACGCTGCATGCGGCCGCCACATTGACATGAGCAGAAGCAGGTACGCCTGACAGGAGCAGAGAAGGGCTGGGGCTCAAAAACGCTCCTACGGGGCGTCTATTTCGATTTGCCTCGGCCGTCTATTTCGACGGGCCATGTCGGACATTTCGGACACTCGCGCGCGTGCGCGAGGCTCTGTGCCCCGGAGCATCTATTCGGCCTTGTTCACCGGCGTTGCCCCCTCAATGGATCCCATCCTGCAAGCCGAGCAAGCTCGATATTCACCGCGCAGTGGAAAGCCAGCAGCTCGCGGCCGATAGCAGCTCGATCGATCCCGACAACGGTCAGCTCGAACTCAAGCGTAGCGATACCAAGATCTTCGCGTGTGGGGATGAGTGCAGGCTCTCGAGACAGCACGAGGAGGCGGGCTGCAGTCTCGCGCACCCGCGTCACCTGGCGGGCAGCAGGGAACGGCAGGACCGTCCCGGTTGGGCGCCAATCGAACAGGGGCAATCCAGTCAAATCGTTCCTCATCATGCTGCTCTTTCCGCGGCTTCATCCGTGATCTTGGCCCATCCTTCTGGCCACCGCTGCTCGGTGCGCAGTACTCGCTGGTTCAACATTGATTGGGCGATGTCGTCGCCAAGCTGACGGCGCGTATCGTTAAGCCATGCGTCCCATTCGGGCCGCGTTGGCGTGATGACGAAACGGCCCTTCTCATCCACATCTGGCGCGCCGTAAAACTCGACGAAAAGGCGCTGCTTTAGGAACGGGATCAGCAGCAGAGGCTTCTTACGAGCCTGCATACATCGAACGAACGCCGGAGCGGCTTTAACGGCCTGCCGCTGCTCATTGTCCGGCAGCTTGTAGAAGAGCTTCTCGGCATAGGGACCGGCGTCAGGACGTTCGGCGTCTGGCCATTCTTTCCACAGGATCGAAAAAACCGCCACCTCCTCAGGAGGAGGGTTTTCTATTTGAAAACCCGACTGGGTTTGGGTTTGGGTATGGGGGCTTTCGTTTGGGATAACCGAAAAGGAACCGGTTGCTTTCTCTAACCCATTGATTTCCTGTCTTTTTGGTCGACCACCTTTGGCACCGTTCGCTGCATTTTTCTCGCGAATACTCGAGACATAGTCCCATTCTTTTTTGAGACGTTTCTGCGAGAGGGACTGACCGTCGATGAGCAGCAGAGGCATCAGACGCGCTTTGACCTTTCGCCATCGCTGCGTCGAAAGACGGGTGATCCTGGCCAGATCTCGGTCGTCGTTGGGCACCGAGCCGTTGTGGCGCCACATTGACATCAGTAGAAGCAGGTACGCTCCATGCTCCTGCGTCGACAGATGAGTGGTATCGGCGACGTAGGCGTCGATGAACAACGGCAGGTAAGGAGCTGCGCTCATCGCCGTGGCAAGGCCTCCATGCTGCGCGCCCGGAGCAATCGATTAGCTTGCGCCAGGACGCGGCACGCATCGAGACCATTGACCCCGAAACGACTGCGCAGAGCAAGGATAGCCGGTCGCTCGCGCGAACCATGGTTGGCAGCGTACCAGTGTGCTGCCTCATCGATGACAGCGCTGCTCTCGTGGTCGAGGCCAGTCATGCTGCGCCAGCCAGCAGGCGCTGATCGTAGAGGTCGAGCTCTCGCTCATCCCAATACCGAACGCCATTCCGTTTGACCGGTTTGGGAAAGTCGGACTTCGGGTCATTGACCCATCGCCATAGGGTCACCTCTCCGATGTCGTCATATCGCTCACGGACCCGTTTGGCCCTGAGCCATCGATTTCTCGCTTCCACGGCCAGCTCCTTGGTTGTCAATTCCAAGGGCAGTCATCACCGTCCAACTAATAAATGCAACCAATTTGGCACCACGGGACGACGATCAGCGACAAACAACGACAGATACTGACAGATTAAACTGCCATCCTCATCCTACCGTCACCGCTCCGGTGCAACCTGTAACCGAGTCGGTTACATCCCTGCGGACATCTCTAATCTTACGATCCCTACTACAGCTTTGATTCGTCTCGGGAGACCTTTGCCGCCATTCATTGCGATCGCCTCAGTGATATGACGTTTTCGGCCCTTTCACAGCCGGCGATTGTGTCGACGAGGTTCGCCCAGGCAGTGAGAGCATCGCGCTTCTCGCGCGCATAATCGTGACGATTGTAAATCGCCGCTACCCCCGAGATTTTTCCGGATTTGTGATTGAGTACCGCCTCAACGACATGCACTGCCACTCCAAGTCCTGCCATGCCAGAAGCTGCGGTTCGACGGAGATCATGTAGAGTCCAAGGTCGCATCGACCATGCAGGATCGCCCGTCGCCTTGCGCGCGACCGCCAGCATTGCTTTATCGATTTTGCGCTTCGCTCTGCTGTAGCCGCTGATCGCGGTCTCCCCATTGGTTGAGAGAATGAACGCGGTCTCTTTCCCATCTTTGTCAAGCACACGTGGCAATGAACCTAGGATCCGAACCACTTGCGGAGTGAGAGGTAGACTTTGGCGACGCCCATTCTTTGTGCGATCCGGCGGGATGGACCAGAGCGGATCGTCTGTATCGAGAACGAACTCTGACCATGTAGCGGCCGACACTTCGGCACGCCGCTGACCTGTCAAAAGTAAGAGGCGCGCCAGATCGCCGAATGGCCACCCAACATCGCCGGCGGCCGCCCAGAAATAGCGGACTTCATCATCTGAAAGCACACGCTCGCGCGCGACTGGAGAGGCGGGCACTTCAATGTCACGAAAGGGGTTCTCCCCGATAATCGACTTCGCGGCAAACCAAGAAAAGGCCTTAGAAATTAGTGCGCGTACACGCACTGCCGATTGCGGACGGCCCTTTAAAACTATCTTACCTTCGGAGTCCCGCTTACCGTCTGCTATACCGTCGGTTAGGCTAATGATGTCCTGGCGCGTAATGCTTTGCAGTCGTCGAGCGCCCCATTTGGGCAGGATCTCTCTTTTGATAATTGCCTCGTTGTCGAGAATCGTCCTCGGCTTATTTCGCGCTTTAGAATAGCGCGCTATAAAATCTGCGAAGGCTTCCTCGACCGAGAGGTTTCGCCGTCGGCTTCCATCGTCTGCCGCTCTCGGATCACGCCCTTCGGCCACGTCCTGCAGCTTGGCCTGAGCGGCCTTACGCGCATCGTGGAGCCCGAGCGCCGGCCTCTGTTGCCCGTAGAGACCGATCGCTAGCTTCACACTCTGCCCGGACGTTCTGTAGCGGACGACCCACTTCATCGTCCGGGGGCCGACGACCAGATATAGCCCGGACTGGCCTCCGTCGGGGATTTCCAGTTTCTCCGACGGCCGCTTCTTTATGAGCGCGTCGATCTTCTTTTGCGTCAGGGCTTCTGCCATGTGGCTCAATTTCCATCAGGACACGTTCTAGGCCACAAAATGATCCGGCAGGGCTTGAACGCAGTTGAACGATCATTGAAGCAAAAAGGCCCGCAGTCAAAGGGTTTTGTTGGGATCAACATGCGATTAGCGGTTGAGCATGAAAATCCATGGAATTGGCTAGCACCGCATTCGTAATGCGGGGGTCGCGTGTTCGAGTCACGCAAGCGGCACCATTTCCCCATGTCCACCAACGCTTATAGCTGCACTCGCTTCGGAGCAGCCTGCCCCTGCCATCAGGCCTTAACGCGGTTGTGAACCGCCATCTTCCGGCAATTTGATAAAATCATCGCAGCGGGCGACGGAAAGATCCGGCGCCACCGTTTAATGGGAAGAAGGGACAGACATGCCCGGCCAAATGGTCCGGACAGGTTGTTATTTTAACTCGGCAACCATTTCGGAGTATCCCCATGAATAGCTTGACAAAATACGCCACAGCCGCCGCCCTTGTCCTGGGGGGGACGTTTACAGCCGTCGCGGCTTCTTCGGCGATGCCGATGGTGCAGGTTGGCCCAACCGCGGGCCTGGTGGAGCACGTGGCCTATGGCTGCGGCCCGGGATGGCACCCCAACCCCTGGGGGCGCTGCGTGCCCTATCGCAGGGTGGTGGTCTATCCCCGCTACTACCATGGCCCTTACTACTGGCACCCCGTCCACCGGTGGCATCGCTGGCACCGTTGGTAGGATCGAAAGGATAATGGGTGCCGGTCGAGTGCCGGCACCCGGACCTCCTGTCTGCTGAACCAGAACGGCCTGTTGGACCTCAAGCCTGAGGATCCAGACGATGGAGACCGGATTTGGCTGCCCCTGCTTCACCCACCCGGCCGGATTCGGCTCTTGTGGTGTTCAACCGTTTCGGGCTCGGAGCACGGCCCGGCGACCTGGACAAACTCAAGGGCGATCTCAGAGGCGATCCGCGCGCTTATCTGAAGGCGGAACTCCGGCAGCCCGACATTGCCATGATCCCCTACGACGATCCGGCCTATGCCGGCTTGCTGGGGAGCACGGCTGCCATCCAGGCCAGCATGGCGGCGAGCTTCCAGCGCAAGCTCGACATGCAAGCCGGAACGCGGCAAGCAACCATGACGAATGTCGCGGCGGTGCCGCCCCCTGTAGCGCCTACCATGCCGGCCGTAGCGTCGGCCAAACCCGCTGCGGTCGCGGAAATGCTGGCCAAGCCGACCACACTCGCGGCCGGGGCCACCAAGCCAGTTGCCCAGCCGCCTGCCGCGCCCCCGGCCCCTCCCCCGATCGAGGCACGATTGTTCCAGGCGGAAGCCCAGGCGCGCTTCGACAAGGCGCTGAAGGCCGATGTCGGGTTCGTCGAGCGCCTCGTCTACTTCTGGTCGAACCATTTTTGTGTTTCGGTGGCAAAGGACAATATCATCCGGGCCAGCGCCGGCGCCTTTGAGCGCGAGGCGATCCGCCCCTTCGTGCTCGGCCGCTTCGCCGACATGCTCTTGGCGGTGGAGCATCACCCGGCCATGCTGTTCTATCTCGACAACCAGCAATCGGTGGGTCCGAAGTCGCGCGCGGGGAACAATGGCAAGCGCGGCCTCAACGAAAACCTCGCCCGCGAAATCCTCGAATTGCACACGCTGGGCGTTGGCGGCGGCTACAGCCAGGCCGATGTCACCAGCTTTGCCCGCATCCTGACCGGCTGGATGATCGGCGGGCGCGACGGGCACCTGGGCGAACCCGGCAATTTCGCTTTCAACGCCAACGCGCACGAGCCGAGCGATGAAGTCCTGCTGGGCAAGACCTATCCCGCCGGCGGCCAGGGGCAGGCCGAGGCAGCACTCAACGACATCGCCCGCCACCCGGCGACGGCGCAGCATATCGCCACCCAGATTGCCCGCCATTTCATCGCCGACAATCCCCCGCCGGCGGCGGTCACCCGCCTTGCCAAGGTCTTTGTCAAAAGTGATGGCGATTTGCGGGCGATGGCGGCCACGCTGATCGACATGCCGGAGGCCTGGTCGACGCCACTGGCCAAGATGCGCTCGCCATTCGACTTCATTGTCGCCATCCGAAGGGCGGCCGGCCCCGACCCGGCGAACAACCCCAACCAGTCGCTCGGCTGGCTCAACGCGCTCGGCGAGCCGCTCTGGCAGCCACCGGGACCGAACGGCTTTGCCGACGAGGCGGACGCCTGGGCCTCGGCGGAAGGCATGAAGATCCGTCTCGACATTGCCTGGCAGGCGGCCCGCCAGGTCAAGAACATCGGCAATCCCGACGATACGCTCAACGCCGTCATCGGCCCCTCGGCCTCACCCGAGACGAGGCTGGCGATCGCGCAGGCCGAATCCAAGCAGCAAGGGCTGGCGATGCTGCTGATGGCGCCCGAATTCCAGAGAAGATGAATTCCAAGGAAGATGGTCCCAGCGGAGATGATGCGATGAGCCTGTTGTGCGAAATCCCCAATCCCTCCCGCCGCGCTGTGCTGATGACAGGTGGCGCGCTGTTTGCCTGGGCCTACATGCCGCGCTTTGCCCGCGCCGCCAACAATCGCGATCCACGCCTGATCGTCATCGTGCTGCGCGGCGCGCTCGATGGCCTCTCGACGGTTGGCCCTGTCGGCGATCCCGACTATGCCGGCCTGCACGGCGACATCGCCCTGTCGCTGAGCGGCCCGCATGCGGCGTTGCCGCTGGACGGGTTCTTCGCTGTCAATCCGGCGATGCCGGTATTCGCGCGCCTGTTCAAGGCCAAGCAGGCCGCTGTCGTGCACGCGGCGGCGACCGGCTACCGCGAACGCTCGCATTTCGACGGACAGGACGTGCTGGAAAGCGGCTTTGCCGGTCCCGGCCATGTCGCCACCGGCTGGCTCAACCGGGCGCTCGAAAGCCTGCCCTCAGGCGACCGCGTCGCAACGCTCGGCGGCCTCGCCGTCGGGCCATCGACGCCGCTGGTGATACGCGGTTCCGCACCCGTGCTCGGCTGGGCGCCGCAATACCTGCCGGCGCCCTCCGACACTCTGGCGGCGCGCGTGCTTGATCTCTACAGCCATCGCGACCCGGTGCTCGCCGTGGCCCTCAAAAGGGGACTCGATGCCGACAAGATGGCGCTGGGCGACAAGATGGATTCCATGAAGCCCAAGGGCGGCCTCGACAGCGCCGCCGGCATGCGACAGGCCGCACAGGGCGCGGCCAAGCTGATCGCGGCCGATGATGGACCACGGGTTGCCGCGCTCGCCTTCGATGGCTGGGACACGCATGTCAACGAAGGCGGTGCCACGGGGCGGCTCGCCAGCCTGCTCGGCGGCCTCGACGGCGCTTTCGAGGAGTTCGAAAAAGGCCTGGGCGAGCGCTGGAAGGATACGGCGATCGTCGCCATCACCGAGTTCGGCCGCACGGCCCGCATCAACGGCACGGTCGGTACGGATCATGGAACCGGCACCGTGGCGTTGCTGGCGGGCGGCGCGATCAAGGGCGGCCGCGTCATCGCCGACTGGCCGGGCCTGAAGCCGGCCCAGCTCTACGAGCAACGCGACCTCGCGCCGACAAGCGATGTCCGGGCGGTGCTGAAAGGCCTGCTCGCCGACCAGTTCGGTCTTTCCGCCGCCGTGCTTGGCGACAAGGTGTTTCCGGAGTCCGGATCGGTCAATCCGATGCGCGATCTCATCACGTGAAGAAGGCTGGCGGCGTCACGGGGACGCCGTCTTTGGCGGAAGCGCTGAGATAGCTTCGGAGCGGATGCCGAGCTCTAGTAGCGGTGGTGCCAGCGGTGGTAGTGGTAGTGCCGGTATCCGGGATGGTAGTAACGATACGGCCGGACTATCACGCGGTGGTTGGGCACACAATTCCCCCACCGGTTCACGTGCCAGCCAGGGCCGCATCTCCAGCCGACGCTTTCGATCGGCAACGGGGCGGCGCTGGGCTTTGCCATGGGCAGCGCCTGCGAGCCGACGCTCGACAGCATCAATGTGCCAGCGGCGGTAGCAATGGGTAGAATGTATCTGGTGAGCATGATCGTGTCCTCCATGGTTCACATCCCGGAGAACAATATACCACCCAGCCGGCTGGATGCCGGGTGAATGGTACGATCACATATTCGTCAGCGGGCAGCGCTCTCGCCGAGCGTGGCCACGGTCTTCAAGGCGCCGTCGAGCATGTCGCCCTTCTCGTCCTTCAGCGCCGCCTCGCGCAGGCGTCGGATCCAGTCGGCGGCGTCGGGGCGGCCCTTGAGCAGATCGAGCGCGGACAGCACCCGGTCGAATTTCGACTGTGCCCGGACGTGGGTGTCGCTGTAGCCCTTGATCAGCCGGCGGCAGTTGAGGATTTCGACGGCGAGCGCATAGTCTTGCCCAACATAGCCAAGCGCCAGCGCATACCAACGCTCCAGATGTGCGACCTCGACCTTGTGGCGCAGCAGGCCGCGGCGCCAGCGGCGCAAACCGCCGATGAACCAAAGTGCTGCGAAGCCGGCGAAACTGTCGGTGCGGATGCGGCGGCCATGGTTGATGCGGCGGTCGAGGAAAGCGGCGAGCTTCGGCCGGCTCTCGATGTAGCTGCCGAGCCCCGCCGGCAGCGTGCCGCAGAATTCCTCGATGCGCGGATGGAAATACTCGGTCACCTGCAGGATCGAGCCGTCCTTGACGCCGACCTCGCGGCGCACCCGCTTGTCACGCGTCGAGCGCGTCTTCAGATCTGCGACGCGGATCATGTCGTCATAGCACATGGCGTTGGCCAGATGCTTCGCGGCGGCGATGGACAACGCATAGGCGTGGTCGGCGTGGTCCAGCGCGACGGCCTTGTCCAGACGGTCGAGATATTCGCGCCCGTAGGCGATGTCCTGATAGTCGACGACCTTCCTCAGGCCCCTGAGCGCCATGTCGCGCACGGCCACAGGCATGACGTCGATGTGGGCGGCCAGGGCCTGCCAGCGCTGCATCAGGTTTTGCGGTCCACTGACGTTCGACCCCGGGGCGGAATCGCCAATCGTTGGCTCTGCCACCCTTGGCGCCGGCACCGTCGTACCTCGTGCGCGATCATAGGCGGCACCGAAGGCGGCAAGGCTTGCCTTGACGCCCCGGCCGCCGGCGCTGACCGCCTGCTCGTAGCTTTCGCGGGTGAATGGCAAGGCGTCGGAACCCGCCAGCGCGCCAAGCAGGCTGGCCGAGATCATCGAGCCATTGTCGGCGGCGATCTTCTCCATGTCGAAGGCAATGAAGCGCTTCGATGCGGCTTGCGCCGTCGCATGCACCTTGGACGACGAGGCCCGTCCGTCGCCCGGCTCGATCTTTTCCGACACGGCGGCGATGCGGTGCGACGAGGCGATCAGCGTGGTGCGCTCGGGCGTGACGAAGCCACGGATGATGGCGCGGCCGGCTTCCATCAACTCGGCAGCGATCAATATGTCGACGTCGCCCTGCGATGGCGACAGCGCGAACACCGGCAAGCGGCCCGTGTCTCGGGCCATCTCGACATAATAGATGGTGGCGCCGGTGCGCTGGGCGACGCCGGCTACCGAAGTCGATTGCGCGACATAGCCATTGCGCTCGGCGACGTCGGTGATCCAGTCGGCCAGCACGCCGCCGCCCTGGCCGCCGACCGCCAGCACGGCAAGCTTGATGACGCGCTCGTCGTCCTGAGCCCCGGCACGGGGGCGAAATGGGGGGACAGCGTCAAGCATTGGCGAAGGTCAGGCGCCGGCTTTCGCGGCGGCGCTGCAACAGGCTGATGGTGGCGCGGCGCGCGGATTCCAGGAAGCGGTCCCAGCCACTTGGATTGTGCACGACATCGGCGCGGTAGAAGGACGGGCACAGCACCGCCGCATCGGCGACCTCGCCGCAATTGCCGCAGCCGACGCAGCTCTGGTCGATGTGGGCCACCGGATCGTCGCGCAAGGGATCGTCGAGCGACTTCACCGACAGCGACGGGCAGCCGGACAGCCGCATGCAGGCATGGTCGCCGGTGCAGATGTCCTCGTCGACGCCGAATTTCGGTTTTACCACCCGCTCGCCGCCCTTGATCGCCTTGTCGACGAGCGGCTTTTCGCGGCGCTGCCGGTTGAGCATGCATTCGGACGAGGCGACGATGACCTTCGGCCCTTTCTCCTCGGTCGTCAGCGCCTCGCGCAGCGTGTCCTGCATCTTGGTGACGTCATAGGTGCGGTCGACATGGCGCAGCCATTTGACGCCCATGCCCTTCACCGCTTCGGTGATCGGATGTTTCGTCGACTTGGTCTTGTTGCCCGCGCGCGATGACAGGATGTCCTGCCCACCAGTGGCGGCCGAGTAGAAATTGTCGACGATGACGATGACGCCGTCATTCTTGTTGAACACCGCATTGCCGATCGAGGAGGTCAGGCCGTTGTGCCAGAAGCCACCATCGCCGACGAAGGAGATCGAGCGGCGCTTGGCATCGGGCGAATTGAACGCCGAGGCCGAGGCCGGCCCCAGACCGTAGCCCATGGTGGTGGCGCCGAGTTCGAAGGGCGGCATGATCGAGAACAGATGGCAGCCGATGTCGGAGGCGATCTGGTGCTTGCCGAGTTCCTGCTCGATCAGTTTTGTGGCGGCAAAGATCGGCCGTTCCGGGCAGCCGATGCAGAAACCCGGCGGGCGGCCCGGCACGACATTGATCAAGTCGGCGGTGTCGACGCCGTCGCCGACCTTGTTGGGCGCGCGCACCTCGCCCGGCAGCAGATGCGGCGCCTCGGCACGCAGGAAGGCGCCGATGCCGTCAAGCATGACCTGGCCAGTGTATTCGCCGGCCATCGGCAGATGCTCCTTGCCGACCAGCCTGGTTCCGCGCCCCGCCTTGTGCAGCATCGAGGCAAAGGCCTGTTCGATGTAATTGGGCTGGCCTTCCTCGACGACGAGCACGGACTGCTTGCCCTCGCAGAAGGACAGGAATTCGTCGTCGATCAGCGGATAGACGGCGTTGAGCACGTAGAGCGGCACATCGGTGTCGCCATAGGTGTCGGCAAGGCCGAGGCGCTGCAGCGCGCGGATGACCGAATTGTACATGCCGCCCTGCATGACGATGCCGACCGAGCCATGGTCCGACCCGAAGAATTCGTTGATCTTGTTCTGGCGGATGAAATCGACCGCCGCCGGCCAGCGCTTCTGCACCTTTTCCTTCTCATGCAGGAAGGAAGCGGGCGGCAGCACGATGCGGCCGGTGTCGCGGCGCGGCGCGTCGAGAGCATCGGCCACGGTCATCGGCGGCCGCTTGTTGTCCTTGGCGATGAAATGGCCATGGACATGGCAGCAGCGGATGCGCACCTGCAGCATCACCGGCGTGTTGGAAATCTCGGACAGCTCGAAGCCGTCCTCCACCGCCTTGACGATCGACGGCAGATTGGGGCGCGGGTCGAGCAGCCAGACCTGGCTCTTCATCGCGAAGGCGTGACTGCGCTCCTGCATGATCGAGGAGCCCTCGCCATAGTCCTCGCCGACGATGATCAGCGCGCCGCCGGTGACGCCGCCGGAAGCGAGATTGGCGAGCGCATCGGAGGCAACGTTGGTGCCGACCGTCGACTTGAAGGTTGCCGCGCCACGGATCGGGTAGTGCACTGACGCGGCCAGCATGGCGGTGGCAGTGGCTTCCGAGGCGCTGGCCTCGAAATGCACGCCGAGTTCGCCCAGGATGTCCTGTGCATCGGCCAGCACGTCCATCAGATGGCTGATCGGCGCGCCCTGATAGCCGCCGACATAGCCGACGCCGCATTGCAGCAGCGCCTTGGTGATGGCGAGGATGCCCTCGCCGGCAAATTCCTCGCCGGCGCCGAGCCTCAGCTTTTCGACTTCCTTGGCAAAAGACCGTTCGGCCATGGCGGCCTCCTTCCGTTGCCGCCGGACAGCCGGCGGCGCGTACATCTAGATGTCGTGCTTGCGAATGTTCTTCAGCATCTTCAAAAGCGTGGCGATCAACGCCGCATATTCGGCATCGTCGACATCGTCGAACATGGCCTCGAACGCATCATGCATGGCGGGCCAGGCGCGGGTGAACTCGGCGCGGCCATCGTCGGTCAGGAACACGTGGCGGATGCGGCTGTCGGTGACGCCCTGTTCGCGCCGCACAAGGCCCTGGCCCTCCAGCGTGTCGAGCGTGCGGCTCAAGGTCGACTGCTCGATCACCGTATAGACCGAGAGATCGTTGACGGTGACGCCATCGGTGACCGACAGCACGGCAAGCGTGCGCACCTGCGGAATGGTCAGGCCCTGCTTGCGGAAATCGTCGCGCAAGGTGGCGTTGTAGCGGCCCATGATGCGGTTCATCAGGTAGGGCGCGAATTGCTGCAGGCCGATCTGCCCCAAGGTCGAGATGCGCTGGCGCTTTTCCGGAACCTTCTGTTCCATCACAGCCTCCCCGCCAGAAGAAAGCCGGAGCCGCCGCCGAGACCCGCACCCGGATGGGTCGAGGCGCCGATATGGTAGAGGCCCTTGATCCCGGTCTGGTGGTTGCGGCTGGTCTTGAACGGGCGCCACAGGAACGACTGGTCGATGGTCGAGGAGCCGCCATAAGGGTCGCCGCCGACCAGATTGATGTTCATCGCTTCGAGATCAGCCGGCGAATAGGCGCGGCGCGCGATCACGCTGCCCTTGAAACCGTCGATATGGCTGGCGAGGATGGCCTCGGCACGATCGGCATAGGCTTCGCGCAGCGCGTCCGTCCATTGCCCGTCAGCCGGCGCCTGCAGCTTGCCGGCGGCATCGCCCTTGATGTGGCGGGGCGCCTCGGGCAGTTGCAGCCACAGGATGGCCTTGCCCTCCGGGCAGCGCGACGGGTCAAGCGCGTGCGGCTGGCCGACACAGATGGTCGGCACCTCCGGCAGCATGCCACGCACCGCCTCGTTGCAGGCTTTCGAGACGCCATCAAGGCCCGGCGTCAGATGCAGCAGCGCAACCTTGTCGAGGCCTTCGCCGCGCCATGCCGGTGGCTTGTCCAGGGCATAGTGGATCTGGAAATTGCCCTTGCCGTAGCGGTATTTCCGCGTCGCCTCGACATCGTCCTTGGGAGCATCGCTGCCCAGCAGCCGGCCATAAAGCTGTGTCGGCGTGACCGAGCAGATGACGCTCTTCTTCGCATGGACCGTTTCGCCCGAGGCCAGCCGCACACCGGTGGCACGGCCTCCTGTCTGGATGATGGAAGCAACATCGGCTTCGGTGGAGATGACGCCGCCGCGCTCGATGATCAACGCCTCGAAGGCTGCCAGCAGGTTCTTCGCCCCGCCCTTGACGATTGGCGCCCCAGCCGCCTCCAGCGCGTAAGCGATCACCTTGGCGATCTGGCCGGAGAACGCATCTTCCGAACCAAGCCCGGCATGCAGTACCCAGGGCGCCCAGAGCGCGCGGACGGTTTCGGACTGGTAGGTGCTTTCCAGCCAGCCGCGCGCCGGCACCAGCGCTTCGCCGAGAAAGGCGGCAAGGCCACGCGGGCCGCGCCGCCAGGCATCGCCGGCCAGCAGCTTTGCCGTCGGATAGGACCACAGGCTGCCGCCGAGCAGACCGAACAGCAGGCCGGCATTGCGCTCGATGCTGCCGACATCGCTTGCGTGGCTATCGCCGTCGCCTGCGGCGATAGCATTGAGCGCGGCAATGTTGGCTGCACGGTCGGTGCGCAGTACGGCATGGCTGCCGTCTGGGCGCAGCACGCCGGTCGGCGTGCCGGTATGGCAGAACTCCAACCCATGCCGGGCGAGGTCGGCGCCCAGTGCGGCAAAGGCCGGCGAGGTGATGAACAGCACGAAGGTCGTCGCCATCACGTCGTGGACAAAGCCGGGCGCGGTGATCTCCTCGGTGCGCATGCAGCCGCCGATGCGGTCGTTGCGCTCCAGCACGAGCACCTTCGCCCCCTTGCCGCCGAGCATCGCCGCGCAGACCAGCGCATTGATGCCGCTGCCGACGATGATGTGATCGGGGGCGGTCATTGGCGGTTTCCTGCGGGCAGCGGGTAGGCTTGCGAGGTCAGCCCTCTACGGCGCCCCCCTCTGCCCTGCCGGACACCTCCCCCACGACGGGGGAGATTGGCCGTTATAACCGCTTTCGCCAATCTACGACGTTGCAGGAATGAGTGGGGCGCCAAAGCTGCCGATCTCCCCCCTGGGGGGGTAGATGTCCGGCAGGACAGAGGAGGGCGCCGTAGAGCGCTGGCGCTATTAGGCTGCCATCCCTCACCCATCATCACGACATTGCTTGCGCGCATGATCTTCTCCCGAAGACCCACTTCGCTTTATTTTCCGGACACCAGCGCCAGCGCGCGGATCGGGCTGCCGGTTCCGTGTTCGATCTTGAGCGGTGCCGCGATCAGGATCGCGCCCTTTGGCGGCAGCTGGTCGAGGTTGCAGAGGCTGGCGAGACCGTAGCGGTTGGCCTTGTGCATCAGGCTGTGCGCCGGGAATGGCGGCTCCATGCCTCCTGCCTTGCCGGCATCCGTGCCGATCGTCTCGCTGCCCCAGCCCTTGATGTCCTTGCTGATCAGGTACTGGATGGCTTCAGCCGTCGGGCCGGGCGTATGCGGGCCGGTCTCGTTGGCGTTGAGGAACTCGGCTTCCGAGCCGTTGCGCTTGTACCAGTCGGTGCGCATCACCACCCATTCGCCGGCATTGATCGCGCCATGCTTGGCTTCCCATGCCTTGATGTGATCGACGGTAAGCAGGAAATCGTGGTCGGCGGCTGCTTCCTTCGAGCAGTCGATGACATTGACCGGGCCGACGAAATTCTGCGCCGGAATGGTGTCGGTGGCGCCGTCCGGATAATCCTTGCCGGTGATCCAGTGCTTGGGCGCGTCGAAATGCGTGCCGGAATGCTCGCCGAGCTTCAGCCAGTTCCATGCCCACCACGGGCCGTTCTTGTCATAGGCGGAGATGGTGTGGATTTCGACCTTCGGCGTGTCGACAGCGAGTTCCGGCGGCAGCTTGATCAGCGGCGTATCGGGACCGAGCGATGCCGTCAGGTCGACCACCTTGATGGCGCCTGAAAGAAGCTGGCCGGCGACCTCGCCGAGGAGTTTTTGCGTGTCCATGGTCTCTGTTCCCTCTTTCTTGCTGATGCTGATGGCTCGTTGCGGCCCTTAATATCCTACTAGACGAAAACATATGCATCTGCAATTATCTTTAAGCATAAAGGAAATGGGAACAAGGCGTGAGCGAGTTCGACGCCATCTTTGTCGGGGCCGGCCATAATACTCTGGCGTGCGCCGCGCATCTGGCGCTCAAAGGCTGGAAAACCGGGATTTTCGAGCGCAGTGCAACAATCGGCGGTGCCGTCCAGACCCGAGAATTCACCCTTCCCGGCTTCCGCCACGATTTTGGCGCGATGAATCTGAGCCTGTTTGCCGGCTCGGCCTTCCACCGGAAATATGCAAATGAATTGAAAGCGCAGGGCTTGGAGTTCGCGCCGGTGGCCGATTGTTTCGCCAGCGCCTTTCCGGACGGGCGCTGGTTCGGCGTCAGCAACGATCTGGAAAAGACCGCGAGCCGCATGGCCGCTTTCTCCGCTGCCGATGCCGCGACATGGCGTAAGCTGGTTGCCGCCTTCCAGGCGGAGGCCGAGCATCTGTTCCGGCTGCTGGGCTCGCCGATGAGCGCCCGCGCGCTTGCCGGCACGGCGTGGAACCTGTGGCGCAAGAAAGGCATGTCCGGCGCGCTCGACACCGGCCGCTTGCTGCTGTCCTCACCCCGCGCGTGGCTGGAAGAAAACTTCGAGTCGCCGCATGTGCGGGCGACGCTTGCCACATGGGGCATGCATCTCGACTTCGCGCCCGACATCGCCGGCGGCGCCGTGTTCCCCTATCTGGAATCGATGGCCAACCAGAGCTTTGGCATGGTGCTTGGCAAGGGCGGGGCGGACACCATCATTCGCGCCCTGTCTGGCATGGTCACGGCTGCCGGCGGCAGGATCGTCACCGGAGCGGAAGTGGCGGAGATCACGGTTTCCGGCGGCAAGGCGACCGGCGTGCGGCTTGCCTCCGGTGAGACGCATACCGCAACCAAGGCGGTGATCGCGGGCGTCGCGCCCGGGGCGCTGCCGGGAAAGCTCCTGCCCAATGGTTCCGGCGACGCCGGCTTCGACACGGCGATGCAGAAATTCCGCCATGCGCCGGGCACGATGATGATCCATCTGGCACTGGACGATCTGCCGGACTGGAGCGCCGGGGCAGAGCTTCGGCAGTTCGCCTACGTGCATCTGGCGCCCTCACTCGACGCCATGTCGCGCACCTATCAGCAGGCCATGGCCGGCATGCTGCCGGACGAACCGGTGCTGGTCGTCGGCCAGCCGACGGCGGTCGACCCGTCGCGCGCGCCTCAGGGCAAGCATGTGCTGTGGGTGCAGGTGCGCATGCTGCCGGCGGAGATCATCGGCGATGCCGCAGGCAAGATCGCGCAGGGCCATTGGGATCAGGTCAAGGAGCGCTACGCCGAAAGAGTGCTCGACATCATCGAGACCTATGCACCCGGTCTTCGGCAGAAGATCCTGGGCCGATCGGTATTCTCTCCCGTCGACCTGGAGCGCGAGAACCCGAACCTCGTCGGCGGCGACCAGGTTTGCGGCAGCCATCACCTGGCGCAGAATTTCCTGTTTCGCCCGGCGCGCGGCTTTGCCGGCTGGAACACGCCGGTCGGCAATCTGCATCTCACGGGAGCCGCGACATGGCCGGGCGCCGGCACCGGTGCCGCCTCTGGCTTCATGCTCGCGCAACAGCTTGGCGGGAAGTAGGAGCTGAAGACGCATTTGGGGTGAAGGCAGGGCAAGGTGCGGTTGCCCAAGCAGCCTGAACCCACTGATCAGACAACGACGCCGCGCGCAGAAAACAGAAACCAAAAAGGGGAACGACCATGACAATCAACAGACGCGAATTGCTCGGATACAGTGCCGCGGCACTTGGTGCCACAGCCATCGGCCTGCCGCGGATCGCCAAGGCGGCGGCAGGCGAACTGACCATCGCCTACAACGTCAACCTGCCGTCCTGGGACCCGACCACCGGGCCGTCGGCTGTCAACCCGACGATCCAGGGTCTCTACCAGTCGGTATTCGACCAGTTCATCCCGCAAAAGCCGGACCTGTCCTTCGCGCCGGGCCTGCTAACCGAATGGGGCTGGAACGAAGACCGCACCAAGATCACGATGACGGTGCGCGAAGGCGTGACCTGGCATGACGGTTCGCCGTTCACGCCCGAGGACGTGGTCTGGTCGCTGCAGCGGGCGGGCGACGAAAAGACCGGCAACCCGATCCAGTTCGTCTGGAAAAACGTCAACAACTTCAAGATCGACGGCAACAAGATCACCGGCGATGTCGTGCAGTTCGACCCGGTCTATTTCAAGTGGATGTCCTTCCTGACCGGCTATGTCATGCCGAAGGCCTATTACGAGAAGGTCGGGCCCGAAGGTTTCGAGAAAGCGCCGATCGGCACTGGGCCGTATATGGTCGAAAAGTTCGAGCGCAACGCCTTCCTGCGGCTGAAGGCCAATCCGCACTATTGGGGCGGCAAGCCGGCCTTCGAGAATGTGACGATCAAGTTCGTCACCGATGCGGCGAGCCGCGTCGCGGAGATCGAGTCCGGTTCCTCGCAGGTAACGCTCGAAATCCCCTACGAGGAATATGACCGGCTGATCGCCAAGGACGGGCTCGCCGGCACATGCAAGAACGTGTCGGACATCGGCATGATCTTCTTCAACAACAAGGACGCCATGCTGGACAAGAATGTCCGCCAGGCGGCCGTCATGGCGGTGGACAAGCAGCTCCTGGTCAAGAGACTGCTGCGCGGCTATGGGCAGCCCATCGATACGCTGGAAACGCCGGAATACGCGGCCTATGATCCGTCGATCAAGGTCGAGCACAATCCCGAGAAGGCCAAGGAATTGCTGGCTGCGTCCGGCTACTCGCCGGAGAAGCCGGCCAAGATCACCATCCAGACCACCAAGGGCTTCAAGCCCAAGGACTACGAGATGGTGCAGGCGATCGTCGGCATGTGGCGCAAGGTCGGCATCGAGGCGACGATCGAGGTCTACGAGATCGCCAAGCACTATGAACTGCGCGCGGCGCACAAGCTGGCCCCGGCGGCCTTCTACAACTGGGGCAACGCCATCGGTGATCCGACCACGTCGACCGGCTTCGCCATGTTCGGGCCGTCGCCGCATTCGTCATGGAAGACCGACGATCTCGACGCCAAGATCGGCCCGCTCTGGGGCGAGAAGGACGAGGCCAAGCGTATCGCCGGCTGGAAAGCAGTCGACAAATACATTGCCGAGCAGGCCTATGTGCTGCCGCTGATGCAGTTCGCGCAGCCGATCGTACATGCCAAGGGCGTCAAGGTTGTCCAGCATATTTCCGGCGCGCTGCTGCCGGCACTGATGACCCCGGCCTGAGACTGACGAAAGACACGCAGTCGCAAGAGACGGCGTGTCTTGTTCAACTTACGCAGGCCCCCTCATCCGGCCCTTCGGGCCACCTTCTCCCCAGATGGGGAGAAGAGACGGGCTCAACCGTCCGCGACCTCTTCTCCCCTCGGGGAGAAGGTGGCCGCGAAGCGGCCGGATGAGGGGGCTGTTCGTTCCATCAGTTATTGAAACGCATTAGGCTTACGCCGGCATGCTCCTGCAGAGATTTCTGATCCGTCTTCTGACGATGCTGATCACGCTGTTCGGCGTGGCCGTCGTTGTCTTCGTCGTGATCCGCGTCGCGCCCGGTGATCCCATCGCGATGATGCTGCCGCCCGGCGCGACCGATGCCGACATTGCCCGGCTGCGCGCGCTCTACGGGCTCGACAAGACCATCGTGCAGCAATTCTTCATCTGGCTTTCCGGCGTCGTCCGGGGCGATTTCGGCACCTCGATCTCGTTGCGGCAGGATGTGCTTGGATTGGTCTTTAACCGGCTACCGGCGACGCTGGAACTTGCCATCGTCGCCCTTGTGATGGCGGTGGCGATCGGTGGCACGACGGCGATCATCGGTGCGCGCGAGCGCGGCACGGCGATCGAGGCCGGCATCGACATCGCCAGCGGAACGGCGCTGTCCATTCCCGATTTCCTGTGGGGCCTTGTGCTGATCCTTCTGTTCGGCGTGCTGGTGCCTATCTTCGACATTTCCGGCCGGGTCTCGCCGCAACTCGACCTGCCCTTCGCCACGCAGTTCTATCTGTTCGAGAGCTTGCTTCGGCTGCGCTTCGACCTGACCTGGGACCTCCTGAAACACATGCTGATGCCGGCGGTCGCCCTGGCCCTGCCGCTGGCCGCGATCATCTCGCAGTTGTTGAAACAGTCGCTGAAGGAAGTGCTCGACCTCGACTATGTCGTGCTGGCGCGGGTTAAAGGGTTTTCGGAAACGCAGGTCATCCTGCGTGAGGCACTGAAGAACGCCGCGCTGCCGACGCTGACCCTGGTCGGCGTGCAGTTCACCTTCCTCATCGGCGGCACGGTCATCGTCGAACGGCTGTTTTCCTATGAAGGCCTCGGCAACATGGCGATCGACGCCGTCATCAACCGCGACCTGCCGCTGATCCAGGGCATCGTGCTGGTCTTCGCGCTGCTGTTCGTGCTGATCAACCTTGCCGTCGACATGATGTACGCGCTGCTCAATCCGAGGCTGCGCCATGGATGACGGCCGCATCTCAAGACATGGCTCCAGTACAAAGCTGTGGCTCGCCGGCGGCTGGCTGCTGCTGGCGCTGCTGGCCGCGATCTTCGCGCCGCTGGTCGCGCCGCAGGACCCGCTGGCGCAGGACCTGATGCTGGAGCGGCTGCCGCCGTTCTGGATGAACGGCGCCGAGCCAGGCTATTGGCTAGGCACAGACAGCCTCGGGCGCGACCTGCTCTCCCGCCTGATTTTTGGTGGCCGCATCGCCTTCATCGTCGCCTTCGCCGCCGCGATCGCCGCGTGCCTGGTCGGCTCGACGCTTGGGCTGATCGCCGGCTATTTCGGCGGCTGGGCCGACCGGATCATCTCGCGCATCGTCGATATCTGGATGGCATTCCCGCCGGTGCTGTTCGCGATATTGCTGGTCGCAGTGCTCGGCACGGGCTTGAGTTCCGTCATCATCGCCATTGCGGTCATCGACTGGACGCGCTTCTGCCGGGTCATCCGCGCCGAGGCGATGGGCCAGTCGCGCATGGACTATGTGGAAAATGCCCGCATCGCCGGCTATGGCCGCATCGGCATCATGCTGCGCGAGGTACTGCCCAATGTCGTCCCCTCGATCGTGGCTTTGCTGTCGCTGGAAATGGGCATCGCCGTCATCGTCGAGGCGATCCTGTCCTTCGTCAATTTGTCGATCTCGACGGATGATCCGACCTGGGGCGGCATCATCGCCGAGGGCCGGCTATCCATCCATCAGGCCTGGTGGGTTCTGGTGTTTCCGCTGATCACGCTGATCCTGACCGTGCTGTCGTTCAGCCAGTTCGGCGAGGCGCTGCGAGCCCGTTTCGATCCGGTGCTGCGATGAGCGCTTGTCTCGACATCAGGGATTTGAGCGCCGTGCTGCCGAACGGCCAGCGCGTGCTGCGCTCGGTGTCGCTGTCCGTGCAACCCGGCGAAGTCCGCGCGCTGGTCGGCGAGAGCGGCGCCGGCAAGACGATGATCGGCAAGGCGGTGCTCGGTGTCTTGCCGTCGAGCGTGCGCATCGTCGAAGGCGACATGCTGCTCGAAGGCGAAGACCTCGGCAAGCTGCAGCCGAAGGCACGTCGCACGCTGATCGGTGCGCGCACGGCACTGATCCCGCAGGACCCGCTGACCGCGCTCAACCCGTCACGCCGTATCGGTCCGCAGATGACCGACCGGCTGGTGCGCATCCTCGGCTGGAGTGGCGAGAGAGCCGATCAGCGCATCCGCCAGCTGCTGGACGAGGTGCAGATCCGCGACCCCGACCGTGTCCTGAAAAGCTATCCGCACGAGCTTTCCGGCGGCATGCGCCAGCGCGTGCTGATCGCTGCTGCCTTCGCCGCCGAGCCTCGATTGATCGTCGCCGACGAGCCGACGACGGCGCTCGATGTCACCGTGCAGAAGCAGATCCTGCGCCTGATCGCGCAATTGCAGCGCGAGCACGGCACGGCGATCCTGTTCGTCACCCATGATCTCGGCGTCGTCGCCAAGATCAGCCAGAAAGTGTCGGTGCTCTATGCCGGCAAGGTGGTGGAGGAAGCCGAAACGGCTGATCTCTTCGCCGCCCCGCAACACCCTTACACGCGGGCACTGATGGCGGCGACGCCACGCTATACCGATCCGTTCGCCTCGCTGAAACCGGTCGACGACGCCGTGCTGGCCGGACTGGCCTCGGAGATCACGGCTGCCGACCAAGCCTGGAGGCGGCCGCATGGCTGAGCCGCTGTTTTCCGTGCGCGGCCTGAAGGTCGCCCTGCCCGACATGACGCGCAAGCCGCTGATCGGCCGCGCGCCGATGATCGAAATCCTCAAGGGCCTGGATTTCGATCTGCCCAAGGGATCGGTCACCGGCATCGTCGGCGAATCCGGGTCCGGCAAATCGACGCTCGGCCGCGCTTTGGTGCGCCTGCTGGAACCCACCGCCGGCGGCGTCACCTTCGACGGCCTGGACATCACCCATCTGCGGGAAGCAGAGCTTCGGCCATTGCGCCGCAACCTGCAGATGATCTTCCAGGATCCGATGTCGTCGCTCAATCCGCGCCGCACCATCGCCAGCATCATCGCCGCACCTCTCAAGCAGAACGGCCTTGGCGACAATCTCAAGGAGCGGGTCGCCGAGGCGCTGCAGCGCGTCGGCCTGCCGCAGAACTTCGCCAGCCGCTACCGCCATGAACTGTCGGGCGGCCAGCGCCAACGCGTCGGCATTGCGCGTGCACTGGCGCTGTCGCCGAAATTCGTGCTGGCTGACGAGATCGTCTCCGGACTCGACGTGTCGACCCAGGCGCAGATCCTGACCCTGCTGGAGAAACTCGCGGCGGAGATGGGCCTGACCGTCGCCTTCATCAGCCATGACCTGTCGGTGATCCGGCGGCTGTGCCGGCAGGTGATCGTCATGCGCCAGGGCATGATCGTCGAGGCCAGCGCCACCGACAGCTTGTTCGAGAACCCACGGCAGGACTACACGCGCGACCTCATAGCAGCCATCCCGCTGCCCGAAATCGATGCAGGCTGGCTGGACATTTCTCCCATCGCAAAGGCGTCGGCATGAGGCATCCGCGCGCCTAAAAGCGGGCTTAGGCGTACAGCATCGAAAGGCCCGCGAGTGGAGGAGACCTGAGATGAAGACTGCAATCCGAAACGCAACGCTCGTTGCCGCTGTCCTGGGCAGCGCCGGCATGGCCACGGCCAGTTCGATACCCGGCATGCGTGGGCACGACCACACCGGAATCACGGTCCCCGACATGAAGCAGGCGGTCGATTTCTTCACCGAGGTGGTCGGTTGCAAGAAGGCGATGTCGTTCGGTCCGTTCGCCGACGACAAGGGTACATTCATGCAGGATGTGCTGGGCGTCGATCCCAAGGCGGTGATCGAGCAGATCACCATGGTGCGCTGCGGCACCGGGTCGAACATCGAACTGTTCAAATACACCGCGCCCGACCAGAAAGACCTGACGCCGCGCAACAGCGACATAGGCGGCTTCCACATCGCCTTCTATGTCGACGATGTCGCCGCCGCGAAAGCCTATCTCGATGCGAAGGGGGTCAAGACCCGCATGGGGCCGATACCGCTTTCGGAAGGACCAGCCGCCGGCCAGACCATTCTTTATTTCCAGGCGCCCTGGGGATTGCAGCTGGAAGCGATCAGCTATCCAAACGGAATGGCTTACGAGAAAGGCGCCGAGACCGTGCTCTGGAGCCCGAAGAACCCGGAAAAGTGATGCGCATGCGTGCTTGCGGGTCAGCCGCAAGCACGCCACACCTCCATCAAGCGAATCGTTTCCAATATGAAACTTTAAGCTTGAAATAAATTATCCTCGGCGCGATACTGCCCGCAGCGAGCGAAGAGGAGATCGCACACATGAAGGTTGCGGTTCTCGGCGGCGGACCAGCCGGCCTCTACTTTGCGATCTCAATGAAGCTGCGGGATGCCGCCCACGAGGTAACCGTGTTCGAGCGCAACCGCGCTGACGACACGTTCGGCTGGGGCGTCGTGCTGTCGGCCGAGACGCTCGAAAACCTGTCGAAGAACGATCCCGTCAGCGCCGTCTGGATCAAGAAGCATTTTGCCTATTGGGACGACATCGCCGTCATCCATGACGGCGTGCGCACGGTCTCGACCGGCCACGGTTTCTGCGGCATCGGCCGCAAGCGATTGCTCGTGTTGTTGCAGCGGCGAGCACGCGAACTCGGCGTCAAGCTGATGTTCGAGACCGACATCGCCGATCCCAAACCGTATATGGAGACGCATGATCTTGTCGTCGCTGCCGACGGGCTGAACTCCAGGGCGCGCAACACCTTCGTCGACGTGTTCAAGCCCGACATCGACACCCGCAAATGCAAGTTCGTCTGGCTGGGCACCAACCAGAAATTCGACGACGCCTTCACCTTCATCTTCGAGAAGACCGAGCATGGCTGGGTGTGGGCGCATGCCTACCAGTTCGACAGCGACACCGCGACCTTCATCGTCGAATGCAGCGAACAGACTTGGGCTGCCTTCGGCTTCGGCGCGATGTCGCAGCAGGAATCGATCGCCGTCTGCGAGCGTATCTTCGCCAAGCATCTTGGCGGCCACGCCCTGATGACGAATGCCAACCACATCCGTGGTTCGGCATGGATCAATTTCCCACGCGTGCTGTGCGAGCGCTGGTCCTACAAGAACCTGGCGCTGATGGGTGATGCAGCGGCATCGGCGCATTTCTCGATCGGCTCCGGTACCAAGCTGGCGCTGGAGAGTGCCGTGGCGCTGGCCGAGTATGTCGAGTCCGAGCCGGACCTCGACGCCGCGTTCCGCAAGTATGAGGATGCGCGCCGCACCGAAGTGCTGAAGCTGCAGTCGGCGGCGCGCAATTCGCTCGAATGGTTCGAGGAGGTGGAACGCTATCTCGGCCTCGATCCCGTGCAGTTCAACTATTCGCTTTTGACCCGCTCGCAGCGCATCAGCCACGAGAATCTACGGCTGCGCGATGCTGAATGGCTGGGCGGCGCGGAAGAATGGTTCCAGCGCCAGGCCGGAGCCGGCGGCAACAGCTTGCGCCGCGCGCCGATGTTCGCGCCGTTCAAGCTGCGCGACATGGCACTCAGCAACCGTGTCGTCGTCTCGCCGATGGCGCAGTACAAGGCCGTCGATGGCTGCCCGACAGATTGGCATTTCACCCATTATGCTGAGCGCGCCAAGGGTGGCGCCGGGCTCGTCTATATCGAGATGACCTGCGTCAGCCCCGAAGGGCGCATCACGCCGGGCTGTCCTGGCTTCTATGCGCCCGAACATGAGGCGGCGTGGAAGCGGCTGGTGGATTTCGTTCATACCGAGACCGAGGCAAAGATCTGCGCGCAGATCGGTCATTCCGGCGCCAAGGGCTCGACCCGGCTTGGCTGGGAGGGCACCGACGTGCCGCTGGCCTCCGGCAACTGGCCGATCATGTCGGCTTCGGCCGTGGCGTGGTCGCCACAGAACCAGGTGCCGAAGGCGATGGACCGCGCCGACATGGATTTGGTGCGCGAACAGTTCGTGGCTTCCGCCGAGATGGCCGATCGCTGCGGCTTCGACATGCTCGAAATCCATGCCGCGCATGGCTATCTCCTGTCGTCCTTCATCACGCCGGTCACCAACCGGCGCACGGACGAATATGGCGGCTCGCTCGAAAACCGCATGCGCTACCCGCTGGAAATCTTCCATGCCGTGCGTGCCGCATGGCCGACCGGCAAGCCGATCTCGATGCGCATCTCGGCCAATGACTGGGTCGGCATCGAAGGCGTGACGCCGGCCGACGCGGTCGAGATCGCACGGCTGCTGCATGAAGCCGGTGTCGACATCTGTGACGTCTCGGCGGGCCAGACATCGACGGCGGCAAAGCCCGTCTACGGCCGTATGTTCCAGACGCCGTTTTCCGACCGCATCCGCAACGAGGTTGGCATGGCGACGATGGCGGTCGGCAACATCTATGAGCCGGACCATGTCAACTCGATCCTGATGGCCGGCCGCGCCGACCTCGTGGCGCTGGCACGGCCGCATCTGGCCGATCCCTACTGGACGCTCCATGCGGCGGTGACACTCGGCGATCGTGGCGTCAAATGGCCCGATCCCTATCTACCGGGGCGCGACCAGCTCTACCGGCTGGCAGAGCGCGATGCGGCGGCGGGGCTGAAAGTATGAGTGCAACGCCAGCAGTCATGGGCCGGCACGCCCTTGTCACCGGCGGCGGCTCCGGCGTCGGCAGGGCAGTCGCCCTGGCGCTGGCGGGTGCCGGCGTTGACGTGACCATCTGCGGCCGCCGGGAAGCGGAACTCGCCAAGGTGGCTGATGAAAACGGCCGCATCTTCGGTATCGCCGCCGACGTCACTGACGAGACGGCAATGACGACCCTGTACCAGACGGCCGAAGCCGCGCGTGGCCCTATCGACATCGTCGTCGCCAATGCCGGCATGTCCGGCAGCGCACCGGCGCACAAGACAACTCTCAGCGACTGGCAGCGGACGCTCGACGTCAACCTCACCGGCTCGTTCCTGACGGTGAAGCCGGCGCTGGCCGGCATGGCCGCGCGCAAGACAGGCCGGATCATCTTCATTGCTTCCACCGCCGGCCTGAAGGGCTACGCCTACGTCGCACCCTATGTCGCGGCCAAGCATGGCGTCGTCGGCCTGATGCGGGCGCTGGCGGCCGAGACCGCCAAATCGGGCGTGACGGTCAATGCCGTATGCCCGGGCTTCGTCGAAACCGAGATGCTGGAGGACTCCATTCAGCGCATCATCGAAAAGACCGGCCGCTCGGCCGAGCAGGCACGGTCGAGCCTTGCCTCGACAAACCCGCAGGGACGCTTCATCCAGCCTGAGGAGGTTGCGGCGGCGGTGCTCTGGCTATGCGGCAATGCCGCCCAATCCATCACCGGACAGACGATCTCCATTTCGGGAGGAGAAACATGGTAGCCGGCCCTCTTCCCGCCCCGTCCGGCCCCGGCAAGGACCGCCTGCGGCTGTGGGTGCGCCTGTTGCGGGCGTCGCGAACCATCGAGTCCGAGCTGCGCGAGCGTCTCCGGCAGGAGTTCAACACGACGCTGCCGCGCTTCGATGTGATGGCGGCACTCTACCGCGCCCCCGAGGGCATGCTGATGAGCGACCTGTCGCGCTTCCTGCTGGTGTCCAACGGCAATGTCACGGGCATTGTCGACCGGCTGGTGTCTGAGGGACTTGTCGCCCGCGCGCGCCGCAACGGCGATCGCCGCACCTCAATGGTGCGGTTGACCGAGGAAGGGTCAAAGGCGTTCGACATCATCGCCGCCGCGCACGAAGGCTGGATCGGCGAACTGCTGGGCAATGTCAGCGAGGATGATGCACGCCGTCTGAGCGGCATGCTGAAATCCTTTCGAAGCAATTGGGAGGGCCGGGAATGACTAAGATGGCTGGTTTGAAGCCGAAGCATTTCCTTTGGCAGGTCGAGGGCAGGATCGCCAGGATCCGGCTCGACCGGCCAGAGCGCAAGAACCCGCTGACCTTCGAAAGCTACGCCGAACTGCGCGACACATTCCGCGATCTCGTCTATGCCGACGATGTCGACGCGGTGGTGTTCCTGCCCAATGGCGGCAATTTCTGCTCCGGCGGCGATGTCCACGACATCATCGGTCCACTGGTCAGGATGGAGATGAAGGAGCTGCTTGCCTTCACGCGCATGACCGGCGATTTCGTCAAGGCGATGCTGAATTGCGGCAAGCCGATCATCGCGGCGGTCGACGGCGTCGCGGTCGGCGCTGGCGCCATCATCGCCATGAGCTCCGATATCCGCATCGCCACGCCGGAGGCCAAGACCGCGTTCCTGTTCACGCGCGTCGGCCTTGCCGGCTGCGACATGGGCGCCTGCGCGATCCTGCCGCGCATCATCGGCCAGGGCCGCGCCGCCGAACTGCTCTACACCGGCCGCACGATGACCGCGGCGGAAGGCGAGCGCTGGGGTTTCTACAACCGGCTGGTCGATGCAGCGGCCCTTGAAGCAGATGCTCTCGACATGGCGGCGCGTATCGTCTCCGGCCCGACCTTCGCGCATGGCATCACCAAGACGCAGTTGAACCAGGAGTGGTCGATGGGTCTCGACCAGGCGATCGAGGCGGAAGCACAGGCGCAAGCCATCTGCATGCAGACCCGCGATTTCGAGCGGGCGTACAATGCCTTTGTCGCGAAGGAAAAGCCGGTGTTCGAGGGGAATTGAGGATGATCGGTTCAATGGAGACATCGGCGGGACAGCGCCCCCCTCTGTCCTGCCGGACATCTCCCCCACTTGGGGGGAGATTGGATGTGATCTCTGCTTTCGCCAATCGCCACCGCAGCAAAGAAAGCGCCGCAGGCGAAGGCGCCAATCTCCCCCCTCGTGGGGGAGATGTCCGGCAGGACAAAGGGGGGCGCCATAGAGGTCTCAATAGCGGAGGTGGAAGTGCCTGATCGTTCCTTCCTCAACTGGCCCTTCTTCGAAGACCGCCATCGCGAGTTGGCCGAACAACTCGACGCATGGTGCACGAAAAATCTGCCCGTCGATCACCATGATGTCGATGCCGCCTGCCGTGATCTGGTGGCAATGCTCGGCAATGACGGCTGGCTGAAGCCGACGGCTGTCGACACCGACAACCCCGGGCCGCTCGATGTGCGCACGCTGTGCATCACGCGTGAGACGCTGGCCCGGCATGACGGGCTGGCCGATTTCGCCTTCGCCATGCAGGGGCTCGGCACCGGTGCACTCAGCCTGTTTGGCACGCGTAGTCAGCAGGACTGGCTGGCGAGGACCCGCGCAGGCAGGGCGATCTCCGCCTTTGCATTGTCGGAACCGCGCTCCGGCTCGGATGTCGCCAACATGGAAATGACGGCCGTCGGTGACGGCGATGGTTATGTTCTCAATGGCGAGAAGACCTGGATTTCCAATGGCGGCATCGCCGATCTCTACATTGTCTTTGCCCGCACGGGCGAGGCGCCGGGCGCCAAGGGTCTTTCAGCCTTCATCGTACCGGCCGAGACGAAAGGCCTGACCATCGCCGAGCGGCTGGAAGTGATCGCGCCGCATCCGCTGGCGCGCCTCGCCTTCGACGGCGTCCGCGTTCCAGCTTCCGCGCTGATCGGCAAGCCGGGCGACGGTTTCCGCATCGCCATGTCGGTGCTCGACGTGTTCCGCTCGACCGTCGGCGCGGCAGCGCTCGGTTTTGCCCGCCGCGCTCTGGATGAAAGCATCAAGAGGGTGGCCGAGCGCAAACTGTTCGGCGCGCCGATGGCCGAGTTGCAGATGGTGCAGGGCCATATCGCCGACATGGCCCTCGATGTCGATGCCGCCGCGCTTCTGGTCTATCGCGCCGCCTGGACCAAGGACATGGGCGCTGCCCGCGTCACCCGCGAAGCGGCGATGGCCAAGCTGTTCGCCACCGACAAGGCGCAAGAGGTGATCGACAAGGCCGTGCAGATGCATGGCGGCGACGGCGTCCGCAAGGGCCATATCGTTGAAAGTCTGTACCGCGAGATCCGTGCGTTGCGCATCTATGAAGGAGCGTCGGATGTGCAGAAGGTGGTGATCGCCAGACAGGTCATGGGAGCGGCATGAGGCCTCTTCCGATGCCGGGAAATTTACAGGTCGGATTGTTTTCGAACGCAGACATTGCGAACCGAGTTTAGGGAATCGGGAGACTGGACATGCACACCATCCTGCAGCCGGAAGGCTGGGCCAAACCAGTCGGCTACGCCAACGGCGTCGCCGCGCGCGGGCAGCTTGTCTTCGTCGGCGGGCAGATCGGCTGGAACGGGCAATGCCAGTTCGAAACCGATGATTTTGTCGGCCAGGTGCGCCAGACGCTTGAGAATGTCGTTGCGGTTCTGGCCGAAGCCGGCGCCGGCCCGCAGCACATCACCTCGATGACCTGGTATTTTACCGACAAGGCCGAATATCTCGCCAACCTCAGAGGTCTCGGCGAGGCCTACCGCGCGGTCATCGGCCGGCACTATCCCGCCATGGCCGCCATGCAGGTGGTGTCGCTTGTCGAGGACCGGGCCAAGATCGAAATCCAGGCCACCGCCGTTATCCCGGAATAGCCAATCTCCGGAACAATCGCCCTCCTGGAATAATTTATTCGCGAAGCCCGACCTGCCGCAGCAGCGGCAGCACGCGGTCGCAGAAATAGGGCAGTTCCTGCGTGTAGTTCACGAAGGACAGCGCGATGCCCTGATAGCCCTGCCCGGCAATGGCAGCCATGTCGGCGGCGATCGTCTCCGGCGTACCGACCAGCGGATAGGTGCCGGCGCCGCCGGCAAAACGCTGCCGGTAGCGGTCATAGGCATGCGTGTCGTGCGACTGGGAGAACTCCTTCTTGCCCGCCATATGCGCGTCGACAGCGTCATGGTCCGCCATATCAACGGCGTATCTGTCATAATAGGCCTGCGCCTCTTCCATGGTCTCCCGGCAGACGACATGCGCCACCGTGTAGACACCGACATCGCGCCCATGCTTGTCGGCACGTTCTCTGATATCGATGACATGCTTGCCGGCATCGGCCATTTCCGAAAAGGTCGTGAACAGGTAGTCGCATTTGGCGGACGCGAAATCGCGACCCGGTCCGCCGAAGGCAGCGTTCATGGTCACCGGTCGCGGAACCTGCAGACTGGCCGGCCGGCTGACCGCTTCCTTGAGGCGATAATAGGTGCCTTCGTAGTCGAGTGGCTCGTCGGCGGCATAGAGTTTCTCAACGATCTCGATCCATTCCGCCGCCTGGTCGTAGCCCTTCTCGACCAGCGGCGTGCCGAACATGCCGAATTCCTTCGGGTTCCAGCCGCAGACAATATTGAGGCCGGCGCGCCCGTTGCTGATGTGGTCAACCGTCGCCAGCGACTTGGCGGCGTAAAGCGGATGCACCAGCGGCACATGCACCGTCATGAACAGGCCGATCCGATCGGTGGCGGCGGCAAGAGCGGCCGCCCAGGTGAAGGTCTCGAACGACCATTCCCGCACCTTGTTGCGGCCACCAAAACCGCGCCAGCGGGCGATCGGCAGCATGAACTCCAGGCCGGCGCGGTCGGCGATCTGCGCCGCCGTAAGATTGTCCCGCCAGGTTGCCGTCCAACGTTCCGGTACATCGGTGATGGCCAGCCCGCCATCGGCATTGGTCGAAAAGACGCCGAGCTTCAGTTTGTTCGGGCCTTGCAGGGGATGCGCTTTGATCATGTCTTGCACTCTCGACGGGAGACGGCAGGCTAGGGCCACGGCAAATTATTTCAAGCCTGAAATAGCTTCGCCTAGCCGCCGTTTGCGGTTATGGATTCAACCAGGATCAGAAAGGGATCGGCATGAGCGACTTCCGTCAGAAATGCACGGGCAAGAGCAACCTCGTCGGATCATTCGCCTCGATACCGCATCCTGTCGCGGTGGAGGTGGCGGCACAGTCGGGGCTCGATTTCCTCTGCATCGACTGGGAGCATGCCCAGATATCCAGGGACATGATCGAGAACATGGTCCGGGCGGCCGATGTCAACCGCGTCCCCGCCATGGTGCGCGTTCCCGGCCATGCGCCCGAAGCAATACAGGCGGCGCTGGACAGCGGCGCGCAGGGAGTTCTTGTTCCCCGCGTCTCGACGGCTGCCCAAGCCGCCATGGCGGTGAAAGCCTCGCGCTACCCGCCAATCGGTGAGCGAGGCGTGGGGCCTGGCCGGGCAGCAGCCTATGGCTATCGCATTCCCAGCTATCTGGCCGCCGCCAATGAAGCGGTCGTCGTCGCTGTCCAGGTCGAGACGGCTGACGGCCTTGCCAACATCGAGGCGATCGCCGCGGTCGACGGCGTCGACATGATCTTCGTCGGCCCCGGAGATCTTTCGGTGTCGATCGATGCGCTCGGGCCAGCCGGCGCCAGCAGACTTGCCGGGGCGATCCGCACGATCATTGGCGCGACGATCACGCACAACAAGACCGCCGGCATATTCTGCGCGAAGGCTGACGATGTCGGCCAATGGGCAGCAGCCGGCGCAAGCTTTTTCATACTGGCCAGCGATGCGATGTTCCTTGGGGCGGGCGCCGCTGCCGGCTGTATTGCAGCGCGCGCCGAGCTGGAGCGGGGCAAAGCCGGCTAAGCCTATCGGCCGGACAGGGGGCCGACAATTTTTTAAGCTTAAAACTTTTGCCTTGAAAAGTCCGGCACTTTGGATAAGCATTCCCTAACGATTGTGGCTCCCGTGCCGTAAGTGCTTGATGGTGGTCGCATCGTGCTGTTCCGGGTGCGATCAAGAGGTGCTTGTACTTGTCGTTCATGCCGCCCCAGTCAACGTCCATGGCGCGCTATGCCTTCGATGGCATCCGCGCGCAAATCCGTGACCTTCACACCGAAAACATCGCCAACCTTGCCGTACGCGCGCGTGAACTGGGCGACGTGATCGCGCTCTGGTACGGCGAAGGCGACATGGTGACGCCCGCCTTCATCCGCGACGCTGCCAAGGCGGCGTTCGATGACGGCCAGACCTTCTATGTCCCCAACATGCGGGGCCTCGGCCCGCTCAATGAAGCGCTGTCGGACTACCAGACGCGCTTGCACGGACGATCGATCCCCGTCGCGCGCACCACGGTGACACCGGGCGGCATGCAGGCGCTTTATCTGGCCCTGGAACTGCTCGTCGATGTCGGTACGAACGTCGTCTATGTCGCCCCGCAATGGCCCAACATCCACAATGCCATCCACCTGATCGGCGGCGAGCCGCGTCCGTTTTCGCTCGACTTCAAGGGCGACTGGCGGCTCGACCTCGACCGGCTGTTTGCGACCTGCGATGCGCGCACGCGGGCAATCTTCCTGTCAACGCCGTCCAACCCGACCGGCTGGACCGCGTCACGCCAGGAGATGCAAGCCCTGCTCGACTTCAGCAGGCGCACCGGTACCTGGATCATCTCCGACGAGGTCTATGGCCGGCTCTATTTCGACGGCGACGTTGCTCCCTCGATCCTGCAGATCGCCGAGGACGGCGACCGGGTGCTGTCGGTCAACAGTTTTTCCAAGGCCTGGGCGATGACCGGCTGGCGCATCGGCTGGCTGACGCACCCGTCCGGCGTGGCCGACCAGCTCGGCGCCATGACCCAGTATGTCAACAGCGGCACCGCCGCCCCGATCCAGGCCGGCGCCGTCGCGGCCATCCGCCAGGGCGAGCCGCTGGTCGAGGAGATCCGGCAGAGGATCAAGACCGGTCTCGACCTCGCCTATGACAGGCTTGGGCAGATTCCCGGCATCGTGCTGCCCACGAAACCGCGCGGCGGCATGTATGCGTTCTTCGCCATGGAAGGCGAAAGGGATGCACGGCAGGCCTGCGCGAAAATCCTGGAGACGGCACGGGTCGGGCTGGCGCCTGGCCATCTCTTCGGCAATTCTTCAGCAGCCTTCCTGCGCATGTGCGTTTGCCGGGATCGCGACCAGATCGCAACCGCGCTCGATCGCATGAGCGCGGCCATGAATTGACGCCCCGCCGGGAGCGAGGCGGCAAAAAACCGTGCGGGACCAACCCGCCCGATCAACAACCAGAGGGAACAAAAATGAACTTCACACGTCGTAACCTGCTTCTTCTCGCCGCCGCCATCGGCATCGCCGCCGGCCCCGCAACCGCCTATGCGGCGGACGTGCTGAACGTCGGCGCCTATCCGACCAACCCGCCCTTCGAGTTCAAGAACGAGAGCGGCACGTTCGAGGGTTTCGAGGTCGACATCGTCAACGAGGCCGCCAAGCGCATCGGCATGACCACGGACATCGCCGATCTCGGATTCCAGGCGCTGTTTGCCGCCACCACATCGAAGCGCATCGACGTCGCCATTTCGTCGATCACCATCACGCCGGAACGGCTGAAGTCGCAGTCGTTCACCCAGCCCTATTATGATTCCGACATGGGCATCGCGACCAAGTCCGACAGCCCGATCAAGGCCGAGGCCGACCTCAAGGGCAAGATCATCGGCGTGCTGTCCGGCTCGACCGGCGAAACCTGGGTCAAGGCGCACCAGGAAGCCGACGGGTTCAGCGACGTGAAGGGCTATGACACGCAGCAGAACCTGCTGCTCGACCTCAGCGCCGGCCGTGTCGATGCCGCGGTCAGCGACATTCCAGGCATGCAGTATGCCTTCACCAAGATGAAGGATCTGGTCGTCAAGGAGCGCATCAAGACCGGCGAGCAGTACGGCCTGATGATGACCAAGGACCACCCGCTGCTCGGCAAGCTGAACGACGCGCTGACCGCGATGAAGAAGGACGGCACGCTCGCCGCGATCCACAAGAAGTGGTTCGGCAACGACGCACCGGCCGATTCTTCGACCGCCAAGGAAATGCCGCTGCCGAAGGCCTGAGCGGCACTCCGTTAAAATCGTGCCGGTTTTCCATGCCGGCACGATTCCACGGCAGCGCCTCGCGTCCTTGTGAGCGCACAAATACGCCGTAGCCCTGGTTTTCGCGCATGATCCTCGCCGGCAACCGATTTCGGCTGGGATCATGCCCACATCTAGCGTCGCGGGACGCCAACGTTTCGGGAATGCTCCCATGTCGCTGCTGGACACCTTCTTCAACGCCGATGTCATCATGTCCAGCCTGCCGGCACTGCTGCGCGGCTTCCTGAACACGCTGCTGCTCGGGCTGCTCAGCATCGGCATCGGCATCCCCATCGGCCTGGTGATCAGCCTGTTGCGGCTCTATGCACCAAAGCCGTTTCGGATGCTGGCTGTCGGCTACATCGACATTTTTCGCGCCCTGCCGGTGCTGGTCGTGCTGATCCTGATCTACTATGCGCTGCCATTCCTCGGCATACGCCTGTCGTCCTGGGCGTCCGCGGTGACGGCGTTTGCCATCATCATGGCGGCCTATTCGGCCGAAGTGTTCCGCTCCGGCATCGAGAGCATCCCGCGCGGCCAGTTCGAGGCGGCGCAGGCGCTCGGCCTGCCGTTCCTGCTGACCTTGCGCAAGGTCGTGCTGCCGCAGGCCATCCGGCTGGTCATTCCGCCGATGACCAGCAACTGCGTTTCGATGTTCAAGGATACGTCGCTCGCCTCCACCGTGGCGCTGCCGGAGTTGCTGAAGGAGGCGACCAACGCGCAGTCGCTCTACGCCAACCCCTCGCCGCTGATCGGCGCGGCATTGGTCTATCTCATCTTCCTCTGGCCGATGGTCCGTCTGGTCAGCGTTCTCGAGCGCCGCTTCAAGACCGAAAAGACGCGCTGAGCTCAACAACCGATCCCATCTGCAAAAGCATTTCGCAGGAGACGACCTTGAACAATCCGCAATCCACCACAGCCGCCGGCGGCTTTCCCGTCGATACTATCCGCGCCATGTTTCCAGCGCTGCAACGGGCTGGCGACTTCATCTTCCTGGACAACGCCGCCGGTGCACAGATCCCGCAGAGCGTGCTCGACGCGGTGACCAACCATCTGGTTTCGCATAATGTGCAGCGTGGCGGCCGCTATGGCCGCAGCGTCACCGTCGACCAGTCCGTCGCCGATGCGCGGACAAGCGTAGCGTTGCTGATCAACGCCTACAGCCCGGCGGAAATCTGCTTCGGCATGAACGCCACCTCGTTCATCCGTCTCGTCAGCCTCGGGATCGGCCAGATGCTCGGGGAGCGCGACGAGATCGTCATCACCGACATGGACCATGACGCCAACATCGCGACGTGGCTGGCGCTGGAGTCCGCCGGCGCCAAGTTCAAATGGTGGCGCATGCGCGAGGACGGCAATCTGCATGTGGACGACCTTCGCCCGCTGGTCTCCGATCGCACCCGCCTCGTCGCCTGCACGGTGACGGCGCACTCGATCGGCTCGATCGTCGATGTCGCTTCCGTGGCCGAGATCGCGCATTCGGCCGGCGCCGAGGTGTTCCTCGACTGCGTCCACTACGGACCGCACGGGCTGATCGACGTGCAGGCCTGGGATTGCGACTATCTGGTCTGCTCCGGCTACAAGAATTTCTCACCGCATATGGGCTTCCTGTGGGGCCGCTTCGAAACGCTGAAGCGGCTTCCGACCTTCCGTGAAGACTTCATCCCTGACGAGCCGCCCTACAAGGTCGAGGCCGGCACTTTCATCTACGAGAACGTGTCGGGCATGGATGCCGCCGTGCAGTACCTGGAATTGATCGGCCGCAATCTTGCGCCGGCAAACAACCGCTCGCGCCGCGAAAACATCGTCGCCGGCATGGGCGCCATCCGCGACTATGAGCTGGTGCTGGCGCGCAAAATGCTCGCCGTGCTGAAGGATTGCAATGCCACGATCTACGGCGTCGCCGACGAAGCCCGCATCAATGAGCGCGTGCCGACCTTCTGCTTCAACATCGGCAAGCTGTCGCCGCAGAAGATCGTCGAGGAGATGGCGGACATGCAGATCGGCATCCGCGACGGCCATATGTACGCGCCGCGGCTGATGAAGCGCCTCAACCTCTCGATGGACAGCGGCGCCATTCGCGCCTCGCTGGTCCACTACAACACGGTCGAGGAGATCCATCGCTTCGGCGAAGCACTCCGCGCGATCATCGCCAAGCTGTCTTAGTCGACGAAGGCTGGCCTGACGGCTGCATCGAGCGGCCTCAGGCGGCCGCCTTCTTCTTGGCCAGCCTCGCTTTGATGCTGGCCACGTCGGAGCGTGGCGTCGCGGCGAACAGCGTCTTGGTATAGCTGTGCTTGGGGTCGGCGAAGACCTCGTCGCGCGAACCGTATTCGACCGCTTCGCCGAAATACATCACCATCACATCGTCGGCGATGTAGCGCACGACGGACAGGTCGTGGCTGATGAAAACATAGGTCAGCTGGAATTCGTCCTGCAGGTCGGCAAGCAGGTTGAGCACCTGGGCCTGCACCGAAAGATCGAGCGCCGAGACCGGCTCGTCAAGCACCAGCAGGCTTGGGTTGAGCATCAGCGCACGCGCAATGGCGATGCGCTGGCGCTGACCGCCGGAGAACATGTGCGGGTAGCGATTGTAGTGCTCCGGGCCGAGGCCGACCTTCTTCAACATCTTCATCGCCAGGTCGCGCCGTTCCGCGGCCGGCTTGTCGGTGTTGATGAGCAGCGGTTCGCCCAGCACGTCGCCGATCTTCTGGCGCGGATTGAGCGAGCCGTAGGGGTTCTGGAAGACGATCTGCACCTTGCGGCGCATTTCCTTCGACAGGCCACCCTTGGCAATGTCGACCTTGTTGCCGTCAATCAACAGCTCACCGGACGTTGCCGGGTCAATCAGCGTGATGATGCGGGCAAGCGTGGACTTGCCGCAGCCGCTTTCACCGACGATCGCCAGCGTCTTGCCCTTCTCCACCTTGAAGGAGACGCCCTTGACCGCGTGCACGGTGCGCGGCCCGGTGAACAGGCCGCCACCGATGTGGTAGTCGCGCACGATGTTCTTGCCTTCGAGGACCGTCGTGCTCATGAGGCAGCTCCAGCAGCGGTTCCTGCCGCAGAGGGCGCCGGCTCGAACATCATGTCGGACACGGTCGGCAGGCGGTCGCCGACGGCGTTTTCCGGCAGCGCCGACAGCAGCGCGCGGGTGTAGTTGCTCTTCGGCGCTTCAAACAGCGACAGCACGTCGGCCTCTTCCATCTTGCGGCCCTTGTACTGGACGATGACGCGGTCGGCGGTCTCGGCCACCACGCCCATATTGTGGGTGATCATGATCAGCCCCATGCCGTATTTGGCCTGCAGCGAGACCAGCAGATCGAGGATCTGCTTCTGAATGGTGACGTCGAGCGCCGTGGTCGGCTCGTCGGCGATCAGCAACTTCGGATTGCAGGCAATGGCGATGGCGATCATGACGCGCTGGCACTGGCCGCCAGACATCTGATGCGGATAGGAGTTGAGCCGCTCTTCCGGATCGGCAATGCCGACCAGCTTCATCAATTCGATGGCGCGGGCGCGCTGCTGGGCGCCATCCATACCCATATGGAAGCGCAATACCTCCTGGATCTGGAAGCCGACGGTGAAGCACGGGTTGAGGCTGGCGACCGGCTCCTGGAAGATCATCGAGATGTCCTTGCCGACGATCTTGCGCCGTTCGGACGGGCTGAGCTTCAACAGGTCGACGCCGTCGAAGGCCATGCGGTCTGCCTTGACCGTCGCCGTGTTGGGCAGCAGCCCCATCACAGCCAGCATCGACACCGACTTGCCGGAGCCGGACTCGCCGACGATCGCCAGCACCTCGCGCGGCTCGATGGAGAGATCAATGCCTTGCACGGCCATGAACGGGCCGGCGGCGGTGTCGAAAGAGACGGTGAGGTTCTTGATCTCGAGGAGCGGCATGGTCACGACCTCTTCAGCTTGGGGTCGAGCGCATCGCGCAGGCCGTCGCCGATCAGGTTGATGGCGAAGACGGTGATCAGGATGGCGAGGCCGGGGAATGTCACCACCCACCAGGCGCGCAGGATGAATTCGCGTGCCTCGGCGAGCATCGTGCCCCATTCCGGCGTCGGCGGCTGGGCGCCCATGCCGAGGAAGCCAAGTGCTGCCGCCTCGAGAATGGCGTTGGAGAAGGACAGCGTCGCCTGCACGATCAGCGGTGCGATGCAGTTGGGCAGGATGGTGACCAGCATCAGCCTGATATGGCCGGCCCCGGCGACCTTGGCCGAGACCACATATTCACGGGTCTTCTCGGCCATGACAGCGGCGCGGGTGAGCCGGGCGAAATGCGGTTGCAGCACGAAGGCGATGGCGATCATGGCGTTGACCAGCCCAGGTCCGAGAACCGCGACCAGCACCAGGGCCAGCAGCAGCGACGGGAAGGCCAGGATGATGTCCATGATACGCATGATCAGCGTGTCGACCCAGCCGCGGCAGTAGCCAGCGAGCAGGCCGAGGATGACGCCGGAGATTAGCGCCGTGGTGACGACGACGAAGCCGATGGCAAGCGAGAAGCGCGACCCGTAGATCAGCCGCGATAGCATGTCGCGGCCGACGGCGTCGGTGCCGAGCAGGAACTGCGCGTTGCCACCCGCCTGCCAGGCCGGCGGCGTCAGGAAGAAGTCGCGGAACTGGTCGTCGGGCGAATGCGGCGCCAGCAGCGGCGCGAAGATGGCAATCAGGATCAGCAGCGCGAAGACGAAGAGGCCGATCACCGCGCCCTTGTTGATGGAGAAGTAGTGCCAGAACTCGGCGAACATCTGCAGCCGGGCATCCTGCGGCCTGACGACGGTGGCGGCTTCGATCTCGGCTGGGCCTTCATTGGTCATGTCAGTTCGCCCGTATGCGCGGGTTGATGACGGCATAGAGCACGTCAACGATGAGGTTCACGGACATGACGATCAATGCGATCAAAAGCAGTCCGCCCTGCACGGTGAAATAGTCGCGCTTGGAAATGGCGTCGATCATCCATTTGCCGATGCCCGGCCAGGAGAAGATGCTCTCGGTCAGGATGGCGCCGGTCAGCAGCGTACCGACCTGCAAGCCGATGGTGGTGACGACGGGGATCAGCGCATTGCGGAAGGCATGCAGGCCCACGACCCGGAACGGGGTCAGACCCTTGGCGCGGGCGGTGCGCACATAGTCCTCACCCAGCACTTCGAGCATGGCCGAGCGTGTCTGCCTGGCGATGACGGCCAGCGGAATGGTGCCAAGCACGATGGTGGGCAAGATGAGATGCGACAACGCCGAACGGAACGCGCCCTTTTGCCCGGAAATCAGGGAATCGATGGTCATGAAGCCGGTGACCGGCTTGAAGAAATAGAGAAGGTCGATGCGGCCGGATACTGGCGTCCAGTGCAGCGTGCCGGAGAACACGATGATGAGCAGCAGCCCCCACCAGAAGATCGGCATGGAATAGCCGGCGAGCGCCGTTCCCATGGTCAGCTGGTCGAACCAGGAACCCCGGCGGATGGCGGCGAAGATGCCGAAGGCGACACCGAAGATGACGGCAAAGATCATGGCGAATATGGCGAGTTCGACCGTCGCCGGGAAGCGGATCAGGAAATCCTTGAGCACCGGCGTCTTGGTGGAGAACGAGGTGCCGAAATCACCGCTGAGGATGTTGGTCAGGTAGGTCAGGTATTGTTGCCAGATCGGCAGGTCGAAACCGAACTGGTGCATCAACGCCGTGTGACGTTCGGGCGACAGGCCCCGTTCGCCCGCAAGCACCAGCACGGGATCACCGGGCAGGATGCGCACGAAGCCAAACGCGAGGATGGTTATCCCGATGAAGGTCGGGATGATGAGGGCGAGCTTACCGAGGATATAACGCAGCATGGCGGGCGAGTGGGGGCGGCGCCATGCGGCACCGCCCCCGTTTCGCGAACCTTATTCGGCGATATCGACGCCGTCGAAGCGATGGATGCCGAGCGGATCCATCGCAAAGCCGGAGACGGTCTTCTGCATCGGCATGAACACCTTGGAGTGGGCGAGCGTCGCCCACGGTGCCTGTTCCTTGAAGATGACCTGTGCCTGTTCATAGAGCTTGGTGCGCTCGGCCTGATCCGAAACGGTCTTGGCCTTGTTGATGAGCGCGTCGAAGTCCTTGTTGCACCATTCCGCGCGGTTGTTCGAACCGACGGAAGCGCAGCTGAGCAGCACGCCGAGGAAGTTGTCCGGATCGCCATTGTCGCCGGTCCAGCCAACGATGACGGCGCCATCGTGATCGACCGCGGACGCACGCTTGAGGTATTCGCCCCAATCGTAGCTGACGATGTTGACGGTGACGCCGACCTTGGCGAAGTCAGCTTGGATCAGTTCGGCGGTGCGGCGCGCGTTGGGCATGTACGGGCGCGACACCGGCATGGCCCAGACGTTCATCTTCAGGTCCTTGACGCCGGCTTCCGCGAGCAGCTTCTTGGCTGCATCGGGATCGTACGGATCGTCTTTCACGTCCTTGTTGTAGGACCACATCGTCGGCGGGATCGGGTTGATGGCCACCTGGCCAGCGCCCTGGAACACGGCGTCGATGATGGCTTTCTTGTTGATGGCCATGTTGAGCGCCTTGCGCACGCGCACGTCATCGAACGGCTTCTGCTGGGTGTTGTACATCAGCGCGCCGACGTTGAGGCCTTCCTGCTCGGCGACCGTCAGGTTCGGATCAGCCTTCAGACCGGCGATATCGGCCGGTGCCGGGTAGGACATGATGTTGCATTCGCCGGCCTTCAGCTTCTGAGCACGGACCGCCGGGTCGGTGGTGATGGCGAAGACCAGATCGTCGATCTTCTGCTTGCCGCCCCAGTAATCAGGGTTGGCCTTGTAGCGGATGGCCGCATCGGTCTGGTAGTCGACGAAGATGAACGGGCCGGTGCCGACCGGCTTCTGGTTGAACAGCTCAGGCGTCTTGTTGGCCTGCAGCTTGTCGGCATATTCCTTCGAGACGATGGAGGCGAAATCCATGCCCAGCGTGGGCACGAAGGTGATTGCCGGGTCCTTGAGGGTGAACTTCACCGTCAGGTCATCGACCTTCTCGACCTTGGTGATGTTGTCGCCAAACTGGTCATTGTAATACTGATAGGCAATGCCCGGAATGTACTGGAACCAGGGACCGTTCTTGTCGACCTGGCGCTGGAACGAGAACACCACGTCATCGGCGTTGAGGTCGCGCGTCGGGGTGAAATAGTCGGTGGGGGCGAACTTGACGCCCTTGCGCAGCTTGAAAGTGTATTCCTTGCCGTCGTCGGAGATGGTCCAGCTCTCAGCCAGGCCGGGCGAGATCGAGGTCTTGCCGTGATCGAATTCGACGAGGCGGTTGAAAACGGTGCGCGAGGACGCGTCGAACGTCTGTCCCGCGGTGTAAGGCGCCGGGTCGAAACCTTCCGGTGACGCTTCCGCGCAATAGACCAGAGTTTTCGCGTTGGCCACGCCGCCCAGGACGCTTGCAGCCAGCAACGCGGCTGCAAAAGTCAGTTTCTTTTTCATTGAGCACTCCCTGATGTTCTTCCAAGCCCCTCTATCAGGCTCGCGAAGCCCGCATATAAGCACCGTTTTTCCGGCTTTGGAACTCCCTGTTTGCCTACCCCACGGGAAGCGGAAAATAATTCCCGACTTTTGCGAGAAGTCAGAACAAAATAGCAAAACTTGCCAATCACGGCATTGTTAACGACCGCATTTTTTTATTGATCGCCATCGATGCGAAACTGGCGGACCACTGACCCGCTTCGTCACCGACATGGCAGGAAGTCGCCCCCGAAAGGCGCCGCCGCCGGAAAGATTTTGACGGCAAATCTTTCCGGTCCTGCCGCAGGGGCAGTCTTGCACCACCGCCGATAGTGGCCATACATACATGCCATGCGGGATTTCCTTTGAAATCAGCAGTCGGCGGCGGAGGACGTCTCTTCATCGAGGGGCGGGCGCGGCAAGAGACGGCAAGAACGACTGAGGGAGGGACAGGTGGCAAAGACACCCAGGACAGCGGCCCCGGCCAAGGCAAAGGCCAAACCCGCCCCCGATCCCGGCGCGGCGGCCAAGATGCCCAAGGCGCCCTCCGTCAAAAACACAAAGCCATCCTCGGTCAAGAACGCTGTTGCGGCCAAGCCCAAGGCAGCGCCGTCAAAGGCAAGCACAAAGCCCGCCGCCGCGAAGACAGTGGCAGCAGCCAAGCCTGTCGTCAGCAAGCCCGCTGCCGGAGCCGCACCGGCAAAGGCTTCATCCGCATCCGCGCCGACGACGGCGCCGTCCAAGTTGCCGAAAGCCCTGACGGTGCTCGCCGCCGGCCTGCCGGATAAGCCGTGGCTCAAAAGCTACCCCAAGGGCGTACCGGCCGAGATCGGCCCCCTGCCCTACAGTTCGATCGGCGACCTGCTCACGGCCGCCTGCAAGCAGTTCGCGGGGCGGCCGGCCTTCACCTGCATGGGCAAGGACATCAGCTATGCCGAGCTCGAACGGCAGTCGGCGGCCTTTGGCGCCTATCTGCAGTCCAAGGGGTTGCCGAAGGGGGCGCGCGTCGCGCTGATGATGCCCAACGTGCTGCAGTATCCGGTGGCGATGATGGCCGTGCTGCGCGCCGGCTACGTCGTGGTCAACATCAACCCGCTGTACACGCCGCGCGAGCTGGAGCACCAGCTGAAGGATTCCGGCGCCCAGGCCATCGTCATCCTCGAAAATTTCGCCAACACCTTGCAGGCGGTCATTGCCAAGACGCCGGTCAAGCATGTGGTCGTCGCCGCGATGGGCGACATGCTCGGTGGCCTAAAAGGCACGATCGTCAACCTCGTCGTGCGCCGCGTGAAGAAGATGGTGCCGGCATGGTCGCTGCCCGGCCACGTCAAGTTCAACGCCGCTTTGAAGGCCGGCGCCGGGATGCGCTTCACACCCGCCAGCGTCGCCGCCGGCGATGTCGCGTTCCTGCAATATACCGGCGGCACCACCGGCGTCTCGAAGGGGGCGACGCTGCTGCACAGCAACGTCCTGTCCAATGTGGCGCAAAACGCACTGTGGCTGGAAGACGCCTATGCTATCAAGCCGAAGCCGGCGCATCTCAACTTTGTCTGTGCGCTGCCGCTCTATCATATCTTCGCGTTGACGGTGAACGCGCTGATGGGGATGCAGCAAGGCGCCCAGAATGTGCTCATCCCCAATCCGCGCGACATTCCCGGCTTCGTCAAGGAACTCAAGAAGTACCCGATCCACATCTTTCCCGGCCTCAACACGCTGTTCAATGCGCTGCTCAACAATGAGGATTTCCGCAAGCTGGACTTCAAGCCGCTGATCCTGACGCTGGGCGGCGGCATGGCGGTGCAGAAGGGTGTTGCCGAACGGTGGAAGGCGCTGACCGGCTGCTCGATCTCGGAAGGTTACGGACTGTCGGAAACCTCGCCGGTGGCAACGGCCAACGCATTCGGTTCCGACAAGTTCACCGGCACGATCGGCCTGCCGCTGCCCTCGACCGAAATCGCCATCCGCGATGACGATGACAACAACGTGCCGCTCGGCGAAGTCGGCGAGATCTGCATCAAGGGCCCGCAGGTGATGTCGGGTTACTGGAACCGCCCGGATGAAACCGCCAAGGTGATGACCAAGGACGGTTTCTTCAAATCGGGCGACATGGGATTCATGGATGAGCGCGGCTTCACCAAGATCGTCGACCGCAAGAAGGACATGATCCTGGTCTCCGGCTTCAACGTCTATCCCAATGAACTCGAGGAAGTCGTGGCGCAGCACCCCGGCGTTCTCGAGGTGGCGGCGATCGGTGTGCCGGACGAGCATTCGGGCGAGGTGCCGAAGCTGTTCGTCGTCAAGAAGGATCCGGCGCTGACGACCGAGGCGCTCATCGCCTATTGCCGCGAGAACCTGACCGGCTACAAGCGGCCCAAATATATCGAGTTCCGGACCGAACTGCCGAAGACACCGGTCGGCAAAATATTGCGGCGAGCGCTGCGCGAGTGACGGCAAGCGACGGCCTCGCCGGCGACACCGAGACAGAGGCGCCCCGCCGTCCCGACCCTGTCGCGTTCATCAGGGCGAACATGGTGATAGCCCCGGTGCCGTCGCTGCCTGAAATCCTGCTTTACACGGCCCACCCGGCCAGCGGCCTGAGGCGGCTTGTCGATCCCCACCAAGGCGCCGACGCGGGCGACGATGCGGTCGAGCCGGACCACGATCAACCTGAGCCCCAGCCGCCGTACTGGGCCTATGCCTGGGCCGGAGGCGCCGTGCTTGCGCGCCATATACTCAGCCATCCGCAAATCGTGGCCGGCCGCCGCGTGCTCGACCTCGGCGCCGGCTCCGGCCTTGTCGGCATTGCCGCGGCCAAGGCCGGCGCGCGGCAAGTGATCGCCGCCGAGATCGATCGCAACGGCGTCGCCGCGATCGGCCTCAATGCCCTGGCCAACGGCGTCGAGATTACCATTGTCGACAAGGATATCACCACGGGGCCGCCGCCGGCGGTCGACCTCGTACTCGCCGGCGACGTGTTCTACGGCCCTGAGGTTGCCCTGCGGGTTATCCCGTTCCTCGATCGCTGCCTGGCAGCCGGCATCGATGTGCTTGTCGGCGATCCCCGCCGCAACGACCTGCCGCTGCCACGGCTACGGTTACTCGCAGAATATCAGGTGCCGGATTTCGGCGACGCAAAGGGGGCTGCGACCAAGCCCAGTGGTGTCTTCTCGTTCGAGCTGGAAGACTGCTGAAGCCCGGCTTAAAACCAAATCATTCTGAACGACCGGGTTCGACCTCATGGCGGTCGTTTGAGCCATAAATACGAATTCCTCAACGCTGCCAATTGCTGCCGCAGGGCAATACCGGCCTGCCCTGTTCCAACCAGTCAAACCGTACTGGCGGTGTCCTGAAATTCACCGCTGGGCTTCGGCGGAACGATCGCTCGCTCTCATGCAGGCGGGAGAAAAAGGCCTAACGGGCGAACATTATCGTCCCATGTTGTAATTAATAATGGCACCGCGCAGAATTAAATAATAGCACGACAAGCAAGTAGGCAAAAAGAGTGTCAATGTCCGAGGAGCGCGCCTTCAACGTTTTTATTTATTTTGATGGGGGAGTAGCTCGGCAATATGGAGTCCGCCATCACCGTGTCGTTGGCAGTGACGAGGCTAAACTAGAACACTTGCTAGCCAACGTTGAGACCGATCACACAAACGCCAAGCGTTTCGATTTCGAACGGACATTCACCCCCGATGAGTGGGTTGCGGCGCAACGCTTTAGCTACGTAACTCATTATTTCGAGAGGGCGTTCTGTTACTACAGAGCGCCTCGAGCGGTGATTTATTGTGTGACGTCAGTTGTCGATGGTGTGCCGACTGTAGGTCAAGAGGTTTCTACTGGCCCATTCCGCGGCGATGCCGTGACACAGATTGAAGGGCGTGGATCAGTCCCAGACTATTTGGTCACCTACGTGCGGAATAATAAATTCCACTTGGCCGAGCTGCTCAACGACGACTATTTCAAAGCTATCAAGTTACTTTTCAACGCTGGCCACCATGTATCGTCGGCAAAGTTGCTCATGTCGTGCATCGACACGCTCGCTTTTGTGGAGCATGGCGACATTCGCGGCAATTTCACCGACTGGCTAGACACATATGTGGACCTCAAACCAATCGGGATCAGCGCCGTTGAGGTCTGGGAATTCCGAAACTCGGTTCTCCACATGACGAATCTCGCATCGAGACAGGTGCTCGCCGGAAAGGTGTCTTCCATCGCACCTTACATTGGAAGGGCCCCGTCACTGCCACGATTAGACCCGCGACTGCCAAAGCCCTTCAACCTTTATCTATTGATGTTGGCCGTGGGAAATGGCGCGGCAAATTGGGCGCAGACTTATGCCGACACAGAAAAAATGTTGAAGTTCATTGAGCGGTACGACACAACGATCTCAGATGGGCGCATTGCAAAATGGTCTATAGACTAGTCTCGCTCATGACTTTGGTCTGTTTCGCGGGTTAGCCGGCATCTCTTTCTGGTCGGCTGCCTTATTCGCCGGCTTTAGTTCAATATTAGCACGTCCGCTAATGGCACCAAATTCGCCGATCACCGAATGTCCGCTTTTCGACCGGCTGCGTCAGCACCGGTCAGACAGCTTTCCACCCATCTCGGCCACTGGCGGGAAGCTCAAGTGGATTTGCGTTTGCCCGCCTTGCCCGTCAGCTCGCCTCCTTGACCCTCGCTGACAAAAAGTCCGGCAGGTCGGCAACCGAATCCAGGATGACGTCGGCAATCTCGGCAAGCGACTCGCGGGTGCCGGTGCCGGAAAGGACGCCGATGGCCAGGCCGCAACCGCCGGCCCGCGCCATTTCGAGATCATGGCGGTTGTCACCGACCATGGCGATGGCCGCCGGCTTCAGGCCGGTGAGGTCCGAGAAGGCGAGGATCGTATCCGGCGCGGGCTTGGGATTGGCCACGGCATCATAGCCATAGGCGGCGTCGAAAAGCTGAGATACGCCCAGCGTCGCCAGAGTCTTCTCCGCACCGCTGGTCGAATCGTTGGTGGCGACGCCAAGCCGGTAGGATTTCCTGTGCAGCACCGACAGCGTGTCGACGATGCCCGGCAGCGCAACCGCCATCTTCGACCCCTGCACCGAGGTGATCTCGTTGAAGCGCGCCACGGCCAGCATCTGGTCTTCCACCGACAGTCTCGGGAACCACAGTTCGACGACGTCGAGATTGGTGCCGGAGGCAAAGATCGAATCGGGCTTGAAGCGTTTGGCTGTAAAATCGAACCCAGCCGCCGCCAGCAGCCTGTCGGCTTTCCAGCGGTCACCCTCGGATGCGTCCATGGCCATGAAATCGGCGACGCCGAGCCACGTTGCGTTGAAGTCGACAAGCGTGCCGTCCTTGTCGAACAATATTCCCCTGATGTCTTCCAAGCTGCTCACTCCGATCCGCGCAAGTGGTGGATGTGTCCCACAAGGCCGGCAGTCGAAGCATCCCGCTTTGCGGCACTCTCCTTGCCTTCCACGACGGGCAGCAGACCAGTCGCCAGTTCCTTGCCGAGTTCAACGCCCCATTGGTCGAACGAATTGATGTTGAAGAGCGTGCCTTCGACGAAGACGCGATGCTCATAGAGCGCGATCAGTCGGCCGAGCATGTGCGGATCGAGTTTCCTGTACAGGATGGTCACGGACGGGCGATTGCCGGAGAAGACACGGTGCGGCGCGATCTTGTCGACATCGGCGGGTTTCATGCCCTTGGCCAGCATCTGCGCCCGCGCTTCCTCCAGCGTGCGGCCTTTCATGAAGGCTTCCGACTGCGCCAGGCAATTGGCCAGCAACAAATCATGTTGATGCTTGAGGTCCGGCTCATGCCCGATGGCCGCCGCGATGAACTCGACCGGGATGACGTCGGTGCCCTGGTGCAGGAGCTGGAAGAAAGCATGCTGGCCGTTGGTGCCGGGCTCGCCCCAGACCAGCGGGCCGGTTGGCGTCGTCACCGCGTTTCCGTCGAGGGTAACGCTCTTGCCGTTTGATTCCATGTCGAGCTGCTGCAGATAGGCCGGCAGCCGCGAAAGGCGCTGGTCGTAGGGAATGACGGCGCGCGCGGGATATTTGCAGATCACGCGATGCCACCAGCCGACCAGACCCAGCAGCACCGGCAGGTTCCCAGCCATGGGCGCCGTGCGGAAATGCTCGTCCATTTCATGCGCGCCATTGAGGAAGGCGCGAAAATTCTTCGGGCCGACGGCGATCATCACCGGCAGGCCGATGGCGCCCCAGACCGAATATCGGCCGCCGACCCAGTCCCAGAAGCCGAAGACGCGATCCGATTCGATGCCGAACTTCGCCACCAGGTCGAGCGCGGTGGAGACGGCGGCGAAATGCTTGCCGACCGCATCCTTGCCGAGTGCCTTCTGCACCCATTTGCGCGCCGTCTCGGCATTGGTCATCGTCTCGACCGTGGTGAAGGTCTTCGAGGCGATGATGAAAAGGGTCGTCTCGGCGGAAAGGCCCTTCAGCGTGTCGTGGATATGGGCGCCATCGATGTTGGACACGTAATGCGCCCGTGGCCCATCGTGATACGGCGCCAGCGCCAGCGTTGCCATGGCTGGGCCAAGGTCGGAGCCGCCAATGCCGATGTTGACGATGTCGGTGATCTTCTTGCCGGTCGCGCCCGCCGCCTTGCCGGAACGCACCGCGTCGGCAAAGGCGCTCATCGCGTCGAAGACAGCCAGGACTTCCGCCTTCACGTCCTGACCGTCGAGCGTGATGCCCTTGCCGTTCAGGTTGCGAAGTGCCGTGTGCAGAACGGCGCGGTCTTCGGTGATGTTGATCTTCTTGCCAGCGAACATCGCGGCGCGCCGGCCTTCGAGATCGGCGGCGGCCGCCAGCTTCTCCAGCAGGCTCATAGTCTGCGCGTCGACGGCGCATTTGGACCAATCGAGCAGCAGATCGGAGTCAGAGGCGGAGAATTTCTCGAAACGTTGGGGATCGGCGGCAAAAGCCTCGCGCATGCTGCCCGAAGCAGCCGCACGATGATCGCGCAAGGCGCTGAGCTGTTTTTGGAAAGACGATTGATCCACTGGCGGGGGACTCCTGGGGTTTTCGGCAGCACCATAGCAGATGGGATGTTTCCGGCGCGTGTCGTCGCGCCAAACTATTGAGCCGGATTATTCATTTCAATCCGCAGCGATGACGCACGGCCTCACGTAACCGTTACGCGACGCGCGAGGCATGATTTCGGCCACGAAGGATCACTGGCATAAATCCCTGCGATCAGAAAAATTGATTGGCGCAACACCTTGTACCACCGCTACATTCGACTGGGCCAGACAAGTGAAAAAAGCTGGCCATCGAGGAACATCTCCCATGCCACAGAGAAACGACACGGCCATATGGTCCGGCCTCTTCCGGATTTCGGCGGAATCCGGCCAAACCCTGCAGGCGCAGATCCGCCAGGCGATCGTGGCCGCCATTCTTGACCGGCAGATCGCTGCCTCGATGCCGCTGCCATCCTGCCGTATCCTGGCCGAGAAACTGGGCGTGGCGCGCGGCACCGTGGTGCTGGCCTTCCAGCAGCTTGTCGACCAGGGTTTCCTGGTGGCGCGCGAACGGCGCGGCCATTTCGTCAACCCCGACGTGCTGGCGACACCGGCAAAGCCGCACCAGAAGGCGCCCGACCAGGCCAACGAGATCGACTGGAAGGCGCGCCGCCAGATCGCGGCCAGCGACATGCCGCCGCCGGCCAAGCACGAGAACTGGATCAAGTCGTCCTATCCGTTCGTCTATGGCCAGTTCGATCCGGCGCTGTTCCCGACAGCCGAATGGCGCGAGTGCAACCGCATGGCGCTGGCGGTGCTGGAAATCCGCAACTGGGCGTCCGACATGGTCGATCGCGACGATCCGCTGCTGATCGAACAGATCCAGGCGCGGCTCCTGCCAAGGCGCGGCATCTTTGCCAATCCCGACGAGATCATCGTGACGCTGGGCGCCCAGAACGCGCTCTACATGCTGGCGACGCTGCTCATGACCAAGGGCTCCAAGGTGGCGATGGAAGACCCCGGTTATCCCGATGCGCGCTCGATCTTCCGGCTGGCGGGCGCCGACATACAGCCGGTCCCCGTGGACCAGTCCGGCATCGTAACGTCATCCATTCCCAATGATTCCGGCTTCGTCTTCGTCACGCCAAGCCACCATTGCCCGACCATGGTGCCGCTGTCGGCGGAACGGCGGCAGGACCTGCTGGCGCGCGCCAATCGCTACAACCAGATCATCATAGAGGACGGCTATGACAGCCAGCTTCTGGACGAGGCGCCGCAACAGGCGCTGAAGAGCCTCGATCGTTCGGGCCGCGTCGTCTATGTCGGCTCGATGTCGAAGACATTGGCTCCCGGCCTGCGGCTCGGCTACATCGTCGCTTCGGCTGGCCTCATCTCCGAACTCAGGGCGCTGCGTCGTTTCATGCTGCGCCATCCGCCGGCCAACAACCAGCGCGCGGTGGCGTTGTTCCTGTCGCTCGGCCACCACGAGGCGCTGGTGCGGCGGCTGTCGTCAGCCTTCGACGAGCGGCGCAAGCGTCTGGTCCATGCGATTTCGGCCTTCCTGCCGGAGTGGCGTTCGACGGACTCTGCCGGAGGCACCTCCCTCTGGCTCGAGGGACCGCGCGGCACCGATGCCCGCGGCCTGGCCGAGGCCGCCGCCTCGCGCAGCGTCATCATCGAACCCGGGGATCGCTTCTTCGACCGCACCGAAAAGCCTTCGCGTTTCATGCGGCTGGGCATCTCGTCGATAGCGTTGCAGCATATCGAGCCGGGAATTCGTGAATTGGCAACAGCCGCCGGGCGCCGGCCTGCCGCTGCCTGATCCATCGACCGGAGCCGCTTGTAATTGGCTCCGGTTCCTTTAGCTCCCTGGCATATGCAACCGGACTCGTTGGCTCATAGGCTGTACCAACGCTGGCGGCATAGTCGCAACACAAAGGGGAGAAGCAGGCCGATGGTGGACCAACCACCACTCCCGGCTTCACAGCTAAAGGCGGAGTGCATCCATGTCAGCAGCTCTAGGGACCCAGGATTCACCCGCGGATCAACGTTCGCGACGTTCCGGTGGGCGGGAAGCACGTGGTGTTGCGCAGGCAACCGATAATATCCAGCCGGTCCGCGCCGGCCTCGAAGGCGGCAGCTACGGGCCGCTCAGCGAAAATGATTGCGAGCGCATCCACGAAGCCGTGCTGACCCTGCTGGAGACGGTCGGCTTCGCCAACGCCATTCCCTCCTGCATCGAAGCGCTGAAGACGGCCGGAGCGATCTACGCGGACGACGGTCGTATCCGCTTTCCCCGCGCGCTGGTGCTGGACACGATCAAACGAGCCGGCAGGCATTTCACCCTCTGCGGCCAGGATCCGAAGCACGACATGGTCATCCAGGGCAAGCGCGTGCATTACGGCACTGCGGGTGCGGCCGTGCATCTGGTGGATGTCGAGAAGCGTGAATACCGCGAGGCGCGGCTGCAGGACATCTATGACGCCGCCCGCATTGTCGAAGGCCTCGACAACATCCATTTCTTCCAGCGGCCGATGGTGGCGCGCGACATCGCCGATCCGCTCAATATGGATTTCAACACGCTCTATGCCTGCGTGACGGGCACCTCGAAACATATCGGCACATCGTTCACCGTGCGCGAGAACGTAAAGCCCGCGCTTGAGCTGCTCTATGCCATTGCCGGCAGCGAGGAGAATTTTCGCGCCCGCCCCTTCGTCTCGAACTCGAACGCCTTCGTCGTGCCGCCGATGAAATTCGCCGAGGACGCCTGCGGCGTGCTCGAAGCCTGCGTCGCAGGCGGCATCCCGATCCTGCTGCTCTCGGTCGGACAGGCCGGTGCGACCGCGCCGGCGGCGATTGCCGGGGCCGTGGTGCAGGCGGTGGCCGAGGTTCTGGCCGGCCTTGTCTATGTCAACGCGATCAAGCCGGGGCACCCGGCGATCTTCGGCACCTGGCCATTTGTCTCCGACCTCAGGACCGGCGCCATGTCGGGAGGTTCGGGCGAACAGGCGATGATGACCGCGGCCTGTGCGCAGATGGCGCAGTTCTACGATCTGCCGGGCGGTTCACCCGCCGGCATGACCGATTCGAAATTGCCGGATATCCAGTCCGGCTACGAAAAGGGCATCACCAATGTGATGGCGGGCCTGTCCGGCCTGAACCTTGTCTATGAATCGGCGGGCATGCACGCCTCGCTGCTGGGTTTCTGCCTGGAAAGCCTGATCATCGACAACGACATGCTCGGCCACTGCCTGCGTTGCGTGCGCGGCATCGAGGTGACGGACGAGGCGCTGTCGGTCGACACCATTTCAGAGGTCTGCCTGAAGGGTCCAGGCCACTATCTCGGCAATGAGCAGACCCTGCGGCTGATGCAGACCGAGTATTTCTATCCGGCCGTCGGCGACCGCTTTTCCCCGAAGGAATGGAACGAGAAAGGCCGACCCGACATCGTGCAGCGGGCGATCAACGAGAAGAAACGCATCCTTGCCGAACGCTTCCCGCGCCACATATCCAAACTGCTCGACGACAAACTGCGCGCCCGCTTCGGCGATCTCATCCAGTTGCCGCGCAGCAGCATGGGCGGCTGAGGACGCTGATCCCAGCGGTCAGTCCGCCCCCAACCCATATTGCTCAACGACTTCGGCACTGATCAGCTTGGCGTGCAGCGTCATCAGCACGATCTGCGCGTCGAAACTGTCGCCGGTTTCGAGCGCCGCCTCGATGCGGCGCTCCGCATCCACCCTGTTTTGAAGGCCGTTGGACCGTTCGAAAGCTTCCGACCCGGCAATGCAATAACTGAACAGCTGGGCCACTGTCTTATAGGCATGCGAGGGCGGCTCGTCCGGCCAGTGGTCCTTCATCAGATTGACGATGGTGAGCTTCACGCCCTCGGGCACGAGGGCCGGATGAAGGTCGGCGCCACGCAATGCATCGTCGAGCTGCCTGAGGTCGCCCGAGCGGCCGAACATTCCGAGGAAACCGAGGGATGAGCGTCGTCTCGCCATGATGGTCCTGCCTGTTTTCCACTCAGTTATGTGGTTCGCACGCGGAATACAAAGGCAGGAACCGGCCCGATCTCGCTCGGCGCCTGTTTCTCGACGCAAGAAGAATGCCCCAACGCGCCTATCGGCTCACCGCCAATAGCAGGACGCCAGCCAGGGCCGACCCTGCCAGCGTCGGCAGCATGCCGATCTTCAGCTTCAGCACCGCGACCATCGCGGCGCAGGAAAGCAGTGCTGCCCGCCAGTCGATCGACGAAAGCACGGGCACGTCCATCCCCAGCCCCACGCCGCGGACTTCGCGGAAGATAACGTGCAAGGCAAACCACAAAGCGAGGTTCACGATGACGCCCACGACAGCGGCAGTGATCGCCCCCAACGCAGCCGACAATGCCTTGTTGCCGCGCAGGGCTTCTATGTAGGGCGCGCCCAGAAATATCCAGAAGAAGCACGGAGTGAAAGTTGCCCACAATGTGAGCAGCGCCCCAAGCGATCCGGCAAGCACGGGACTGAGCGCTCCGGAGTGGCGGAACGCGGCAATGAAGCCGACAAACTGCAAGACCAGAATGAGGGGCCCCGGTGTGGTTTCGGCAAGCCCTAGGCCATCGACCATTTCACCAGGGGCAAGCCAGCCAAAAGACTCGACAGCAGCCTGCGCGACATAGGCCAGGACGGCGTAGGCGCCGCCGAAGGTGACCACCGCCATGAGGCTGAAGAACCCGCCGATCTGTGTCCAGACACTTGCAGTGCCGGTGAGCAACCAGACCAGCAAGACAGGCCCCAGCCAGATCGGCAGCCAGATGGCAATCGTTCGCGGCGCATGCCATTTCGTCGGCCTGGTGTGGGTCAGTTCGCCTCGCTCGAACATGACGTCAACCGCGCCCTTGAGATCAGGAGCGTTGTCCTTGCCGTGAGCCTGGCCAGAGAAGAGCGCGGGCGCAATCCGGTTTCCGGCCCATCCCGCCAGACCGGCGAAGAGGATGATCAATGGGAACGGCACCTTCAAGGCGTAGATGGCAATAAACGCGCAAAGCGCGATCGACACCATGATGCGGTTCTTCAGCGCCCGTCGCCCGATCCGGATCACCGCCTCGACCACGACGGCAAGCACGGCTGCCTTCACGCCGAAAAACAGCGACTCGACAAGGGGCGCATCGCCGTAGAGTGCGTAAAGCGTGCTCAAGGTCAGCATAACGACCGCACCCGGCGCGACGAAAAGGATGCCGGCGACCAGCCCTCCCACCGTCTTGTGAAGCAGCCAGCCGATGTAGATGGCGAGTTGCTGGGCCTCAGGACCGGGCAGCAGCATGCAGTAATTCAAGGCATGCAGGAAACGCTGTTCGCCGATCCAACGCCGCTCCTCGACCAGTTCCTTGTGCATGAGCGCAATCTGCCCGGCCGGCCCGCCGAAACTGAGCAATCCGATTTTCGCCCAGACCTTCAGCGCTTCGTTGAAGGTTGGCGCCGCCGGCACATCGACAATCCCGCCCTCGTTTTTCGAAGCCACGGTGTTCATGCCAGCTTGCCTCCGGACGGCCAGTTATGCGTTTCGTCCGTGGCATCGCGGCACCACCTGAAAAACGCATCGTAGAGCAGCATGCCGGCTTCCAACTGTTCCAGATCGTCGCGGAACATGCGTGACAGGCCAAGCGAGGCAGCGAGAAATCCGGCAGCCTGGGGAACCAGGTCGAGGCTTGCGGTGTCGGCCGCGCGGACAATGGTGGCAAGGCGATCGAGCGCCTGGGATTGGAGCCCGAACTCCTCGATCATCGTGTCGAAGGTGCAGCGCTCGCCACGGTGACTCCAGAACACATTGTCGATGTCGAAAGGCACAGCCTGAAAGCGGTCGGCAACAGCCAATACTTCAGCTGGCTCGACGAACAGAAACACCGCGCCGGGGTCAACGAAACGCCGGATCAGCCATGGGCAGGCAATACGATCAACTTTCGGGCGAGCCCGTGTCACCCAGACGGTGCGGCCCTTTTCATCGCGAGGCGGCATCTTGCCGGTGCGAACCAGAAGTCCTTTGCCGTCGCGCCAGGCTTCGAACCCGCCTTCAAGGGATTCAGCGGAAATCCCCTCATGCCGCAGCCACGCGGCCACGCCCTGCGAAAGCTTTTGACCTTTCTGGCAGACGACCACCACCGGCTTGCCCGCGAATTCAGCCGCCCAGGTCGAAACAGTTTTGAAGTCACGCTGGATCGAGGCCGGAAGCAGGCGCGGATCGGCGTTGTAATCATCATCGATGCGAACATCGATGATAACAGGAGCGCCCGGCAGACCGACAAGGCGGGTCAGTTGCGGGACGGTGATAGCGGTTGTTGACGGCATGGCGTCCACCTCCTGAAAGAGAAGCCTGGACGCGAACGTTGGGCTGACGCCTCACGGGGTCGTCGCGATACACCCCTTGTCGTGATGGTGGAATTCTCGCGGTCGCTTGTCAAGCATCGTGCTGTTCTCGCCCTGTCATGGCGGCACGGTGTATTCCCAATTCCAACATCGACCACGCGGGGGCATCTGATGGCGGCTTGATTTGCACCAAGCCGCCGATTGCCATTCCGCTGTTAGTGATTGTCCCTCGGCACGCCCATCGTATGGGCCACGTCCTGGTATTTCACCGCCGGCTTCAGCACCATGCCTTCCGAGAACTGATCGACCATGCCGCGCTGGATCTCCTGCCATGGCGTCTGGTGCTTGGGATAATGATAGCCGCCATCTTTCTGCAGTTCGGCGCGGCGCCGCGCGATCTCGTCGTCCGAGACTAGAATGTTGGCGGTAGCCTTGTTCAAATCGATGCGGACCCGATCTCCGGTCTTGAGCAGGGCCAGTCCGCCGCCGATCGCCGCTTCCGGCGAAGCGTTGAGGATGGACGGCGAGCCAGAGGTCCCGGACTGGCGGCCGTCGCCGATACAGGCCAGCGCGTGGATGCCCTTCTTGATCAGGTAGGCCGGCGGCTGCATGTTGACGACTTCGGCGCCGCCGGGATAGCCGATCGGGCCAGCGCCGCGCATGAACAGGATGGTGTGCTCGTCGATGCCTTGCGCGGGATCGTCGATGCGGGCGTGGTAATCCTCCGGACCGTCGAAGACCATGGCGTTGCCCTCGAAGGCTTCCGGGTCCTTCGGGTTGGACAGATAGCGCTCGCGGAACTCGGGCGAGATGCCGCTGGTCTTCATGATCGCCGAATCGAACAGATTGCCCTTGAGGTTGATGAAGCCGGCGTTCGTCTTCAGCGGCTCGGCGACCGTGCGGATGACGTCCGCGTTCTCGTTGACGACGCCGCTGCAATTGTCGCCGATCGTCTTGCCGTTGACGGTCATGGCTTCCGGATAGGGCAACAGCCCGCCCTTCATCAACTCGGCAACGACAGCCGGCACGCCGCCAGCATGGTGGTAATCCTCGCCGAGATATTCGCCGGACGGCTGCAGATTGACGATGAGCGGCACATGGAGGCCGATCTTCTGCCAGTCGTCATTGGTTAGCGGCACGCCGAGATGGCGGGCGATGGCGTTGAGATGGATCGGCGCGTTGGTCGAACCGCCAATGGCCGAATTGACGACAATGGCGTTTTCGAAGGCTTTCCGCGTCATGATGTCGGACGGCTTCAAATCCTCATGCACCATGTCGACGATGCGCTTGCCCGTCTCGTAGGCGATCTGGCCGCGCTCACGATAGGGTGCGGGGATAGCGGCGGACCCCGGCAACTGCATGCCAAGCGCCTCGGCCAGCGAATTCATGGTGGTGGCGGTGCCCATGGTGTTGCAATAGCCGGTGGATGGCGCCGAGGAGGCGACGATGTCCATGAACTCGTCATAGTCGATCTCGCCGGCCGACAGGCGTTGGCGCGATTCCCAGACGATGGTGCCGGAGCCGGTGCGCTTGCCCTTGTGCCAGCCATTGAGCATCGGGCCGACCGAGAGCGCGATGGCCGGGATGTTGACGGTGGCGGCGGCCATCAGCAAAGCCGGCGTGGTCTTGTCGCAGCCGATGGTGAGCACGACGCCATCGAGCGGATAGCCATAGAGCACTTCGACAAGGCTGAGATAGGCGAGGTTGCGGTCGAGCGCCGCGGTCGGGCGCTTGCCGGTCTCCTGGATCGGATGGCACGGGAATTCGAAGGGAATGCCGCCCATCGACACGATGCCTTCGCGCACGCGCTTGGCCAGCTCGATGTGATGGCGGTTGCAAGGCGAAAGATCCGAGCCGGTCTGGGCGATGCCGATCAGCGGCTTGCCCGACATCAGTTCGGCGCGCGTCAGCCCGTAGTTCAGGTAGCGCTCCAGATAAAGCGCGGTCATTCCCGGGTTGTCGGGATTGTCGAACCATTCCTGCGAGCGGAATTTTTTCTTTCTGGTGGGGGCGCCTGCCATCATGGTCTCCGTATTTGTACGACAAATCGATATGGCAACGCACGGAAGCAGGCAAGAGGGACGCACGGTCGCAACCGGACTTTGGTGCGATAGACATGCGCCAAGCCGTGCGATAGGCCTTCGAGCAGTCTTGTCCGGGAGGTTTTGATGGCTTTGGTGATCGAAGGCGAGGAACGCATTGCCGCACCCTTGCAAAAAGTCTGGGGGGCGTTGAACGACCCCGAGGTCTTGAAGGCGACCATTCCCGGCTGCCAGAGCCTGGAAATGACCTCGCCGACCGAAATGGCGGCAACCGTGGTGCTGAAGATCGGGCCTATCAAGGCGACGTTCAAGGGCGAGGTGACCCTGAAGAACCTCAAGCCACCGCACTCCTACACGATCCAGGGCGAAGGCAAGGGCGGTATAGCCGGCTTCGCCAAGGGCGGCGCCGACGTGACGCTGACGGAAGATGGGCCGGATGCGACGGTGTTGAAATACGCGGCCAAGGCCGATGTCGGCGGCAAGATCGCCCAACTGGGCAGCCGGCTGATCGAATCGACCTCGAAGAAACTGGCCGGACAGTTCTTTTCGAGCTTTGGCGAGAAGGTGGGCGGCTGAGCGCCCTCTCCCCCTCGAGGGGAGGGTGCCGAGCGAAGCGAGGCGGGAGGAGTCACCTCAACTGCCTCGACCTTGCCCGAACCGCGTCCGACTTGCGAAGAAATAGCGCCGAGCACGTCGCCGCGGACCCCACCCGGCCCTTCGGGCCACCCTCCCCTCGTAGGCCTCAAGGGGGAGGGACAACTGCGCTACTCGAACACGATGCTCGGCACCGACGCTTCCGCCGCACCACGCTCTTCGTTGACCCGGTCCCAGACTCGTCCAGCGATGTCGCGGTAGATCTTTGCCTCGGCGCCATCGGGCTTCGAGACAACCACCGGCGTGCCGGCATCCGAGCTTTCGCGGATGCCCATCTCCAGCGGCACTTCGCCGAGGAAGGTGACGCCGAGACGCTCGGCCTCGCGGCGGGCGCCGCCGTGACCAAAAATGTCGTAGCGCTTGCCGGTGTCGGGAGCGATGAAATAGCTCATGTTCTCGACGATGCCCAACAGCGGCACATCGACCTTCTTGAACATGTTCAGCCCCTTGCGGGCGTCGATGAGCGCCAAGTCCTGCGGCGTCGAGACGATGACGGCGCCAGCCAGCGGCACCTGCTGGGCCATGGTCAGCTGGGCATCGCCCGTGCCCGGAGGCATATCGACGACGAGCACATCCAGCGGACCCCATTCGACTTCGCGCAGCATCTGGGTGAGCGCCGACATCACCATCGGCCCGCGCCAGATCATCGGCGTTTCCTCGTCGACGAGGAAGCCCATGGACATCACCTTCAGTCCGTAATTCTCCATGGGTTTCAGGATCTTGCCGTCGACCGTCTGCGGCCGGCCATGGATGTTGAGCAGCTTGGGCATCGACGGGCCGTAGATGTCGGCATCGAGCACGCCGACCCTCAACCCATTGGCGGCAAGGCCGAGCGCGATGTTGACGGCGGTGGTCGACTTGCCGACGCCGCCCTTGCCGGAGGCGACGGCGATGATCGCCTCGATGCCGGGCACGCCACGCTTGCCCTGGCTGTGCGAGGCCGGTGCCTGCGACGCAGGCCGCGCTGGTGCGGCCGGCGGCGCGGGCCTGGGAGCCGGACGCGTCGGAACCGGCGCCTCCATGCCGCCGCCCTTCTTTTCCGCGGTCAGCGCCACGACGGCGCCGACGACACCAGGGATCGCTTTCACAACCCGTTCTGCGGCGGCGCGCAGCGGCTCCATTTCCTGGGCCCGGGCGGCTGGAACGGTGATCGAGAAGAAGACCTTGCTGTCGGCAATAAAGATTTCCGAGACCATACCGAGATCAACGATGTTGCCGGTGAAATCCGGCCCGTTGACCGTCTTCAGGCGTTCGGTGACGATTTCCTTGGTGACGGACATTCATTCTTCCTCATGCAATGTGCGCCTCAGATAATGCAGTTTCCGCGCGGAACCAAGCGGGTCGCTTTGAAGGGCTGACAGGCGCTCGCGGCTGTGGCAGCCTTCAGCATGATCGACAAGCTGGAATTTTTCATCGCGCTCGCCCGGGAAGAGCACTTTGGTCGGGCGGCCGAGGTGTGCGGCGTCACCCAGCCGACGCTTTCGGCCGGCATCAAGCAGTTGGAGGGCCAGCTCGGCGTCATGCTGGTTCTGCGCGGCTCGCGCTTCCAGGGGCTGACGCCGGAGGGAGAACAGGTGCTGGTGTGGGCGCGGCGCATCGTTGGCGACACCCGCACCATGCGCGAGGAAATGCGCGCGGCACGCCACGGCCTTTCCGGCCGCATCCGCATTGCCGCCATACCGACAGCGCTCGCCATGCTGCCGCGCCTGACGACGCCGTTCCGCGAAAAGCACCCCGGCGTCACCTTCTCGGTGCTGTCGCGGACCTCGATCGAGGTGTTGTCGCTGCTCGGCAATTTCGACATCGACGCCGGCATCACCTATCTCGACAATGAGCCGCTGGGGCGAGTGACCAGCGTGCCGCTCTATGACGAGCGCTACCAGTTGATCACCGCTGTCGGGAATCCCTATTCCGATCGCGACAAAGTGACATGGGCGGAGCTCAGCAGCCTGCCGCTCTGCCTGCTGACGCCTGACATGCAGAACCGCCGCATCATCGACCAGCATCTGGCCGAAGCCGGGGTGCAGGTGCGACCGACACTCGAATCCAATTCGATGATCGTGCTGTTCTCCCATATCCGTACCGGAAAATGGTCATCGATCATGCCACTCAACCTCGCGGAAACATTCGGCTTTTCGGAGCCGATCCGGGCCATTCCAATCGTCGAGCCCGATGCGAGCCACACGGTCGGCCTGGTGGCGGCGCCGCGCGAACCGCACACGCCGCTGGTCTCGGCGCTGCTGGACGAGGCGATGGCGCTGGCGGACGATTTCCACGCTCACCGTTAAGCTAGATATTGCTGGCGGATGACGTTTGATAGAAGATTTCTATCGAACAACGAAACAGCTTTATTGATTTCGCGGGTTTCCTCTGATTTTGTAAACACTTAGCGACAAAACGCTATCGACCAGGGAGGGCGCTGCATGACGATGCAGCCTGCAAGTACCGAGATCGCATCGCGCACGGCGGCGATCATCCATGAGATGAAGGGGCTGGAAGGCCCACTGCTGCCGATCCTCCACGGCATCCAGGAAGAGTTCGGCCATGTGCCGAAGGACTCCTTGCCCATCATCGCCGAGGCGCTGAATATTTCCAACGCGGAAGTCCACGGCGTCGTGACCTTCTACCATGATTACCGCAGCCATCCGGCCGGCCGGCATGTGCTGAAAGTCTGCCAGGCAGAGGCCTGCCAGTCGATGGGTTCGGACGCGGTTGCCGCCAAGCTCAAGCAATTGCTGGGCATCGGCTTTCACGAGACGACCCGCGACGGCGCGGTGACGCTGGAGCCCGTCTATTGCCTCGGCCTGTGCGCCTGCGCGCCGTCGGCGATGCTGGACGGCGAAGTGATCGGGCGGCTGGACGACGAGAAACTCGACGAGATTGTTGCCGAGGTGCGCTCATGATCCCCCGCATCTACATCCCCGGCGATTCCGGCGCTCTGTCGCTCGGAGCGGAAAAGGTTGCCAAGGCGATCGCAACTGAGCTTGCCGAGCGTGGCATCGAAGCCAAGATCGTACGCAACGGCTCGCGCGGCGCCTATTTCCTCGAACCGATGGTCGAAGTGGCGACGGCGAACGGCCGCGTTGCCTATGGGCCGGTGAAAACCTCCGACGTCAAAAGCCTGTTCGATAGCGGCTTCCTCACCGGCGGCCATCACAAGCGCTGGCTGGGCTCGCCCGACAAGATCCCGTTCCTCGCCAAGCAGACGCGGCTGACCTTTGCCCGCTGCGGCATCAACGATCCGCTGTCGCTCGACGCCTACAAGGCGCTCGGCGGGTTGAAAGGCCTGCAGAACGCGGTGGCCATGGCGCCGATCGAGGTTGTCAGCCAAGTCACCGCATCCGGCCTGCGCGGCCGTGGCGGCGCCGGCTTCCCGACCGGCATCAAGTGGAAGACCGTGCTCGATGCCACCGCTGACAAGAAATACATCGTCTGCAACGCCGACGAGGGCGACAGCGCCACCTTCGCCGACCGCATGATCATGGAAGGCGACCCCTTCGTGCTGATCGAAGGCATGGCGATCGCCGGTGTCGCGACCGGCGCGACCAAGGGGTTCGTGTATATCCGCTCGGAATATCCGCATGCGGTGGCGATGATGCGGAAAGCCGTCGATGTCGCCCGCAAGGCCGGCGTGCTCGGGCTCAACGTGCTGGGCTCGCCCAATGCCTTCGACATGGAAATCCGCGTCGGCGCCGGCGCCTATGTCTGCGGCGAGGAAACGTCGCTGCTCAACAGCCTGGAAGGCAAGCGCGGCGTGGTGCGCGCCAAGCCGCCGCTGCCTGCAATCCAAGGCCTGTTCGGCAAGCCGACGGTGATCAACAACGTCATCAGCCTAGCCTCCGTGCCTATCATCATGGACAAGGGCGCAGCCTTCTACAAGGATTTCGGCATGGGCCGCTCGCGCGGCACCATCCCGATCCAGATCGCCGGCAACGTCAAGTTTGGCGGCCTGTTCGAGGCTGCCTTCGGCATGACGCTGGGCGAGATCGTCGACGATATCGGTGGCGGCACGGCGACTGGCCGGCCCGTCAAGGCAGTGCAGGTCGGCGGCCCCTTGGGCGCCTATTTCCCGCGAGCGCTGTTCAACACGCCGTTCGACTATGAAGCCTTCGCGGCCAAGGACGGGTTGATCGGCCACGCCGGCATCACCGTGTTCGACGATACCGCCGACATGCTAAAGCAGGCGCGCTTCGCCATGGAATTCTGCGCCATCGAAAGCTGCGGCAAGTGCACTCCGTGCCGCATCGGCTCGACGCGCGGCGTCGAGACCATCGATAAGATCGCCAGTGGGGTAGAGCCGGAGAAGAACATCGCTCTGGTCACCGACCTCTGCAACACGATGAAGTTCGGCTCGCTCTGCGCGCTGGGTGGCTTCACCCCCTACCCCGTGATGAGCGCGCTCAACCATTTCCGCGAAGATTTCAAGCCGGCGCCGGTCGCCGAAGCAGCAGAATAGGAACCACACCATGGGTCTCATTCAGGAAATCGACTTCGGCACGCCGGCCTCAACCTCGCAGAAGCAGGTGACGCTGATGGTCGACGGCTTCACCGTGACCGTGCCCGAGGGCACCTCGATCATGCGCGCCTCGATGGAGGCGGGCATCGCCATCCCGAAGCTGTGCGCCACCGACATGGTCGACGCCTTCGGCTCCTGCCGGCTCTGTCTGGTCGAAATCGACGGCCGCAACGGCACGCCTTCCTCCTGCACGACGCCGGTGGCGCCGGGCATGGTGGTGCACACCCAGACCGGCAAGCTCAAGGACATCCGCCGCGGCGTGATGGAGCTCTACATTTCCGACCATCCGCTCGACTGCCTGACCTGTGCTGCCAATGGCGACTGCGAGCTGCAGACGCAGGCCGGCGTCGTCGGCCTGCGCGATGTGCGCTATGGCTACGAGGGCGACAACCACGTCTTCAAGAAGAACGACGGCGCGGAAAACTTCAAATGGATGGCCAAGGACGAGTCCAACCCGTACTTCACCTATGACCCGTCGAAATGCATCGTCTGCTCGCGATGCGTGCGTGCCTGCGAAGAGGTGCAAGGCACCTTCGCGCTGACCATCGAGGGCCGTGGTTTCGGCAGCCGCGTGTCGCCCGGCATGCATCAGTTGTTCATCGACTCCGAGTGTGTTTCGTGTGGCGCCTGCGTGCAGGCCTGCCCGACGGCGACGCTGTCGGAAAAATCGGTGATCCAGATCGGCCAGCCCGAGCATTCGATGGTCACCACCTGCGCTTACTGCGGTGTCGGTTGCCAATTCAAGGCCGAGATGCGCGGCGACGAGCTGGTGCGCATGGTGCCCTACAAGGACGGCAAGGCCAATCGCGGCCATAGCTGCGTCAAGGGCCGCTTTGCCTATGGCTACTCGACCCACAAGGACCGCATCCTCAACCCGATGATCCGCGAGAAGATCACCGATCCCTGGCGCGAAGTGTCGTGGGAAGAGGCGCTGACCCACACCGCCAACGAATTCCGCCGCATCCAGTACCAGTATGGCCGCACCTCGATCGGCGGCATCACCTCGTCGCGCTGCACGAACGAGGAGACCTATCTGGTGCAGAAGCTGATCCGCCAGGGTTTCCGCAACAACAATGTCGACACCTGCGCGCGTGTCTGCCATTCGCCGACCGGCTACGGCCTCGGCCAGACTTTCGGCACTTCGGCCGGCACGCAGGATTTCGATTCCGTCGAACACACCGACGTGGTGATGGTCATCGGCGCCAATCCGGCGTCGGCGCATCCGGTGTTCGCCTCACGGCTGAAGAAGCGGCTGCGCAAGGGCGCCAAGCTGATCGTGCTCGATCCGCGCCGCACCGAGATGGTCAAGTCGGCGCATATCGAGGCGGAATACCATCTGCCGTTGAAGCCCGGCACCAACGTCGCTGTCGTCACTTCGCTGGCGCATGTCATCGTCACCGAAGGCCTGTTCGATGAGGCGTTCATCCGCGAGCGCTGCGACTGGGATGAGTTCCAGGACTGGGCCTCGTTCGTAGCACTGCCGGAAAACAGCCCCGAGGTCGTCGGCAAGCTCTCCAATGTCGACCCGGAATTGATCCGCGGCGCGGCGCGGCTCTATGCGCGCGGCGGCAATGGTTCGATCTATTACGGCCTCGGCGTGACCGAGCACAGCCAGGGCTCGACCACCGTCATCGCCATCGCCAACCTCGCCATGGCGACCGGCAATATCGGCCGTCCGGGCGTCGGCGTGAACCCGCTGCGCGGCCAGAACAATGTCCAGGGCTCTTGCGACATGGGTTCGTTCCCGCATGAACTGCCGGGCTATCGCCACGTCTCCGGCGACGCCGTGCGCGACATCTATGAGAGCCTGTGGGGCGTGAAGATCGACGACGAGCCGGGCCTGCGCATCCCCAACATGCTGGATGCCGCCGTCGACGGCTCCTTCAAGGGTCTCTATGTGCAGGGCGAGGACATCCTGCAGTCGGATCCCGACACCAAGCATGTCGCGGCCGGCCTCGCTGCCATGGAATGCGTCGTCGTACACGATCTGTTCCTCAACGAGACCGCCAACTACGCGCATGTCTTCCTGCCGGGCTCGACCTTCCTCGAAAAGGACGGCACCTTCACCAACGCCGAGCGCCGCATCAACCGCGTGCGCAAGGTGATGGCACCGAAGAATGGCCTAGCTGACTGGGAAGTGACGCAGAAGCTTGCCCAGACGATGGGGCTGAACTGGAACTACCAGCATCCGTCCGAAATCATGGACGAGATCGCCATGACCACGCCGAGCTTCGCCAAGGTTTCCTACGATTACCTGGAGAAGATGGGCTCGGTGCAGTGGCCCTGCAACGACAAGGCGCCCCTGGGCACGCCGATCGTGCATGTCGACGGCTTCGTGCGCGGCAAGGGCAAGTTCATCCGCACCGAATATGTCGCGACCGACGAGAAGACCGGACCGCGCTTCCCGCTGCTGCTGACCACCGGCCGCATTCTTTCACAGTACAATGTCGGCGCGCAGACGCGGCGCACCGAGAACGTGGTTTGGCATAGTGAGGACCGGCTGGAGATCCACCCGCACGACGCCGAGAACCGGGGCCTGCGCGATGGGGACTGGGTGCGGCTGACCAGCCGCTCGGGCGAGACGACGCTACGTGCTGAGATCACCGACCGGGTGTCGCCGGGCGTGGTCTACACGACGTTCCATCATCCCGACACGCAAGCCAACGTCATCACCACGGACTTCTCCGACTGGGCGACCAACTGCCCGGAATACAAGGTGACGGCGGTGCAGGTCGGTGCGTCGAACGGCCCGACCGAATGGCAGCGCGACTATAACGAACAGGCCGAGCAGAGCCGCCGCATCGCTCCTCTGCAGGCGGCTGAGTAGCTGTGCCGAGCTATTCGACAATAAGAGCTTCGATCTTGACGGTTGATCGACCCTCACTCCGTCGAGCTTCGCTCGACACCTCTCCCCCGATCGACGGGGGAGAGGAAAGGCGCGAGCCTCCACAGATGCTGCGAAAGACGGGCAGGTCGGAGGGTGGCGCCTCGTGACCCGCAAACGCTCCCCTATCTCTCAGATTTCCCGCCTCGCGCACCGCGCCAGCGGCACGGCGGCGGCCAACCGCATGGTGCCGGAAGAAACGCCGGTGGCGTTCTCCTTCGCCGGCACCACCCATGCGGTGATGATGGCAAGCCCCGCCGATTTCGAGGATTTCGCGCTCGGCTTCTCGCTGACCGAAGGCATCATTGCCAAGCCGGAAGAGATCGAGGCGATCGAGGTCGAGGACCATGGCGCCGGCATCGACATCCAGATTCGGTTGAAGGACACGGCCAACACGCGTTTCGAGGCGCGGCGGCGCAGGCTCGCGGGACCCGTGGGCTGCGGATTGTGCGGCATCGAATCCATCGAGGAAGCGATGCGGTCGGTCGACGCAGTTGGTGCGTCAAAGCTTACACTTGATGCTGAAGACATCGTCCGCTCGGTCAAACTGTTGTCCAAGGTGCAGCCGCTTCATACAGAGACCGGAGCCGTACACGCCGCTGGTTTCTATGTGCCCGGCAAAGGCATTGTCATGGCGCGCGAAGATGTCGGCCGCCACAACGCGCTGGACAAATTGGCCGGCGCGCTGGCCGAGGCCGGGATCGAGGGTTCGGCCGGCGCCGTCGTGGTGACAAGCCGCGTTTCAGTGGAAATGGTGCAGAAGACGGCGGCCATCGGTTCGGCCTTCATCATTGCCGTCTCGGCGCCGACAGCACTTGCCATCCGCACCGCCGAGGAGGCCGGCATGACGCTGGTGGCGTTGGTGCGCGGTGACGATTTCGATGTCTTCACCAACCCTCACCGGGTGGTCTTGGGAGTTGCCCAGCATGTCGCATGACGAAGAGCACATCATGAGCACCAGGGAAAAGCTGGTGCGCATGGCCAACCAGATCGCGGCCTTTTTCCATTCCAGACCGCGTGAGGAGGGCGTTGCGGGCGTCGCCGAGCACATCAACAAGTTCTGGGAACCCAGAATGCGCCGGCAGTTCTTCGAGATGCTCGACGGCGGTGGCGAAGGCTTCGACGAACTCGTTGTGGCGGCTTCCGTCAGGATCAAGCGGCCGATCACACCGGCTGAGGCTGATCGAAAGCTCGGTGTCGAGGCCTCTCCAGCCGATGTCGCGGCCTCGCAAAACTAGGCGCCGTGCCGCGCGAGCTTATATTTCTTTCCGCTAAAATTTAACCTGCCGCAAACGGCGCGCCTCTGCTATGGTTGACGATCAGAAATCGTCAGGCCGGGCGGACAACTCGTGAGGCCGATCGAGACCCGATATGCCCTAAGCGGCGAGGTGCGGATTGCCTATCAGGTGGTCGGCCAAGGATCGTTTGATCTCGTCTTCGTCCCCGGCTTCATTTCCAATCTCGACCTGCATTGGGAGGATGAAGGCTACAGCCGGCTCCTGAAACGGCTTTCGGCGTTCTCGCGGCTGATCCTGTTCGACAAGCGCGGCACGGGTCTTTCCGACCGCGTCGACGCGCATCACCTGCCCAGCCTCGAAACGCGCATGGACGATGTACGTGCCGTGATGGATGCCGCCGGCAGTGGCCGTGCGGCTTTGCTCGGGGCTTCCGAAGGCGCGCCGATGGCAATGCTGTTCGCCGCCACCTATCCGGAGCGGACGCGGGCGCTGGCGCTCTATGGCGGCTATGCGCATTTCCATAAATGGGTGATGCCGCCCGAACGCCTCGCCGCCTTCATCGAGACGGCGGAGACGGCCTGGGGTACCGGCGCCACCTTGCCGCATTTCGCGCCGGGTCGGATCGACGACGCCAGTTTCTCGACATGGTGGGCGCGCTTCGAGCGGCTGTCGGCCAGCCCGACGGCAGCGGTGGCGCTGGCGCGGATGAACGCCGAAATCGACGTGCGCGGCGTGCTGGCCGCGATCAGCGCACCAACCTTGCTGATCCATCGTCGCAACGATGCACGGGTTGATCCCGACGCCAGCCGTTTCCTTGCCAGGCGGATACCGGATGCCCGGCTGATCGAGATTCCCGGCCGCGACCACCCGATCTGGACGGGCGACGTGGACCGCGTGGCCGATCTGATCGAGGAGTTCCTGACTGGCGAACGCGCTGTGGCCGAAGCGGACCGCGTGCTGGCAGCCCTTCTGGTGACGCGCATCTACGATACGGCGCGGCTGGGCGACCGCATGTGGAGCGAGCGCAGCCAGCGCTTCCAGGAAACCTGGCGGCAACTGGTTGGCCGCCATGGCGGCTGCTCTGTGGGCACGCAGGGCGAGATGATGATTTCGCGTTTCGATGGACCGGCACGCGCCATACGCTGTGCGGGAGCATTGCGCGAAGCGGCGCAAAGCATCGGCGTGGCGAGCGCGCAAGGTGCGCATGTCGGTGAGATCGAGCTGCGCGGGCCGCCGGTGGGGCTGACGACGCGGGTGACGATGCAACTCGCCTCTCATGCCGGCCGCGGCGATATCCTCGCGTCTCGGCTGGTCGCGGATCTCGCGACCGGCTCTGGCCTTCATTTCACCGATGCCGGGCGCATTCCGCTGGACGACCTGGACGAACCCCTGGCGCTGGTCCAGGCGGTGTCGGAGCAGCATCTGGAGCCGGCCTGCCGCGTCAAGGCCCGACCGGCGGAACCTACCATGCTGACAGCGCGCGAGAGCGAAGTGGTCAGCCTGATTGCCGACGGCAAGAGCAATGCCGCGATCGCCGCCGAACTGAGGCTGAGCGAGCATACGGTCAAGCGCCATGTGGCCAACATACTGCTCAAGCTGGACCTGCCGTCGCGGGCGGCGGCGGCGGCGTTTTCGGCGCGGCACGCTGGCCCGGACGGGCCATGAGGGCCATGGCGCTTTTGGGCGAAGCGGCCGCTGGGCCGTAAGCGCTATCAATTCTTCCCATGCAGGCCAAGGCGGATGTCGCCGGGAAAGGCGCTGCGAACGGAGAATGAAATGCTGAAATCAAACCAGACACTCAAATCGCTGGTGATAGCGGCAGGCGTCGCGACGCTGTTCGCTGTTGTCCCGGCAAAGGCCGAGGATGCTTCGGCGACCGCTGCCTACAAGGACATCCAAGCAACGCTCGGCTCGGTGCCGGACATGTTCAAGACACTGCCGGACGTCGCGGTCGCCGGCGCCTGGGCCGAAATCAAGGGCGTGCAGCTCAACCCCAAGACCGCGCTCGACGGCAAGACCAAGGAGTTGATGGGCCTTGCCGTCGCATCGCAGATTCCCTGTCAGTACTGCATCTACTTCCACACGCAGGCGGCCAAGCTCAATGGCGCGACCGATGAGGAGATCAAGGAGGCCGTGACGATGGCTGCGATCGTGCGCCACTGGTCGACCATGCTCAACGGCAGCCAGGTCGATCTCGCGACCTTCAAGAAGCAGACCGACCAGGTCTTCGCCGACATCAAGGCGAAGTCGCAGTGACAAAGGCCACTGCCCGACGATGAGCGCCGGGCGGCACTTCCGATCATCAACCGCCCGATCATGAAGACGGGCCATGGAGGATAAAATGCTGACCAAGACACAGACCGTGGACGGCGCGGCGATCAAGAAGGCGATCGAAGGCCGTGATGGAAAGATGCTGTCGAGCTTCTATGCCGACGATGCCTTGGTGCGGGTGATCGACCGCAACAACCCACCGAGCAAGCCACGCGAGATCCGCGGCCGCGCCGCGATCACCACATTCTGGGACGACATCTGCAGCCGGGCGATGACCCACAAGGTCGACACGACGATCGCCGACGGCGACAACCTCGCCTTCACCCAGGCTTGCGCCTATCCGGACGGAACGAAAGTATTCGCCGCGGCGATGCTGGAGCTGAAGAACGGTAGGATCGCACGGCAGACCGTCGTGCAAGCCTGGGACGAGTGAGGAGGCGGCGATGTTCAGCGCCAGATGGCAGATCGACGCCAGGTTCGGGCACAAGCAGACCGTGCTCGAACTGCTGAAGAAATGGGAACGCGAGATCGGCTCCCAGGTCGGCATCGCTGATCTGAAATTCCAGATCATGACCGGTTCGATCGGCGCACGCGAGGCGACGGTCGAGTCACATCACCAGGTCGAAAGCCTGGCCCAACTGGAGGCGTTCTTCGCCAAGATCGGCAAGATCGACGCCCATGCCAAATGGGGCAAGGAGATCGAGCCTTATGTCGTGTCGGGCACCAGCCTGTGGCAGATTTTTCGGATTGTTGAGTAGCTACCTTCTCCCCGTTTACGGGGAGAAGATGCCTGCAGGCAGATGAGGGACGGAGCTAAGCTGGGCAAGATTGTGCTGCCCCTCATCCGGCCCTTCGGGCCACCTTCTCCCCGTAAAAACGGGGAGAAGGGAAACTTCACCCATGCGCCACCATCACATGCCGGACAGCGGTGTAGTCCTCCAGCGCGTAGAGCGACATGTCCTTGCCGTAGCCGGACTGCTTCAGCCCGCCATGCGGCATCTCGTTGGTCAGCATGAAGTGGGTGTTTATCCAGGTGCAGCCATATTGCAGGCGGGCCGCCGTCGCCATGGCGCGCGAGACATCCTTTGTCCACACCGATGATGCCAGGCCGTAGTCGCTGTCGTTGGCCCAGTTCACCGCCTCGTCGACTTCCGTGAAACGAGTGACCGAGACGACCGGGCCGAACACTTCGCGGCGCACGATCTCGTCTTCCTGCAAGGCGCCGGCAATGACGGTCGGCTGGTAATAGAAGCCGGTGCCCTCGCCCGGCTTGCCGCCGGTGGTGATCTCGATGTGCTTCAGTTCCGAGGCGCGCTCGACGAAGCTCGATACGCGGTCGCGCTGGCGCCGCGAGATCAACGGCCCGATCTCGTTTTCCGTATCATCCGGACGATTGTACTTGATGGTCGAGACCGCCGAGGACAGCTCGGCGACAAGCTTGTCGTAGATCTTCTTGCCGGCATAGATGCGGCAGGCGGCGGTACAGTCCTGGCCGGCGTTGTAATAGCCGAAGGCGCGCAGGCCGTTGACCACCGCGCCGAGATCGGCGTCATCGAAGACGATGACCGGGGCCTTGCCGCCGAGCTCGAGATGGGTGCGCTTGACCGACTTGGCGGCCGCCTGCAGCACCTTCTTGCCGGTGGCGACGTCACCGGTGATCGAGATCATGTTGACCTTGGGATGGTTGATCAGCGTGTTGCCGACGCTGTCGCCACGGCCGAGCACGACGTTGACAACGCCTTCGGGCAGGATCTCGGCAAGGATTTTTGCCAGCTTCAGCGCCGTCAGCGGCGTCTGTTCGGAAGGCTTGAAGACGACCGTATTGCCGCCGGCGATCGCCGGCGCCAGCTTCCAGGCCATCATCATCAGCGGATAGTTCCACGGCGCGATGGAGGCGACGATGCCGATCGGGTCGCGGCGGACCATCGAGGTGTGGCCGGGCAGGTATTCACCGGCGACCACGCCCGGCATCGAGCGCACGGCGCCGGCGAAGAAGCGGTAGCAGTCGACGATCGCCGGTATTTCGTCATTCAGCACGGCATTGATCGGCTTGCCGCAATTCAACGCCTCGAGCGCCGCGAACTCCTTCGCGTCGGCCTCGATGCGGTCGGCGATCTTCAGCAAATAGCCGGAGCGCTGTGCCGGCGTTGTGCGCGACCACAAGACGAACGCTTGTTCGGCGGCGAGCACCGCCGCCTCGATCTGCGCCTGGCTGGCTTCGGGCAGGTTGAGGATTGTCGCCCCGGTCTTCGGATTGAGGATCGGCTCCTCGGTTTCCGTGCCCTTCTCGAACTTCGAGCCGATCAGCATCTGGGTGTCCATGGACGTCTCTCCCTTATGAACTCAGTTATTTGCCCGAACCGGCGATCTGGTCGCCGTCGCGGGTCAGGTAATAGGCGGCAAGGATGGGCAGCAGCGTCACCATCACGACGACCATGGCCACGACATTGGTGACCGGGCGCTGGCGCGGGCGGATCAGCTCTTCGAGCATCCAGATCGGCAGCGTCTGCTGCTGGCCGGCGGTGAATGTGGTGACGATGACCTCGTCGAAGGACAAAGCGAAGGCCAGCATGCCGCCGGCAAGCAGCGCGGTCGCGATGTTGGGCAGCACGACGTGCCGGAAGGTCTGGAAGCCATCAGCGCCGAGATCCATCGACGCCTCTATCATCGAGCCCGAGGTGCGGCGGAAGCGGGCGACGGCGTTGTTGTAGACAACGACGACACAGAAAGTGGCGTGGCCGAGCACGATCGTCCAGAACGAGAAAGGAATGTCGGTCAGCGCGAAGGCCGAGCGCAGCGCGATGCCGGTGATGATGCCTGGCAGCGCGATCGGCAGGATGACCAGCAGCGAGATGGTTTCCCGGCCGAAGAATTTTGTCCGCGACACCGCTGCCGAGCACAGCGTGCCGAGGACCAGTGCGATCGCGGTCGAAAAAGCCGCGACCCTGACCGACAGCGACAGCGCCTGCCAGACATCCGGCCGGTTCCAGGTGACGGCGAACCATTGCGTGGTCAGCCCGGGCGGCGGCCAGACGAAGCTCTTTTCCTCGGTGGTGAAGGCGTAGACGAAGATCAAGAGGATCGGCAGGTGCAGGAACAGCAGGCCGCAGGCGGCGGCGACCTTCAGGCCGAGGGGAGCGGATTGACCACGATCAGAGCGCATTTTTTTCCCACCCGACCTTGGCAGATCCAGCTGCGATATCTTCGCGTGCCTCTCGATAATAGGCAGCTAGCAGCTCGTTCAACTGGCTCTCATCCTGACGCGGCAGTTTAAGACGCTCGCGCATGGCCTCGAATCTAGGCTTTAGAGCATCCTCCAGTCTGAGCACCTGATGACGAACTTCTGCGATCTTCGTTAGGAGCAGCCAACAGCCTTCTTCAGATTCAAAATAGGCTGCTTCATCACGCATAAAATGATGCGCGAAATAATCACGTAGCCGTTTTGCATCAGCGAAGCTCGATCTCAGATCAGAGAACTCAGCAATTGAGCAGACCTTCTTTGTGAGATTGCCGAAGGTCAGCGCCACAGCCTGTTCGTAGCCGCTGTCAAACGCCGATTCCCAAGTTAATCGAGATCGAATTTTTCCTGTCCGCACTCCCTCGCCCACACTCCAGAAAGTTAGGACATTGATCAACGAATGTTCCACCAAACCGAACTTCAGAAATGCCAAGCCGAAATGAGCGAATACTTCTTTTTGAAATATGATCTCCGGATTTCCGAGCTCTGGGAACTCGACTAGCAACTTTGCTTTCGCATCTTCAGAGCGCATCGAAGGCCCCCATGCGTTTGGCGCCCCAGAGGTAGAAGCCCATGATGATGATGGGCACCACCGTGAAAGCGGCGGCAAGCGGGATGTTGCCGGCGGTGCCCTGCTGGGCATAGACGGCCTGGCCGATGAACAGCCGCGACGTGCCGATGATCTGCGGGATGATGTAGTCGCCGAGTGTCAGCGAGAAGGTGAAGATCGAGCCGGCGACGATGCCGGGCAACGCCAGCGGGAACAGCACATTGCGAAAGGTCTGGCCGGGCGAGGCGCCGAGGTCGGACGAGGCCTCGACCAGATTGCCGGGCACGCGTTCGAGCGCCGCCTGCACCGGCAGGATCATGAAGGGCAGCCAGACATAGACGAAGACGATGAAGGTGCCGGTGAACGACACCGACAGCGAGTTGCCGCCAACCACAGGCAGCGACAGCCAGGCATCGAGCAGCCATTGCAGATGCAGCTTGCCTAGCAGCCAGGTGAGGATGCCTTCCTTGGCCAGGATCAGCTTCCAGGCGTAGATCTTGACCAGGTAGCTCGACCACAACGGCAGCATGATGCCGAGATAGAACAGTGCCTTCCAGCGGCCGCGCGCATAGCGTGCAGCATAGTAGGCAATGGGGAAGGCGACGATGGCCGAGGCCAGCGTGACCAATGCCGCCATCGTCACCGTGCGCAGGATGATATCGAGATTGGCGGCCTGGAACAGGTCGCCATAGGTCTTCAACGTGAACTGGCGGTTGATGAGGCCCGAGTACTCGTCGATGGAGAAAAAGCTCTGCGCCAGCAGGGCGAACAGCGAGCCGATGTAGACGATGCCGAGCCACAGCAAGGGCGGCAAGAGCATCAGCAGCAGCAGCACCTTGGGCTTGCGCCAGAAAAGGTCCGACAGCGCGCCGCGCAAGCCGCCACTGCCCGGCAGGATGGCGGGAGCGGTGGCGCGTGGCATGGTGGCGTCGAGGCTCATGCCGGCTCGTCCATCAGATGCAGGCTGTCACGATTGAAGGTCAGCACCACCGCTTCGCCCTCCTGCGGCAAGGTGGTGCCGGCAGGCACGACCGCGTGCAGTCGCAGCCCATCGGCATCAACAGACAGCTTTGTCGTGGCGCCGAGATAATTGGTCGAGACTAGGCGCGCGGAAACACCTTCGCCGCTGGCCGCGCGACCGACGCGAATGGATTCGGGGCGCAGGCTGCCCCAGCGGTGCTGGCCGCAATAGCGCTGGACGAAACCTGGCGGCAACACGTTCGACGAACCGACGAAATCGGCGACGAAGCGGGTCTTCGGCCGCTGGTAGATATCCTCCGGCGTGCCGATCTGCATGATCTTGCCGTCGTTGAAGACGGCGACGCGGTCGGCCATCGACAGGGCCTCGCCTTGATCGTGGGTGACGAACACGAAGGTGATGCCGAGCGCCTTCTGCAGCGACTTCAGCTCTTCCTGCATGTTTTCGCGCAGCTTGAGGTCGAGCGCGCCGAGCGGCTCGTCGAGCAACAGCACCTTGGGCTGGTTGACCAGCGCACGGGCGAGCGCGACGCGCTGGCGCTGGCCGCCGGACAACTGGCCGGGCCGGCGCGCGCCATAGCCGGGCAGCCGTACCAGCGACAACGCTTCTTCAGCTGCCTTTTGGCGCTCGGCCTTGCCGACGCCCTTGACCATCAGCCCGTAGGCGACGTTGTCGAGCACGTTGAGATGCGGGAACAGCGCATAGTCCTGGAACACCGTGTTGACGTTGCGGCGATAGGGCGGCACGCCCTCGGCACGCTCGCCGAAGATCGAGATCGAACCCGATGTCGGCTGCTCGAAGCCGGCGATGAGGCGCAGGCACGTCGTCTTGCCGGAGCCCGAGGGCCCGAGCATGGCGAAGAATTCGCCCGGCACGATGTCGAGATCAACCGCGTCGACAGCGCGCACGCTGCCGAAATGGCGGGAGACTTGTCTGAAGGAAACGGCTGAGGTCATGGGTTGTCCTGATCTTTCAGGCTTTTCAATTCGAGCGGCAGTGCTGCCGCTCATCCGCCTGCCGGCACCTTCTCCCCGCATAGAGACGGGGAGAAGGGAGAAGCTCCCGCGCTGACGCCCCCCTCTCCCCGTCTCTATACGGGGAGAGGGTAAGGGTGAGGGGCAGCGTCAACCTATCAATAAATGCGTGGCGAAATCACCGACCGCCGATGACGCCGATATAGTCCGACACCCAACGGTAGTAGGGCACGCACTGGTCGTTCTGGCTGGCGCATTTCGACACCGGGGTCTTCCAGAACTTGATCTTGTCGAAGTTCTCGTAGCCGTTGGTCTTGCAGCCTTCCTCGCCGAGCAGTTCGTTGCCCTTGCAGGCGGCCGGCACAACCGGAAGCGAGCCGAACCAGGCCGAAACATCGCCCTGCACTTTCGGTGCCAGCGAGTGCTCGAGCCACTTGTAGGCACAGTTCGGATTGGCCGCGTCGGCTTCCATCATCGTGGTGTCGGCCCAGCCGGTGACACCTTCCTCGGGAACGGTCGAGGCGATCGGCTTCTTGGCGGCGACCAGCGTGTTGACCTGGAACGGCCACGAACCCGAGGCGACAACGCCTTCGTTCTGGAAGTCGTCGACCTGGATCGCCGCGTCATGCCAGTAGCGGCCAACCAGCGTGCGCTGGACGCGCAGCAGCGCGAGTGCAGCCTTGTACTGGTCTTCGTTCAGTTCGTAGGGATCCTTGATGCCCAGCTCCGGCTTGTGGAACATCAAATAGTTGGCGGCGTCCGCGATGTGGATCGGTCCGTCATAAGCCTGGACGCGGCCCTTGTTGGACTTGCCGTCCGGCAGGTTCATTTCCTCGAAGACGACGTTCCAGCTCTTCGGCGCTTGCTTGAACACGTCGGTGTTGTACATCAGGATGTTCGGGCCCCACTGGTAGGGGACACCATAATGGACGCCGCCGACAGTGAACCATGGCGCGTTCTTCAAGCGGTCGTCGACCGTCTTCCAGCTTGGGATGAGATCGGTGTTGATCGGCTGGACGCGCTTGCCGGCGACGAGGCGCAACGAGGCATCCCCTGAGGCCGTGACGAGGTCGAAACCACCCTCGTTCATCAGCGAGACCATCTCGTCGGAGGTGTTGGCGGTCTTGACGTTGACCTTGCAGCCGGTCTCCTTCTCGAAGGAGGTGACCCAGTCATACCCCTTGTCGGTCTCGCCGCGCTCGATATAGCCCGGCCACGCGACAATGTTGACCTGACCCTCGCCCTTGCCGAGTTCCTTGACCTGGGCGACTGCCTGGCCGGAGAAGGTCAGCGCGACCGTCAAAGCAGTGCATGACTTCAAAAATGAATTCATCATCAATCTCCCATTTTGGCGCGTGACCCCGAAACCCGGATCGGCTTTCGGAACGGATCATGCGCGAACTTAAAGTGTCAGTTCGCCCGATGGCGAGCAGCGCTCCAAGGGGCCGCACTTGCGGCGGCTTTGGTCCCTGAGATGCAAGGTGCTGTGAAAATTCCGGTTTCGCAAATTCATTTATCAGAAAGGCGATATCGGTTTTCCCGATAGGTCGACGAGAATATTGTCAGGGCCGCTGGCGGACGGTGCGCTGCGACTGGGCGAGGCCGATGAAGTCGCGCGCGGCCTGCGGCAGGCCGGAACCGCGCCGCCAGACCATGCCTACCTGCACCACCGGCAACGAGCCCGAAATATCGCGCGATTCGATGCGGTCGCCTTCCAGCGACCACGGCCGGTAGACAAGATCGGGCAGCAGCGCCACGCCGGCGCCGGTGGCAACCAGGCTGCGCACCGCTTCAACGGAACGGGTGCGAAAGGCGACATGCGGCTTGGCGCCGATCGCCGTTAGCAGCTTGCCGGTGTTCTCCTCGATCTCGTCGACGGTGAGCATGATCAGCGGCTCCGAGGCGATGTCGCCGATGCCGATGATATCCGCGCCGGCCAGGGGATGGCCGAGCGGCAGCCACAGCCGATAGGCGGAGACTTCGAGGATTTCGGACTGCAGCGCGGTGCGGTCGCGCAGGTTGGAGGTCACCATGACGGCGATGTCGAGCTTGCCGCCGATCAGCAGGTGTTCGAGATAGTCGCCATTGTCCTCGATGGCTGAGACCTCGACGCCCGGATAGGCGCGGCGGTAGCGGGCAAGCAGATCCGACAGCACGTAGCCGGCGACCAGCGATGTGACGCCGAGTTGCAGCCGCCCGCCCGCCACGGCCTGCTCTCCAGAGAAGGAGCGGCGTGCGTCGGAGACGTCAGCAAGAATTTTTGTCGCGTGGCGCAGGAACTGATGGCCCTTGTGGGTGATGTTCAGGCCGCGCGGATGGCGCTCGAACAGTTCGACGCCGAGATCGCTTTCAAGCTCCTTGATTGCTTCGGTGACCGAGGATTGCGAGATGGAGAGGTTTTGCGCGGCGCGCGATACCGTCCCTTGCTCGGCCACGGCGATGAAGAACTGCAGCTGGCGGATGGTGAAAGCCATGGCCGGACTAAACACCGGCGCGAAAGCGAAGGAAAGCCGACGCCGGAGCTTATCCCATAACTGGGAGCGGAGGCGCCTCGCGTTCAGCCGAGCGCCAGCCTGATGCGCCGCCGCCACGCGGGGCCATAGCGCAGCGCAAGCATGAATGCCGTCTCCAGGGCCACGACGATGACAATGATGCGAAAGCCCACCGTGAGGGTGTCCTTGCCGCTGCCGCGCATCAGGTAGCCGGTGACGAGAAAGCCGGCATTCCAGAGCATGGCGCCGATCATTGTCGCGGCGGCGAAGGGCAAGGCAGGCAGGCGGAGCGCACCGGCCGCGATCGGCAGGTAATTGCGCACCGTGGGAATGAACTGCGCCAGCAACGAGACCCGGATATGATTGCGGCGATAGGCCTGGCCGAGCTTATGGTAGGTCGAAGGTCGCAGACAGACATATCGACCGAACCGGTCGACCAGCCTGTCAGCACGATCGGAGCCGATCCGACGGCCCACCGCGTACCAGACAAGACAGCCAGCGGACGAGGCAAGCGTCGTCACCAGCATCAGGATCGCCAACGTCACTGCATCCGGAGCCGCCGTCATGCCGAGGAACAGCAGCAGCACGTGCGAAGGCGGGATCGGCAGGATCTTTTCGGTCAAGGCGAGGCAGAAGACGCCGAACAGACCGAGGCCGAGAATGCTCGACAGCGGCCCGGTCAAGAGAAGCGCCAATCATAGGTTTTGACGGTCTTGATCCTGGAGATCCGGTAGACGGTGGCCGGCGGGAAATTGCGAAGTGTGAAGCCGATCCGCGTCGCTTCGAGATCGAGGCAGTCCAGCATTGGCTGGTCGATCGGGCAGCGCCAACCGAGCGTGAACTGATACAGTGCGCCACCTGGGCGCAGATTGGCAAAGACGCCTTCGAGAATGGCCCTTGTGTGGCGCGGCGTTATCAGCCGGAAGGGAAGGCCGCTGACCGCGGCACCAACAACCGGCTCGTCGAACAGCGGCAGGTGACGCAGGCCGACCGCGTCCATCTCGAGAATGCGAGCCCCGGGGAAGCGCCGCCTGAGCATGGCGGCGAAATCGGGATCGGATTCGATCAGCGTCAAATCCCTCTCGCGCACACCACGTGTCAGCAAAGCCCGCGTGAACGGTCCGGTGCCCGGGCCAAGCTCGAGCACAGGCCCGGTCTCGGGGCCGATGTCTTGCGTCATCAGCGCTGCCAGGCTGGAGCTGGACGGCGTTACGGAACCAATTTTGGCCGGCGCCGAGGTCCAGGCCAGAAGAAAAGACAAGGCGTCACTTGCAGGCATATCCATCCTCGATATTTGAAGCGGCCGACGCGCCGTTGAGGCCAGCGCGACCGCTCTATCTCTGTTTGAGCATCCGATTTCCCGAAGCCAATTCCTGGGTCCGATGCTCCCGCGTCCGAACACAAGCGAATCGCTCGCCGGCATTCGATGGGTGGTGTTTGCGACGACCGGATTGCATAGACATTGCGAAAACCGGAGATTGCAAGAAATGGTCTGCACGCTGCCGGCGCTTCAAAATCGCCATGTTTGCGCAATCTTGGCGATGTAGGGCGGCGGATACTGGTCTTCGCCAAGGGTGATAAATGCGTATCTTGCTGGTCGAGGACGAACCGGAAATGGTTTCGGCGCTGCGCGCCGCGCTGAAGCGGCACGACATGGTCGTCGATCATGCCGCCTCGCTGCTCGAGGCGAGGGATTTCGTCACCGTCGACGCCTATGACGCCATCCTTCTCGACCGGCAACTGCCGGATGGCGATGGGCTTTCGCTGGTGTCAAAACTGCGCGCCGACAAGAACACCACTCCGGTGCTGATGCTGACCGCGAGGGGCGATACCGCGGACAAGGTCGACGGACTGGACATGGGAGCAGACGACTATCTGGCGAAGCCGTTCGCTTTCGAGGAGCTCATGGCGCGGCTTCGCGCGCTGCTCAGGCGTCCCGCGCCGATGCAGTCGCAAGTGATCCGGGCCGGCCATCTCGTCCTCGACGTCGGACACCGAGAGGTGTCGATCCGCGGCGAACTGCTCGGCTTGCCGCGCCGCGAGCTTCTCGTGCTCGAGACGCTGATGCGGCGCACCGGCCGCATGGTGCAGCGTGAGGCCCTGATGGAAGCGGTCTTCGGCTTCGACGATGAAATCCAGTCCAACGCGCTCGACACCCATGTTTCGCGCCTGCGCCGCAAGCTCACCGATGCCGATAGCGGGGTGACGATCAACGGCATTCGCGGCGTCGGCTATCTGTTGCGCGAGACACCATGACGCTGCGACGCCCGCGATCGCTGAAATGGAGCCTGGTGCTGCGCATCGCCCTGCTGCAATGCGCGATGCTGACACTGATCATCCTCGGCATCATCGGCGCATTGCTGGCCACCGGGCTTATTCCACACGACTACGAGGACGCGTCCCTTGATGTGCTCGTGGACGCCATCGCGCGCGACGCCAAGGGCGATCTCATCCTCAAGGAGACACCTGACCTCATCACGTTGCGCTCGAACGTCCCGGATCTCTGGTTCATCATCAGGGACAAGCAAGGTCATCGGCTTCAGGAAGGCACGGTGCCCGCCGCGTTCCAGCCCTTTGTCGGACTGCTGGACAACATCAGCGACGCCCGTATCGACCATGCCATCGGTGATGCCGCGCCGCCCGCCGCCAAGATCCGATGGTCCGACACGGCGGCCGGCAGCGTCCAGATCATGACCGGAACCAAGGGCGGGCTTTCCCTGCTTCGCTTGCTCATGGAAGCGCCACAACTCTTCCTGTGGGGGATATTGCCGCTTGCCGGGCTGATGGGGCTTGCCACGCTTTTCGCCACGCCCTGGGTGGTGCGCGGTGCGCTTTCGGGCCTTGGCCATGCGGCCACGGAGGCCGAGCGCATCGATATCGACAAGCGCGGCGTGCGGCTGCCCCTGAAGGACGTGCCCAGGGAAGTCACGCCACTGGTCAAGGCGGTGAATGCGGCGCTGGAACGCCTCGACAGGGGCTATGAGCGTCACAAGCGCTTCTTGACCGACGCGGCGCACGAATTGCGAACGCCGGTCGCCATCCTCAACACACGCCTTGCCTCGCTGCCGCCAATGCCCGAACGGGCCCGGCTGCTGCAGGACGCGGCGCGCCTTTCGACGCTGGCCGACCAGCTTCTCGACCTGCAGCGCCTCGACCGGCAGGCCGAGCATTTCAAGCCGGTCGACCTTGTGGTGATCGCGCGCAACGTTGTCGTCGATCTCGCGCCGATGGCCTTTTCGGCTGGTTATGAGATGTCCTTCGAGCCGGCGGCGAAATCGGTCTTCGTCACCGGCGACCGGACCGCAATCGAGCGCGCCGTGACCAATCTGGTCCAGAACGCCATCGAGCATGGCGGCAATACTGGAAAGATAACGGTCAGTGTCACCGCACCCGCCGTGATCGAGGTTCTGGACGAGGGCGACGGCGTGCCACTGGGCGAACGTGAGCGGATCTTCGAGCCGTTCTACCGGCTGCACCCGCGCGATCACGGCGCCGGACTCGGTCTCAATCTGGTGCAGGAGATGATGCAGCTGCATGGCGGCCGGATCGAGATCCTCCAGGGTGATCCATCAGGCGCCCGGTTCCGGATGACTTTTCCGACAGCTTCAGCCGCCGCCGAGGACTGACCAGAAACCCTCTCTCGCGGGGTTTGACATCCAGAAGATTCGTAACTATGTAAGTTACATGAAACGCAACAGCAGGCTTTCCTCGACCTTGCACATCCTCGTCCACATGGCCGAGACACCGGGCCGCGCCCTGACCTCCGAACAGCTCGCCGCCTTCATCCATACGAACCCGGTTGTCGTTCGCCGCACCATCGCCGGCCTGCGGGACGCGGGTATCGTCACCTCGGCGCGAGGCCATGGCGGCGGCTGGCTGCTTGGCCGGGCGCCGGAAGCCATTTCATTGGCCGAGATCAGCGTCGCGCTTGGCGAAACGCTGCTGCCGTTCAGCACAGAACCGGAAAGCCCGGGCTGCCTCGTCGAGCAAGCGGTGATCGCTGTTCTCGACGAATTCCGTGTCGAGGCGGAGAAGCTGCTTGAGCAGAAGCTCAGCCTCATCACGCTCGCCGACCTGACCGCCGACTTCCGCCGGCGCTATGACCTGATTGGAGTGTCCAGCCATGCGGTATGACCTGATCGTCGTGGGCGGCAGCTTTGCCGGCCTGTCCGCCGCCATCCAGGCGGCTCGGGCGCGGCGCAATGTGCTGGTGATCGACGCCGGCCAGCCGCGCAACCGCTTTGCCGAGCATTCGCACGGATTCCTGGGACAGGACGGACGCGCGCCCGATGCGATACTGGACGACGCGAGGCGGCAATTGCTTGCCTATCCGACGGCCAGCGTTTTCAGCGGGCGTGCGGACAGGGCCATGGCCGCCGGCAGCGACGACTTCGAAGTCACCATCGGTGGTGGCGAGACATTCGGCGCCGCACGACTGGTGCTGGCGACCGGCGTTCGCGACATCCTGCCGGACGTTCCCGGGCTTGCCGAACAATGGGGCAAGACCGTTCTGCACTGCCCCTATTGCCATGGCTACGAGGTCTCCGGCGGACCGCTTGGCGCGCTCGCAACCGGTCCGATGTCGATGCATCAGGCGCAGTTGATCGCCGACTGGGGCGATGTCACGCTGTTCGGCAACGGCCTGCTTGAGCCCGACGCCGAGCAAATGGCCGTCCTGGACAAGTGCAAGGTGAGGTTTGAGCCGACCATTGTCACCGAACTGCAAGAAGACGGTTCCGGCGGATTGATCGTCCATCTCAACGACAGCCGAAGGGCCGGCGTCAGGGCGATGTTCACCGCGCCGCGCAACACAATGGCGAGCCCGCTGGCCGAGCAGCTCGGCTGCGGCTTCACCGACGGTTTCATGGGTCCCGTGATCACCGTCGACGAGCGGCAGCAGACAACGGTTCCCGGCGTCTATGCCGCCGGAGACGCGGCACGCGCGATGCATAACATCGCCTTCGCCGTGGCGGGTGGCGCCTTCGCGGGCGTATGCGCCCACCAATCGATGGTGTTCGGCTAGGACCCGGCTGCGCCGCCAGCGATGCTGAGTCGCGCTCCGGCCTGCGCAAGGGCGGCGGCTATGTCATCCGGTGGCGACCGGTCGGTGGCGAGTTCGGAAAAGCCGTCGAAGCCGCAGACCTGGACCAGACCCTGACGGCCGAACTTGCTGTGGTCGGTTATGACGAGAGACCGCTGGCCGCGCGACAGGACCATGCGGGCGAATTCCGCTTCTTCCAGATTGTAATCCATGATGCCCATCGCGGTATCGACAGCACCGGTCGAGATCACCGCGTGGCTGACGGAAAAGCGGCTGACAAACTCGATGGCCGAGACGCCGAAGGCGGCGCCTGAATCGCTGCGCAGCTCGCCGCCGGCCATGTAGACCTTGTTGCCGTTGACGGTGGCCAGCGTGCGGGCGATGTCGGACGAGTTTGTCACGACCGTCAGCCGCCGATGTCCCAGCAGTTCTCGTGCAAGGAAAGACGTCGTCGTGCCGGTGTCGAGCATGATCGATTCACCGTCGCGGATGGTTGCCGCGACCATGCGGGCAATGGCGCGCTTGGCGTCGGCGTTCTCGCGCATGCGTCGCTCGAACGGAGCTTCACCCGCCATCGACAGCAGGCCGATGGCGCCATGCATCTTCAGGACCGAACCGTCGCTGGTCAGCGGCTTGACGTCGCGGCGCACGGTCTCCAGCGACACGCCGAGCCGATCGGCAAGGCTGGCGATGGTGATGGTGCCCTCTTCCTGCAGGAGACGCAGGATCTCGCCATGTCGCTTCGAGTGGATCATCGGTTCTCGTTCGGTGAATTGCCGCGCCTTGACCGCTTCTAAGGCAAACCTGCTGAGTATGACAAGGAATCATCGGCACTATCGGGCAATAAGACATAAAAAGCCACAAGTTTGCGTTGACAAGCCGACCACATGGCATGACACTGCCTTCATGCAGGCTCGGACTGCCGTGGGAAAATGATGGCTGAGCCGCATCCAAACTTGCCCGCCGAAGCGCTTGGGAAATTGATGGCGCCACGGCGACGACATTTTTCGAATCCGCGGGGGCGGATGCCAGCCTCGAGCAGGCCGGCGTATGGGGCTCGTCGGTGCGGTGCGGGGCGTAGGTCCCGAGATACGCACCGACGAGAACTTCGAAAATATCAGCGCATGTCGCCACGGCAGCCCGGCACCTTTGTGCAGGCCGTGGCGCTTGGCCGACCCCTCGCCAAACGAGGAACAGCACCATGACCGCCGAAGACCGCATCCGCACCTTGCCCTGCTGGGCGGGCAGCATCGATATCGCGCCGCTGCCGGGTGGCCTCAGCAACGCCAACTATCTGGTCAAGGACGCGGCCGGGCAGCACGTGGTGCGCTTCGGCAAGGACTACCCGTTCCACCACGTCTTTCGCGACCGCGAGGTGATGACCGCACGCGCGGCACATGCGGGGGGCTTCGCGCCGGCCGTCCACTATGCCGAACCGGGTATCATGGTGACGCAATTCCTGGGCGCCCGGACCTATCTGGCCGAGGACGTGCGCGCCAATATCGGCCGCGTCGCATCGCTGATGCGCGGGTTTCACCGGGAGATGCCCAACCACGTCTCCGGTGCCGGCTTCATGTTCTGGGTGTTCCATGTCATCCGCGACTACGCGCGCACGCTGCAGGCTGGCGACAGCCGCATGACCGGCGAGTTGCCTAGATATCTCGCACTTGCCGACGAACTTGAGCGGGCGCAGGCGCTGTTGCCGATCGTCTTCGGCCACAACGATCTTTTGCCGGCCAATCTGCTCGACGACGGCCACAAGCTGTGGCTGATCGACTTCGAATATGCCGGTTTCAACACCGCAATGTTCGACCTCGCCGGCGTCGCCTCCAATGCCGGCATGTCCGAGGACGAGTCGGAAAAGCTGCTGACCGCCTATCTCAGCCGTGAGCCGGACGAGAAAATCCGCCGCTCGCATGCGGCCATGCAGTGCGCTTCGCTGCTGCGCGAGGCGATGTGGAGCATGGTTTCGGAACTGCACCTCGACGCGCCGGGCGTCGATTACGTCGCCTATACCGGCGAGAACCTGGCGCGGCTCGAGATCGCGCTGGAAAACTACAGAACAAAATACGGGATTCAAAAACCATGACATTGCCTACACATGCCGGGATCGTCGTCATTGGCGGCGGCATCATCGGCTGTTCGACGGCCTATCACCTGGCCCGCGATCACAAGGCCGATGTCGTGCTTTTGGAACAGGGCAAGCTGACGTCCGGCTCGACGTGGCATGCCGCCGGCCTGGTCGGCCAGCTGCGTTCGTCGGCCTCGATCACCCGCGTACTCAAATATTCCGTCGAGCTCTACAAGGGGCTGGAGGCCGAGACGGGTCTCGCCACCGGCTGGAAGATGACCGGGTGCCTGCGGCTGGCCACCAATGCCGACCGCTGGACTGAATACAAAAGACTGGCGACGACAGCCAGGAGCTTCGGCATGGACATGCACTTGCTGTCGCCGGCCGAAGTGAAAAGAATGTGGCCACTCATGGAAACCGACGATCTCGTCGGCGCTTCCTGGCTGCCGACCGACGGACAGGCCAGCCCTTCCGACATCACGCAGTCACTGGCCAAGGGCGCGCGCATGCATGGCGCGAAGCTGTTCGAGGAGGTGCGCGTCACCGGCTTCGAGATGACGGACGGCCGCATCACGAAAGTGAAGACCAACAAGGGCGACATCGCCTGCGACAAGGTGGTGAACTGCGCCGGCCAGTGGGCACGGCAGGTCGGCGCCATGGCGGGTATCAACGTGCCGCTGCACCCGGTGAAGCACCAGTACATCATCACCGAGAAGATCGACGGGCTGGCGACCAACGCGCCGACACTGCGCGACCCGGACCGGCGCACCTATTTCAAGGAGGAGGTCGGTGGACTGGTGATGGGCGGCTATGAGCCCAACCCGCAGGCCTGGACGACTGATCTTCCCGGGGGCGACGTACCCAACGACTGGGAATTCCGGTTGTTCGACGACGATTACGACCATTTCGAACAGCACATGCGCCAAGCGATCGCACGCGTGCCGGCGCTGGAAACCGTCGGCGTCAAGCAGATGATCAACGGGCCGGAGAGCTTTACGCCGGACGGCAATTTCATTCTCGGCGTGGCGCCCGAATGCGCCAACATGTTCGTCGGCGCCGGTTTCAATGCCTTCGGCATAGCATCGGGTGGCGGCGCCGGCTGGGTGCTGGCGCAATGGGCTGTCGATGGCGAGGCGCCGCTCGACCTGTGGGCTGTCGACATCCGACGATTTTCCAACCTGCACCGCGATCGGCAATGGGTTTGCGAGCGTACGCTGGAGGCCTATGGCAAGCACTATACGATCGGCTTTCCGCATGAGGAATACACCAGCGGAAGACCGCGCATCGTCTCGCCGCTCTACGAACGGCTGAAGAAACACCGCGCCGTGTTCGGATCCAAGCTCGGCTGGGAACGGCCTAACTGGTTCGCGCCAGAGGGCGTCGAGGCAAAAGACATCTATTCGATGGGGCGGCAGAACTGGTTCGCGGCGGTCGGCGAAGAGCACAAGCATGTACGCGAAAAGGTTGGCATCTTCGATCAGTCATCTTTCGCCAAATACGAACTGAGCGGACCCGACGCACTGAAAGCGCTGGACTGGATCTGCGCCAACGACGTCAGCAAGCCGGTCGGCCGGCTGACCTACACGCAGCTTCTCAACACGCGCGGCGGCATCGAGGCCGACCTGACCGTGGCGCGGCTGGCCGAGGAGAAGTTCTATATCGTCACGGGCACCGGTTTCCGCACGCATGATCTGTCGTGGATCGGCGATCATATCGGCGACGGCCTCGATGCCAAGCTCATCGATGTCACCGAGGATTTCGGCACGTTGTCACTGATGGGACCGCACGCCCGCGACGTGCTGGCTGACGTGACCGATGCGGATGTGTCGAATGCCGGCTTCCCCTTCGGCCATGCGCGCGAAATTGCCATTGCCGGACACATCGTTCGGGCGCTGCGGGTCACCTATGTCGGCGAACTCGGCTGGGAGTTGCATGTGCCGATCGCTGCCACCGGCGAAGTCTTCGACGCGCTGATAGCGGCGGGCAAGAAGCACGGCATCCGACCGGTCGGCTACCGGGCGCTGGAATCGCTGCGGCTGGAAAAAGGTTACCGCGCCTGGGGTTCGGACATCACGCCCAATGATACGCCGCAGGAAGCCGGGCTCGGCTGGGCGGTCAAGCTGCGCAAGAACACGGATTTCATTGGCCGCCGCGCGCTCGAGGCGATCAACGGCGCCGCATTGAAGAAACGCTTTGCCGGCTTCACCGTCGACGATCCGGCGGTCGTGCTGGTCGGGCGCGAGACGATCCTGCGCGATGGCCAGCCGGTCGGCTATCTGACCAGCGGCGGCTACGGCTATACGCTGGGCCAGAACATCGGCTTCGGCTATGTGCGCAACGCCGACGGCGTCAGCGACGATTTCCTCGCCTCTGGCAATTACGAGCTTGTCGTGGCGATGGAGCCTACGCCGGCAACGATCCGTCTTGAGCCGATGTATGACCCTGCCGGTGACAGGGTGAAAGCGTAGAGCAAATCCAGGAAAAGTGTGAAACGGTTTTCCGTCAGCTCACACGCAGCACGAGACCGCGGCTGGGCACGGTGTCCGCCTCGCCCGGCATCGAGACATAAGGGGCCGTCTCCTCGGCGCGCGTGACGACGCCTTGCGCTTCGAGCTCCGCGATCCTTTCCGCAAAGCCGGCATCCCACAGCGTGTTCTTGACCGTCAGCACGATCACCCCGCCAGGCCGGCAGATGCGGATCAACTCGTCCAGTCCCTCGACGCCGACATGGCCCGAGGTGAAGACGCCCGCCGAGACGATCCCGGCATAAGCACCATCAACGAAAGGCAGCGGCCCACCGAGCGCCAGGCAATGCAGCGCCGAATAGACGCCCTTGCGAGCGGCCTGCGCCAGCATGCCCTGGGAAATGTCGAGCGCCTCGACAAGAGGATAGCCGGTGATGCTCAGCCATTCGCCGATGAGCCCGGTGCCAGCCCCGGCATCGAGCAGCGGCGAGGCGCCGCGCGGCAGATGGCGGGCGAGCAAGGCAAGGCAGATCGTCGGATGGCGATAGCCGGCCGCCGACATATCGGCATCATAGGTCTGCGACCAGCTGTCGTAGAGGGCCGCAACCTCCTCCGGTCGCTTGGCCGCATAGACCGCACCAAGTGCGCCAGGCGCACCATCATGTCCATTGTCAGCCACTCGTGTTCCATCCAGTTCGTGAATCCCCAACGGATGATAGCCAAACGGTGAAAATTGTGGAACCGTTGCGGCGATAAATAACGGCGCGACAGGGGGACGCTGGCATGGCGGTTGACGAGGCGCGTGCGGTGCTTGCGGGCATTCCGATCCTTGCCGACTATCGAGGCCAGTTGGAGCGGCTCGGCGGCCTCACCAACCTTGTCTTCAAGGCCGGTGACTTCTGCCTGCGCATTCCCGGCAAGGGCACCGAAGAATATATCAACCGCGCCAATGAGGCCGTGGCGGCGCGGGAAGCAGCCAAGGCCGGCGTCAGCCCCGACGTGCTGCATTTCGACAGCGGGACAGGGGTTATGGTGACGCGGTTCGTTGCCGGTGCCGAGACCATGTCGCCGGAGAAATTCCGGACGCTGACAGGCAGCCCGGCCCGCGCTGGCCACGCCTTTCGCAAGCTGCACACGTCAGGCGCGATATTTCCCTTCCGCTTCGAACTGTTTTCGATGATCGACGATTATCTGCGGGTGCTCTCGACCAAGGATGTGACCCTGCCCGCCGGCTACCACGACGTTGTCAGCGAGGCCGGAACCGTGCGGTCGGCGCTTGCCGCCCATCCACTCCCCTTGGTGGCTTGCCATTGCGATCCGCTGTGCGAGAACTTTCTCGATACGGGCGACAGGATGTGGATCGTCGACTGGGAATATTCCGGCATGAACGACCCGCTGTGGGATCTCGGCGACCTGTCGGTGGAAGGCAAGTTCGACGCTGGACAGGACGAGGAGATGATGCGCGCCTATTTCGGCGGCGAGCCGAAACCCGCCGAGCGCGGCCGTATCGTCATCCACAAGGCGATGTGCGACCTTTTGTGGACGCTGTGGGGGCTGATCCAGCTCGCCAACAACAATCCGGTCGACGACTTTCGCGCCTATGCCGATGGACGATTTGCGCGCTGCAAGGCGCTGATGGAGACGCCCGAGTTTTCAAGGCATCTGATGGCGATACGACAGGGCTAGTTCACGCCCTTCGGCACGTTTTCGGGAGGCACCGTGATATCCACCACCTTCTGGCGATGGAAGATGAACAGGCCGGCCAGCACGACGATGCCGGAGCCGATCAGGATGCGCGGGCCGGGAACATCGCCGAAGAACACCAGTCCGAACACCACCGCCCACAAGAGCAGCGTGTAGTGCAGCGGTGCCAGCGTCGAGGCAGGCGCCAGCTTCAGCGCCCTGGTGATCATCAGATGCGCGCCGCAGGAGACGATGCCCAGCAGCAGCATGGCGCCGAAATCGAGCGCCGATGGGGTCTGCCAGGCGCCTATGGTCAGGACACCGCCGACCACCAGCGTCCCGATCGTCTGCCATGTCACCAGATTGGTGTCGCTGGTGCCGCGCAGGCGTCGGTTGAGGATGATGGCGAAAGCGAAGGAAATGCTGCCGGCGAGCGCAAAGCCCGACGACAGCGAGAACGCCGCCGAGGAGGGTTTCAGCATGATCAGCACACCACAGAAGCCAAGCAGGATCGCCATCCAGCGGCGCCAGCCGACCTTCTCGCCAAGCAGCAGATGCGACAGCGCCGCGACATAGATCGGCCCGGCCATGTAGAAGCTCATGACGTCGGCGAGCGGCAGATAGACCACGGCGGCATAGAAGAAGGCGGTGTCGAGCGTCGTCATGACGACGCGCAGAACCTGCAGCTCAAGCCGCTCCATCCGAAACAGCTTGCCCGTGCCCTGACGGGCGATCATCGGACCGAGCACGAAGAAGGCGCCGATCGAACGGATCAGCACGACCTGCCCGACCGAGAAGCTGGCAACCAGCCACTTGCCCATGGCATCGTTCAGCGCAAACAGGAAGTCGCCAGCCAACATCAACAGAATGCCGGCCAAAAGCACGTTCTTGATGGTCGAATTCTGCGCCACGGGCTGCGTCATGCCGGTCCCGGATCCTTCCTCTGCGAGCTGGACAGATTGCGTCGTAGACGCAAGCCATCGCTTTGACGAGGACAAATCGGGCGTTCGGCAATGCCAGCGCCGGGAATCGGCTGGGTCTGCCCCGTTGCGGCCTATTTGGGCCGCGGCCGGATAATGATCGGGCGATAGAACACAGGCTGGTCCCAGGGATCGAAGGCCGGCGTGGCGCGCAGTTCCGCGCGCCGCTCAAGATCGATGCGCTGCAGGCACTCGGCAAAGGCGTCGTTCTTCTTGAGGAAGCCATAGGACCGGCATTTCGCCTCGTCAGCGGCACGGCGATCCTGCGCCGACATCGTCGTGCAGCCGGCACTGATTGCCGCCAGTGCGGCCACGATCGCTATCTTGCGCCACATGGAGATCCTCCTCAAATAAAGTGGAGGTTTATTGTATACTTATTTTCGACGGATGACACGCCCCGGCTTTGATGCAGGCCCAGCGCCCTCTTGGGCCTGCCAGATCATTGTCAGCGGCCGGTCGGGCGATGCCGGCGGTTCACCGTTGCCGGCCTCCCCTCGATAGCAAGCCGCGTGTCCTGCCTGGTCCGCTCCGCCACCACCTTGCCCCTTGCGATGACGCAGATGCGCTCGGCGCGCAGGCGCAAGGCCTCGATCGGGTTGCCGGCATCGAGAACGACGAGGCTGGCGCGCTTGCCGACCGCCAGGCCCAGATGATCCAGCCCCATGATGGCGGCGTTGACGTTGGTGACCATGTCGAAGCAGCGCGCCATGTCGGCTGGACTCGACATCTGGGCGACATGAAGGCCCATGAAGGCGACGTCGAGCATGTCGGCGGTGCCCAGGGAATACCAGGGATCGAGCACGCAATCCTGACCCCAGCCGACACGGATGCCGAGCGCCTGCATTTCCTTGACCCGGGTCAGGCCGCGGCGTTTCGGAAATGTGTCGTGGCGACCTTGCAGCATGATGTTGATCAACGGATTGGGGATGGCTGAAACACCCGCCTCTGCGATCAGCGGCAGAAGCTTCGAGACATAATAATTGTCCATCGAATGCATGGAGGTGAGATGCGAGCCGGCCACCCTGCCCTGCAATCCGAGGCGCTGCGTTTCATAGGCCAGCTGTTCGACATGGCGCGACAGCGGATCGTCGGTCTCGTCGCAATGCAGGTCGACCATCAGGCCGCGCTTGGCCGCGATCTCGCAGAGTTCGCTCACCGAACGCGCGCCGTCGGCCATGGTGCGCTCGAAATGCGGAATGCCACCGACGACATCGACGCCCATGTCGAGGGCACGGAGGGTGTTTTCACGCGCTGTCGGCGAGCGGTAAAATCCATCCTGCGGGAAGGCGACCAATTGCAGGTCGATATAGGGCGCGATGGTTTTCTTCACGTCGAGCAGCGCTTCCACCGCCAGCAGCCGGTCGTCGCAGACATCGACATGCGTGCGGATGGCCAGCAGGCCCATCGACACCGCCCAGTCGCAATAGGCGAGCGCGCGGTCGCGCACCGCCTCATGCGTCAACAGCGGCTTCAATTCACCCCACAGTGAAATGCCTTCCAGCAGCGTGCCCGACGCATTGATGCGCGGGATACCGTAGGACAGGGTCGCATCCATGTGGAAATGTGGATCGACGAAGGGCGGCGAGACCAGATTGCCGCGCGCGTCGATGGCTGTACCCGCCGTGACATTCAGTTCGGGCTCGATCGCCACGATCGTCTCGCCGACAATGCCGATGTCGGCGATCCTGCCGTCAGGCAGCGTTCCGCCGCGCACGATAAGGTCGAAATTCATCGTTCGTCATCCCCTTGAAGAATCATGTCGCGACAGTGGCGCAAAGGACAGCCTGCCGCAGTCGTTTCCTTCGAATGACTGCTACAGGTTCCATCACGCGGCAACTGGTTCTATAAGCCGCCTCTCGCCCCTGTGGCGAATCCGAAATTCGCGTCAGTCAGACATGGGATCCACCATTTGTTTCGCTTCTTCCGTTCGACGGAGAACCAGCGCCTTGTCGTAAGGCTGGTCAGGGAATCCTTCCGGCAACACATGTTCGGATACGGCGCCGCCATCCTGTCGATGCTGGTGGTGGCCGGCATGACGGCTGCCAGTGCCTGGATCCTGCGAGAAATCACCAATGAATTCGTGATCGACAAGAGAATCGAACGCGTCAACATGATTGCCGCGGCGGTCGCCGTGATCTTCATCGTCAAGGGCGTCGCCAATTTCGTCCAGGCCTACTTCATGAGCCGGGTCGGCAACGCCATCATCGCTGAACGGCAGCGCAAGATCTACGACCGCATACTGGCGCAAGGTATCGAATTCTACCATTCGACCTCGTCGTCCGACCTGATCACCCGCATGACCAACAACGCGCAGGCGGCACGCAACGTGCTCGACCTCGTCGTCACGTCCTATGTACGGGATCTGGTGACCTTGGTTGCCCTCGTGCTGGTCATGATCGTGCAGCAGCCAGCGCTGTCCCTGATCTGCTTCGTCGTCGGCCCCCTGGCCATCTACGGGGTCAACCTCATCCTGAAGCGCGTCCGCAAATTCGCCGCCATGGAGTTCCGCTCGGTCGGCCAGATCGTGCAAGTGATCCAGGAAACCGCGATCGGTGTGCGCGTGGTCAAGGCCTTCAACCTCGAAGGCATGATGCGCAAGCGCATGTACAGGGCGGTGTCGGACGTCGAGGACCGGGCCAACAACATCGCGACTCTGGAAGCCGTTACCAGTCCGGTGATGGAAACGCTCGCCGGGCTGGCGATCGCCGGCGCTGTCCTGGTCAGCGGCCTTCTGGTCCTGGAAGGCGGCCAGACACCAGGCGGCATCATGGCCTTCATCGCGGCGTTGCTGCTGGCCTATGAGCCGGCGAAGCGCCTTGCGCGCGTGCGCATCGCGCTTGAGAGTGGCATTGTCGGCGTGCGCATGATGTTCCAGCTGGCCGACGAGCCGCTGACGCTGGCCGAGAAGCCGGATGCGAAGCCACTTCTGGCCGGACCGGGCGAGATCAGGTTCGACGCCGTCAGCTTCGCCTATCAAAATGGCCCGCCGGTGCTCGACCGGTTCGACATGACGCTTGCGCCCGGCAAGATGACGGCACTGGTCGGACCGTCCGGCAGCGGCAAATCGACGATTTTGAACCTGATCATGCGTATGTACGACCCTCAGAGCGGCAGGGTGCTGTTCGATGGCCAGGACATCTCCCATGCCACGCTCGCCTCGCTGCGGGAAAAGATCGCCTATGTCAGCCAGGACACGTTCCTGTTTGCTGGCACGATCATGCACAACATCCGCCTCGGGCGTCAGGATGCGACGGATGCGGAGGTGATCGCCGCCGCCAGGGCCGCCAATGCACACGACTTCATCAGCGCGCAGGCGAAAGGCTACGAGACGGAAGTCGGCGAAAACGGCGCCTTCTTGTCCGGTGGCCAGCGTCAACGCATTTCAATCGCCCGCGCCATGCTGCGCAATGCCGAGATCCTGTTGCTGGACGAGGCGACGAGCGCGCTCGATGCCGAATCGGAGGCGCTGTTCCGCGACGCATTGCAGCAACTGACCGAGGGACGCACGACGATCGTCATCGCGCATCGTCTGTCGACCGTGCACCAGGCCGACACGATCGTCGTGCTCGAAGCCGGCAAGGTGGTGGAGAGCGGCCCGCACAGGGACCTTCTCAAGCAGGGCGGGCTCTATCAGAAGCTGTATGAATATCAGCTGATGCCGTGAGGGCTTTTCCTTCTCCCCCTGTGGGAGAAGGAAAAACTGCCCTTATTCCGGAACGTGCCTCACCGCACCCTTGTCGGCGCTGGTCGCAAAGGCGGCATAGGCTCGCAAGGCGGTCGTCACCTTGCGCTTGCGCTTCTCCTGCGGCTTCCAGGCGCCCGCACCCTTTGCTTCCATCGCTGCCCGGCGGCTGGCAAGCTCGGCTTCGCTGACAGCGATGCGGATGGTGCGGTTCGGAATGTCGATCTCCACCGTATCGCCTTCCTGCACCAGCCCGATCAATCCGCCCTCCGCGGCCTCCGGCGAGACATGGCCGATCGACAGGCCCGACGTACCGCCGGAGAAGCGGCCATCGGTGACCAGCGCGCAGGCCTTGCCGAGGCCCTTCGACTTCAGATAGCTGGTCGGGTAAAGCATTTCCTGCATGCCGGGACCGCCGCGCGGCCCCTCGTAGCGGATGACGACGACGTCGCCGGCCTTGATCTCGTTCGACAGGATCGCCTTGACGCTGGCGTCCTGGCTTTCGAACACGCGGGCCGGACCCGTGAATTTCAGGATCGATTCATCGACGCCGGCGGTCTTCACGATGCAGCCGTCAAGCGCCAGATTGCCTTTCAGGACGGCGAGGCCGCCATCCTTGGAGAAGGGATGCTCCGCTGAGCGGATGACACCTTTTTCGCGGTCGAGATCGAGCTCGTCCCAGCGGCGGTCCTGGCTGAAGGCGACCTGTGTCGGCACGCCACCGGGTGCGGCCAGGAAGAAGTCGCGGACGCTTTGGCTCGAGGTGCGGGAGATGTCCCAATGGTCGAGTGCTTCACCTAGCGTTGAGGTATGCACGGTCGGCAGATCGCGGTTGATCAGCCCGGCATTGTCGAGCTGGCCGAGGATCGCCATGATGCCGCCGGCGCGATGGACGTCTTCCATGTGCACATCCGACTTGGCAGGAGCTACCTTGCACAGCACCGGCACCCTGCGTGACAGTGCATCAATGTCATCCTGGTCGAAATCGATCTCGCCCTCATGCGCCGCGGCCAGGATGTGCAGCACGGTGTTGGTCGAGCCGCCCATGGCGATATCGAGCGTCATGGCGTTCTCGAACGCGCCCTTCGCGGCGATGTTGCGTGGCAACGCCGTCTCGTCGTCCTGCTCGTAATAGCGCTGGGCGAGATCGACGATCAGATGGCCGGCCTCGACGAACAGACGCTTGCGGTCGGCATGCGTGGCCAGCGTCGAGCCGTTGCCCGGCAGCGACAATCCCAGCGCTTCGGTCAGGCAGTTCATCGAATTGGCGGTGAACATGCCCGAGCAGGAGCCGCAGGTCGGGCATGCCGAGCGCTCGATGGTCTTGACGTCCTCATCGGAAATCTTGTCGTCGGCGGCGGCAACCATGGCATCGACGAGGTCGAGCGCCTGCGTCTTGCCGGCCAGCACGACCTTGCCGGCCTCCATCGGTCCGCCGGAAACGAAGACGGTCGGGATGTTGAGGCGCAAGCTGGCCATCAGCATTCCCGGCGTGATCTTGTCGCAATTGGAGATGCAGACCATGGCGTCGGCGCAATGCGCGTTGACCATGTATTCGACCGAGTCGGCGATCAGTTCGCGCGACGGCAGCGAATAGAGCATGCCGTCATGGCCCATCGCGATGCCGTCGTCGACGGCGATGGTGTTGAACTCCTTGGCAACGCCGCCAGCCTTCTCGATCTCGCGCGCCACCAGCTGGCCAAGGTCCTTCAAATGGACATGGCCCGGCACGAACTGGGTGAAGGAATTGACCACCGCGATGATCGGCTTGCCGAAATCGCTGTCCTTCATACCGGTGGCGCGCCAGAGGCCGCGGGCGCCGGCCATGTTGCGGCCATGGGTGGTGGTGCGGGAGCGATAGGCAGGCATGTTTTTTCCTTGGTGGCTGGCCGCTGCCTAAGCATGGCGCGGCGGAGCTGAATTCGGACCGCAGGCGTTATAACCGCCATAGCTTGGTCTGGCCACAATTTTGCAATGCGCCAGATTCTCAAAGAAAATTGCGCGCCGCTGTCGGATCGCGTGTCGCACGTCCGTCCTTGGGCAGACGGCAGGGGAATGGCGCCATTCTTGGCGCCAACCGTTCAACCGCAGCAGCAACCAAAACAGCCCGAGGAGAGAGACGATGCAAAAGATCACCACCTTCCTGTGGTTCGACGGACAGGCCGAAGAGGCGATGAACCACTACATCTCCATCTTCGAGAACTCGAAAGTGCTCAGCGTGACACGCTGGCCAAAAGGCCACGCCGAGGAAGGCAAAGTGCTGGTGGCCTCGTTCGAACTCGACGGCATCCAGTTCCAGGCGCTGAATGGCGGGCCGCAGTACAAGTTCACCGAGGCGATGTCGCTCTCCATCGACTGCAAGACGCAGCAAGAAGTCGATCATTTCTGGACAAGGCTGACCGAGGGCGGCGGCGAACCCGGGCCTTGCGGCTGGCTGAAGGACAAGTTCGGCGTCTCCTGGCAGGTCGTGCCGGAGCAATTGCCGAGACTGCTGCAGGATCCGGACCGGGCCAAGGCCGGCCGGGTGATGAATGCGATGATGCAGATGGGCAAGATTGATATCGCCAAGATCGAAGCGGCGGCGAAGGGGTGAGCCCTGCGCGGTCTTCCCTTCTCCCCCTGTGGGAGAAGGTGGATCGGCGCGAAGCGCCGAGACGGTTGAGGGGTGCTCCAGCGGAGTGAGGCGTTGGCGTTCCCCGGAACACCCCTCATCCGTCGCCTTCGGCGACACCTTCTCCCACAAGGGGAGAAGGGAAAGGCAGCGCGGCTTACGCCGCCTTGTCGCGGACCTGATAGTCCTTGATCGTGGCGAAGCGGATCGCTTTCCAGCGCTCGGCTTCGTAGTTCAGCGAGAAGGCGTGCTGGGCGAGGAAGACCGGATCGTTGTCGAGGTCGCGGGCGATGTCGCCTCTGTGCGCCTCGATGAAGCGGTGAACCTCGGCCTTGTCGTCGGCCGATATCCAGCGGCATACCGAGAAGCGCGACATCTCGAATTCGACCGGCAGCGTGTATTCGAAGTTCAGCCGCTCCTTCAACACGTCGAGCTGCAGGGCGCCAACGACGCCGACGATGGCCGGTGAACCGTCCTCGGGCGAGAACAGCTGCACGACGCCCTCCTCGGCCATCTGGTGCAGTGCTTCCTTGAGCTTCTTGGCCTTCATCGCATCGCCGAGGCGGACGCGGCGCAGGATTTCCGGGGCAAAATTCGGCACACCACGGAACAGGATCTCCTCGCCCTCGGTCAGCGTGTCGCCAATGCGCAGCGTACCATGATTGGGGATGCCGACGACGTCGCCGGCAAAGGCCTCGTCGGCGGTGACGCGGGTGCGGGCGAAGAAAAACTGCGGCGCCGACAGTGACATCGGCTTGCCTGTGCGCACCAGCTTGGCTTTCATGCCGCGCTCGAGCTTGCCCGAGCAGACGCGGACGAAAGCGATGCGGTCGCGGTGGTTGGGATCCATGTTGGCCTGGATCTTGAAGACGAAGGACGTCATCTTGTCCTCGGTCGCCTCGACCTTGCGCGTGTCGGCCTCCTGCGCGCGCGGCGGCGGCCCATAGGCGCCGAGCGCCTCGATCAGGTCGCGGACGCCATAGTTGCGCAGCGCCGAGCCGAAATAAACCGGCGTCAGATGGCCTTCACGGAAGGCGTCGAGGTCGAGCGGCCGGCAGGCTTCGCGCGCCAGTTCGAGCTCCTCGATGAAGGCCTCGCGCTCGTTTTCCGGCAGCAGGCCGGCGACGCGGTTGGAATCGGGACCGTTGACCGGCGTGCGTTCCTTTTCCGCATCGCCCTTGCGCACGGCATTCTGAGCCAGATGATAGGTGCCGGAGAACGTCTTGCCGCGGCCGATCGGCCAGGTGATCGGCGCGGTGTCCAGCGCCAGCTTCTGCTCGATCTCGTCGAGGATCTCGAACGGATCGCGGCTTTCGCGGTCCATCTTGTTGATGAAGGTGATGATCGGGATGTCGCGCAGGCGGCAGACCTCGAACAGTTTCAGCGTGCGCGGCTCGATGCCCTTGGCGGCGTCGATCACCATGACCGCGCTATCGACCGCCGAAAGCGTGCGGTAGGTATCGTCAGCGAAATCCTCGTGGCCGGGCGTGTCCAGGAGGTTGAAGACATTGTCCTCATACTCGAACGTCATCACCGAGGTGACGACGGAAATGCCGCGCTCGCGCTCGATCTTCATCCAGTCGGAGCGGGTCTGGATCCTGTCCTTCTTGGCCTTGACCTCGCCGGCAAGCTGGATGGCGCCGCCGAACAAAAGCAGCTTTTCGGTGAGCGTGGTCTTGCCGGCGTCCGGATGCGCGATGATCGCGAAGGTGCGGCGGCGCGATACCGCCTGTTCGATGTCTTCAGCCAATGTCTGGAATCCTGTCTGTGGCGCGGGCTTCTAGCAGCGCTTCTTGGGCCTGTCGAACAGTTTTGGGCAGATAGGCCTCGCCCAATATGGTAACGGCTAACCGAAATGCCACTCAAAATTCGGCAAAGGTCCAGCATGAGCGCGGTCAAGCAAGTTGTGGTCATCGGCGCCGGCATCATCGGCGCCTCCGTCGCCTGGCACCTGGCCAAGGCTGGCGCACGGGTGACGGTGATTGCAGAGAGCGCCGTCGGCGGGGTCGCGACACCGAATTCCTTTGCCTGGATCAATGCCAGCTGGGGCAACCCGGAACCCTATTTCCGGCTACGCACCCGCGCCATGGCCGAATGGACGCGGCTGGCAAAAGACGTTCCCGCCATCCCCCTCGCCTGGTGCGGTGGCCTGTGCTGGGACCTGCCGGCGGACCGGCTCGAAGCCTACGCGGCGGAGCATTCCGCCTGGGGCTACGGCATCGAGCGGGTTGGCCGAGAGCAGGTGGCGCGCATCGAGCCCAATCTCACCGAGCTTCCTGATTTCGCGCTTCATGTTGCCGAGGAAGGCGTGGCCGAACCCGTGGCCACCGCGAAGGTGCTGCTGGCGGATGCGGAACAGGGTGGCGCGAAAATCATGACCGGAACCGTCACCGCTTTGGTGCTTTCCAACGGCAAGGTCGCCGGCGTGGAAATTTCCGGCCAACGGATTGTCGCCGACGAGGTGGTGATCGCGGCCGGCGCCGGCGCTCCGGCGATCGCAGCCACCGCCGGCATCAAGCTGCCGATCGAGACGCCACCAGGTCTGATTGTCCACTCGCGGCCCTACAAGAAGCTGCTCAACGGGCTGGTGCACGCCGAGAAGCTGCATATGCGCCAGACGGCCGAGGGCCGCATCATCGCCGGCTCGGATTTCGCCGGCGGCAATCCGGGCGATGACCCTGAAGCCACTGGGCGCGAATTGTTCGCGGTCATGAAGGCAGCGTTACGCGACGGCGACGGGCTGGAGCTGGATTTCCACACGGTTGGCTATCGTCCGACACCGATCGACGGCTTTCCGATCATCGGCCGCACCGAGGGTGTCGGCGGCCTCTATGTCGCGGTCATGCATTCCGGGATCACCCTGGCGCCGGCCGTCGGCCTGTTCGCCGCCCAGGAAATCCTCGACGGCAAGCGCGACCCGCTGCTTGCCCCGTACGGCCTGTCGCGCTTCGCTCAATAGCCCGGCGGGCGGCGAAAGCCGCCGGCCAATGGCTCGATCGCCCTGGCGATGCAGAGCAGCCACGACTCCGACCAGCGTTTGCCGACCAGTTGCAGGCCGATCGGCAGGCCGTCGCTGTCCAGCCCGCACGGCAGCGCAAGCGCGGGATGGCCGCTGTAGTTGAAGACAGCGCCATAGGCTGGAAGCATCCAATAGCTCTGCTTCTTGCCGTCGACCTTGATCGATGTGCCCGGCTCACAATGTGGAAAGGCCGTGGTCATGGCGACCGGGCAGAGCAGCGCATCCCAGCTTTCGAAGAATTGATCCCAGGCGAGAATGGATCTGTCGCGGCGGGCAAGTGCCTCGAACCAGCGCGACACCGGCGTCGGTTCCTCCGGTGGCTGCGCGGCCTCCATCATCATGCCGATCAGCGCGCCGCCCTGCTCCAGATCGTCGTGTAGATCGAGCTTGGGCAATTTCGCTTCCTCGACGATGGCGCCGGCCGATCGCAACTGCGTTGCCAGATTTTCGACCGCGGCACTGATGCCGCCGGCCACGGGAAATCCGGGAAAGGACGACGCGAAGGCGATGCGCAATGTCCTGAGGTCGAGCTTCGGCATGTCCTCGACTGGTACCGGCGCAAGATCGGTATCGCGTCCGTCCGGCCCGGCGATGATCCTGTAGATGAGCGAAAGGTCTTCCACGCTGCGCGCCAGCGGGCCGAGGCAGGACATCAGCCGCACGCTGCGCGCGGCACTTCCCGGATCGGGGAAGGCGCCGGCTAGCGAGACACGGTGCTCGGTCGGCTTGAGGCCATGGACGCCGCAGAAAGCGGCCGGCAGGCGGATCGAATCCTGCATGTCGGTGCCGACGTCGAACGGCGTCATGCCAGCACAAACAGCCGCCGCCGCGCCGCCGCTGGAGCCGCCCGCGGTGCGCTGGAGGTTCCAGGGATTGCCGGTGCGGCCGAACAGCGGGTTGTTCGACTGCCAGTCGCCTAGCATAGTCGCGACATTGGTCTTGGCCGCCAGCACGCCGCCGGCTGCCTTCAGCCGGGCAACTACCGGGCTGTCCTGCCTGGCGACATAATCGGCGAAGGGCGGGAAGCCGACGGTGGTCTTCATGCCCGCGGTCTCATGCGTGTCCTTCAGCGTGAAGGGCACGCCATGCAGCGGTCCAAGCGTCTCGCCGCGCGCCAGTGCCGCGTCGGCCTTCTTCGCGCGCTCGCGGGCCCCTTCCCTGTCGAGCGAAATGACGGCGTTGACCGCGTCATTGCGGCTGTCGATCTGCGCCAGATGCGCGTCGAGCGCTTCTACAGCGGAGATTTTGCGGTTGGCGATCGCGGCAGCCAGTTCGACGGTTGAGGAAAAGACGATGTCCATGATCAATGCTCCGGCTCGGCCGCGCGTGTCGATTGACATGGAGGATTGCACCGCGGCTTCAAGCCAAGTTCAGCATTTGAAGCTCGGCGGCGCTTGATCGGAATTGCGCCTTTGAGGTCGACGCTCTACGGCGCGCGCCTCTGTCCTGCCGGACAGGGGGCGCGAAGGAACGCGACGTTGCCGCATATTGGAAAGCTGAAGGCCTACCCAGCCAGGGCCAGCTTCGCCGTGACCGGGGCAAAGGGATGAATGGTGATGCCGTCCAGGGTCATGGTGACGAAGCTCGATGGCGGGACCGCCTGCCAGTCGCCGCCGTCGCGATCGAAGGGTTCGGATACGATGCAACGGCCGCCGCCCTTGCCGAAAGTGGAGGTGTAGAGCGTCGGCGCATGATCGTCGGTGGCGTAGCGAACCGCGTAGAGCGCCTGGCCGTCCGAAAAGGCGGCGGTAAGTTTCAAAGCCGGCTCAAGACCGGCGCGGCGCGAGGCATCCAGCACGCGGCTAGTGGCACGGGATATGGCGCCTTGAGGGTCATCAGACAGGCCCTCGTCTATCATCAGGAGAAAAAACAGCTCGGAGTCGGTAGTGCCTTCGCGATGGTCGAAAACCGCGTCGGACAGCGAATTCTCCAGTGCGCGGCGGATCTTTTCGAAGCCGCCGATCTGGCCGTTGTGCATGAACGACCAGCGGTCGAAAATGAAGGGATGGCAGTTCATGCGGCTGGTGGCGCCGCCTGTCGAGGCGCGGACATGGGCCAGGAACAGACGGGATTTGATCTGCCGGCACAAGCTCTTCAGATTGGGGTCGGACCAGGCGGGAAGGATGTCGCGATAGAGACCGGGCTCCGGCCGGTCGCCATACCAGGCAAGACCGAAACCGTCGCCATTGGTCGGCGACTTCGCTTCCTGGGCACAATGGCTCTGGGCGATCAGCGAATGGCAGGGCGCCGTGACGATGTCTTCGAGAAAGACCGCTTCACCGAGATAGGCCGCCCACCGGCACATCGCTTTGTCGTCCTCTAGGCACGATCCATCAGAGCCGCCGGCTCCTTGGTCGCGTGCGAGCCTCTGTTGTGCGTCCGCTCGTAGAGTTCGCGAACGATTCGGCTGGCGGTAGTCTCAAACAAAAATGGCAAGAAAGCATGAACAATCGCAGCGCACGCCGCCATGAACAGTCTCGACGAGAACCAGGCGGCAAAGGCCATGTGGCCGAAATAGGTTTCGCCGACCTTGGCCGGATGAGAGGTGAAAATCCTTGCGACCGACATGTTCGTCCCCTTCAGCGTTTGACGTTCCCGATATGAGTATCCTGACACGCTTCGCCGGTTCATCGGTCTCAAAATGTCCTTGTATTTGGCCATCCCATGGGACAAACATCCCACATGGTGCCAGAAATTGACGAGATCGACCGAAAATTGCTGACTGAATTGCAGCGCGACGGCTCGCTTTCGGTCGACCAGCTGTCCGAAAAAGTCGCCCTGTCGCGCAACGCCTGCTGGCGGCGGGTCAAGCGACTGGAGGAAGCTGGCGTCATCACCGGACGCGTGGCGCTGGTCGATGCAGAGAAGCTCGGGCTTGGCCTTTCGGTGTTCATCCTGATCCGGACGTCCAACCACGATCCGGACTGGCTGCAGAAATTCCGCGCAGCGGTGACCGGCTTTCCAGAGATCACCGGCGTCTATCGCATGTCCGGGGATCTCGACTATGTGCTGCGCGCCCGCGTCGCCGACGTGAAAGCCTATGACCGGCTCTATCAGCGGCTGATCGCCAAGGTGGCGCTGTCGGATGTTTCCGCCTCCTTCGTGATGGAGGAGATCAAGGAGACCACGGTCGTTCCGATGGAACTGCGCTGAGGTATGTCGATATTCAGGTGATGCCGGCCTGCAAACGACGGGTTTCTGCGCTTCCGGTGCTCACGGACCGAATGTCCGCTCCGCTCCGGTTCTCGAAACCCACCGTTTTCGACTCGGCCTGACCTGAATCTCAACACACCTCAGGTCATAGTGATGCCTGAAAGAAAGGCGTTGATAGCATTGCGGTCGAGTTGACCGAATCGAAGTTCGCGCCGATAGGATCGATTTTATGCGCGCATCCATCCAAACTTCCTCCGTCATTGGTCCAACCGTTGGCTTCGTCAGGTTGCCTCACGGTGAGGGCCTGCCCCTCCCCGCCTATGAAAGCACCGGCGCCGCCGGCATGGACCTGCGTGCGGCGGTGCCGGACGACCGGCCATTGCTGATCCTGCCGGGAAAACGGGCGCTGGTGCCGACCGGGCTGATCCTGGAAATTCCCGAAGGCATGGAAGGCCAGGTGCGGCCGCGCTCCGGCCTTGCCTTCAAGCATGGCCTTACCGTCCTCAATACGCCCGGTACGATCGACAGCGACTATCGCGGCGAGGTGAAGGTGCTGCTGGTCAACCTCGGCGACGAGGATTTCGCGGTGACACGCGGCATGCGGATCGCGCAGATCGTCTTTGCGTCGGTGACCCAGGCGACCGTCGAGGAGCGCTCATTGGCCGGCGGCACGGCACGCGGCTCCGGCGGGTTCGGTTCGACCGGCACGGCCTGATGAACACACCCAAGCTGGTTATCTTCGATTGCGACGGTGTTCTGGTCGACACCGAGAACCTCGCCAATCGACGCCTGGCCGAATGGCTGACCACTGCGGGTTTTCCGACGAGCTTCGAATATTGCCGCAAGCATTTTTCCGGCCGCAGCATGGTCTCCGTGCAAAAGGAGATCGAAGCGCAGACCGAGGTCAGGCTCGGCGCCGATTTCGTCGAGCGCTGGAATGCCGGCCTGCCCGACCTGTTCGCGCACGGGGTCGAAGCCATCCCCCATGTTCGCGAATTCGTCGAAGCGGTGCGCGCCGCTGGCATCGCCTATTGCGTCGCCACCTCGGCGCGGGTTTCGAAAATGCACATCACGCTTGGCCAGACCGGGCTGTTGCCGCTGTTCGAACACGCGCTGTTCAGTGCCACCATGGTCGGACGCGGCAAGCCGTTTCCCGATCTCTTCCTGCATGCTGCCGAAACGATGGGGTTCGCGCCCGCCGATTGCATCGTCATCGAGGACAGCGTCGCCGGCACGCAAGCGGGCGTTGCCGCCGGCATGCGGGTGTTTTCCTACCACGGCGATCCGTATACCGACCGCGACGGACTGGTTGAAGCCGGCGGCGTGCTGTTCGACGACATGCGCGAATTGGCCGGACTGGTGCCGATCCACTGACCTGATCAGCTTTTATCTGCCCGAGGTTTCCGAACAGCTGAATAGAATGGCAGGAGAGAACGCGAAATGCTTCTGCGCCAATCGCATTCGTTTGCCCAGCGCACGACGGCGCGATAAAACCCTTTCCATCACTCAGCACATGATGGGAAGCTTCCATGGACAAGGGCAAGACCTTTCGTGACCTGCATGCCTCGACCTTCGTCATGCCCAATCCGTGGGATATCGGCACCACGAAGCTGCTTGGCTCTTTCGGCTTCAAGGCGCTGGCGACGACCAGCGCCGGCTTTGCCTTTTCGCGCGGCCTGCCCGATGGCGCGGTAACGTTCGAGGCGATGATCCACCACTGCCGCGAGGTGACGGCAGCCACCAGCCTGCCGGTTTCCGCCGATCTGGAACGCGGCAAGGGCGACAGCGCGACAAGTGCCGCGGAAACCATCTTCGCCGCCGAGGCGGCTGGCCTTGCCGGCTGTTCGATTGAAGACCATGGCGACGACCCAGACAAGCCGATCTATGATTTCTCGCATGCGGTCGAGCGTGTCGCCGCTGCCGCTGAAGCGGCGCGGGCGCTGAAACGCGATTTCGTCTTCACCGCGCGGGCCGAGAATTTTCTGTGGGGCAGGCCCGACATCGACGACACGATCAAGCGCCTGCAGGCCTTCGAGAAGGCGGGTGCCGATGTGCTTTACGCACCGGGTATCAGCGACATCGAAATCGTGCGGACCATCTGTTCGGCGGTGACCAGGCCGGTGAATGTCATGGCACGGCCGGGTTTCACGATCGCCGATCTGGCCCAGGCGGGCGTCAAGCGCATCTCGCTCGGGCCATGGCTCACCAATTTCACCTTCGGCATGCTGGAGACGGCGTCGCGCGAAATCCAGCAGGACGGCACCTTCGGCTTCACCCGCGCCGCCATGCCTTTCGGCAAGCTGCAGGAACTGTTTGCAAAGTCCAACGCATGACACTCACCGTCGTCGACATGCACACAGGTGGCGAACCGCTGCGGATCGTCACTGGCGGCTATCCGGACATCCCCAGGGGCACGATCCTGGAAAAGCGCGCCTATGTGCGAGACCATCTCGACCGTATCAGAAAGATCCTGATCTTCGAGCCGCGCGGACACTACGACATGTATGGCGCGCTGCTGGTCGAACCCGATCTTCCCGGCGCCGACCTTGCCGTGCTGTTCATGCACAATGAGGGCTATTCCACCATGTGCGGCCACGCCATCATCGCGCTCGGCCGCTACGCCGTCGACGAGGGGCTGGTGGCGAAGCAGGAGCCGGTGACTACGGTCAAGATCGAGGCGCCGTGCGGGCTGATCGTCGCTTCGGTGGAGATCAAGGACGGCAAGGCGGGCGCGGTGTCGTTCGAAAGCGTGCCGGCTTTTCTGTTCGCCCACGGCCAGACGGTCGATCTGCCGGGCTTCGGTCCGATCGGTTTCGACGTCGCCTATGGCGGCGCCTTCTACGCCCTGGCCGATTGTCACCAGTTCGGGCTGGAGTTCGGCCGCGACCGCGTGCGTGACTTCGTCGACGCGGCGACGGCGCTGACCGAAAAGTTGAAGGCGGAATTCCCGCTGTCACACCCCGACCATTCCGAGCTTGCCTTCCTCTACGGCACCATCCTGACCGACGGCCGGGACGCGTTTTCCGACGAGCCGACGAAGAACATCTGTGTCTTCGCCGAAGCCGAGGTCGATCGTTCGCCGACAGGCTCAGGTGTGACGGCGCGGTTGGCGGCAATGCACGCCAAGGGCGAGATCGGCATCGGGCAGACACGGACGTTCGAAAGCATCGCGGGTTCGCGCTTTTCCGGCGCCGTGGCACGAACGACGCGCACCGGTCCGCACGATGCAATCACCGCCCGCGTCGGCGGCCGCGCTTATTATTCCGGACGGGCCGAATTCATCGTCGAAGCCGATGACGAGCTCGGGCGTGGATTTCTCCTGCGATAAGTCGGCGCCGCGGGATAAGCAGCGGGCAGAGATTGAGCCGATACCGCCTCAGGCCGTTTCCCGTGCGGAGATCGTCTTGTGCAGGTGCACCATCATGGCGGCGGCAAAAAGCGGCGTCAGCAGGTTGAGCAGCGGCACGGCAAGACAGGTGGCGATGAGCAGGCCGGCGAGAAACACCGTGCCGGCATATTTCCGGCGCAGCGCCCTCGCCTCGTCCTCGGGGCGAAAGCGCATGGCGGCGAATTCGAAGAACTCGCGCCCGAGCAGATAGCCGTTGACGATAAAGAAGGCAGCGATGTTGATGCCGGGCACCAGCAGAAGCAGCAGCGCCACGATGTTGGCGAGGATGACGACACCGAAGAACCTCATGGCCAGCACGAGCGAGCGGAGCGCAGGCATGGCGCGGCCGGGCGGGTCGTTGGGATAGTCGGTGCGCTCGACCACCTCGGCGATGTCGTCGAGGAACAGGCCGGCGACAACAGCCGTCACCGGCGCGATGAGCAGCGCCATGCCGAGCGCAAGGCCGATGCCGGCGATGATGACGCCGAGCCATCCGGCCCAGGCCGGCAGTCCAGGCAGGAACACGTAGAGCCACGGCAAGGCCAGCCATTCTACGAGGCTCGTCAGGCCGAACCACATCGCCACCAGCGCCAGCAGGGTCAGCCCCAGCGTCTTCAGGAACACCGAACGGAATTCAGGCAGGAAAAGCTGGCTGGCGGCGGCACGGGCGGCGTCGAGGATCACGGCGTTTTTTCAACCTGTGTCGGAGGAGACGTCTCCGAGATAGGCAGCGCCAGCCGCGAGCGCAACCTTGCTACTAGCGTGCGAGCGCCGGCTTGCGAACGGGAATGGTCATCGCCGCGACGCCGGCTATGACAAAACCCATCCCCAGCCATGCCGTCGAACCAAGGCTTTCGCCAAGGAAGATGGCGCCGATGCCGACGCCGATCGGCACGCGCAGATAGGCTTGCGAGGTGGTGCCGACGGAGCCCAGCGTGTGGATGAGGCGGAAATAGATGACGAAGGCCAGCGCGGTCGAAAACACCGACAGGCCGAGCAGCGCAAGGATCGAAGCGGTCGACGGCGCCAGCGTCCATGGCTGGTCGACCGCGAGGCTCAAGGGCACGAGCATGACGGCGCCGCAAAGCATCGAACCGGCGGCCGGGAGCATCGGATCGAGGCCCTTGAAGCCGCGCCCGAAAATGGCGGCACCCGCATAGCTTATCGTCGCCGCGACGATGGCAAGCTGCGCCCACAATTGGTGACCGATGCCGCTGAGCGCTTGGGTGCCGACGATCAGGCATATTCCGGCTATGCCGGCGCCGACGCCGATCAGCTTGCGCATGGTCACAGGCTCATGGCGGGTGATGAGGGCGGTGAGCAGGAAGGTGAAGATCGGCGAAGTCGCATTGAGGATCGTGGCGAGGCCGGCGTCAACCGAGCGCTCGGCAGCGGCGACCAGGGTGAAGGGCACGACACTGTTGAGACAGGCCTGGAAGACGAAGCGGCGCCAGGTCTCCGCATCGCGGGGCATGGCGAGCCCGCGCCAGCGGATGATCGCCACGAGGATGGCGCCGGCGATCAAGGTTCTGGCGGCGATCAGCGTTATCGGCGGGATCGTCTCGACGCCGATCTTGATGAATGTGTAGGAGGCGCCCCAAAGCACCGCCAGCACGAGCAGCAGTGCGAGGTCGGTGGTCGTATCGTTCTTTGCGGGCATGGCGGGGCCTTCGGACAATCATCAATCATCAAGTATGCCGTGTTGTAGGCAACGCCGGGGTGGAATGCTTCTACCACGGTCGAATAATCATGACGCCTCACCCGGCATGCGTGCCTGGACACTGGATCGATTCCGATTTTCGGGATCAGCGCTAGGCAAACCCATTCCAAATCGCTAGACCCGCGCCCGGCCGGCGTGGCAGAAAGCCGGCGGGTTCTTGGCGGAGACATTGATGCCGGATTATGACGTGCTTTGCATCGGCAATGCGATTGTCGACATCATCGCCCAGTGCGACGAGGCATTCCTCGAAACCAATGGCATCATCAAGGGCGCGATGAACCTCATCGACACCCGACGCGCCGAACTGCTCTACAGCCGCATGGGTCCGGCGATCGAGGCCTCCGGCGGCAGCGCGGGCAACACGGCGGCGGGCGTCGCCAGTTTTGGTGGCCGCGCCGCCTTCTTCGGCAAGGTTTCCAGCGATCCGCTCGGCGAAATCTACGCGCACGACATCCACGCACAGGGCGTCGCCTTCGACACCAAGCCGCTCAATGGCGAGCCGCCGACGGCGCGCTCGATGATCTTCGTGACGCCGGACGGCGAGCGCTCGATGAACACCTATCTCGGAGCCTGCGTCGAGCTCGGACCGGAAGACGTCGAGGCCGACAAGGCGTCGGGCGCCAAGGTCACCTATTTCGAGGGCTATCTGTGGGATCCGCCGCGCGCCAAGGAAGCGATCCGGCAGACAGCCAAGCTTGCCCACGCCGCCGGCCGCGAAGTGTCGATGACACTGTCGGACTCATTCTGTGTCGACCGCTATCGCGACGAGTTCCTCGAGCTGATGCGCTCGGGTACCGTCGACATCGTCTTCGCCAACAGCCACGAGATCAAATCGCTGTACCAGACCTCGTCCTTCGAGGAAGCGCTGGCGCAGATCCGGAAGGATTGCAAGATCGCCGCCGTGACGCGCTCGGAAAAGGGCTCGGTGATCGTGCGCGGCGACGAGACCGTCACCATCAAGGCGACGGCGATAAGGGAACTGGTCGACACCACCGGCGCCGGCGACCTCTACGCCGCGGGCTTCCTGCATGGCTACACACAGGGCCGCGACCTGCAAGCCTGCGGCGACCTCGGCTCGCTGGCCGCCGGACTGGTGATCCAGCAGATTGGGCCAAGGCCAAGGCAAAATCTGCGCCACGAGGCCGAACGGGCGGGATTGCTGTAAGGCATCCCCTGCTCTTCCCGTTTGAGGTGAGACGCGCTCCGCCAGGTCAATGAGATACCAATCTCCGGCCTTTCGAGCTTCGAACGGTGAAGGCGCATCGCTGTCACGGTTCGTCGGCTTTTCTTCGTGTCTCGGCGAGCGATCAATTGGTTTCGGAACCATCGGTTCGCCGTCGTGTGTCTGTCACACATGGCACCTACACGCGACTGATGCTCGTGGCGCGTAGACTGACATGCGCGCCGCGAGCCGATGGCCCGGGGGTGTCCGGCCGTAGTGTCGTGGGGTGAATATGCGAAATATTGATCGCGCGTTTGTGCGCATCGGTAGCAATTGCGCTTGCCGATCATCTGGATAGGCATTCTTCCCCTATAGGCGTTCGGCCGTATCAGCACTCCTGCAACGCGTGGCGGCTTGCAAGGATAATGCATGACCAAATTTCAAAACAGTTCGGATGAAATCCGACACCATGAATTCGCAACCGTCGTAGCAAAGGAAGTCGAGCGCTTGCTGGCTCAGCGCAATGAGGCTGTTGACGCGCATATCCTGGCCACTGCCAGCAGGATCGCCGGCAGCGTCGCCGCGGCCGTGACGTCGCTTTCGCCCAGACATCAACGTGCCATCGACGCCATCCAGGGCGACCTGGCCGGCCTGGCGTCGAAGTTCGTTCGAACGCTCGCCGTCGAAGCCACGCGCCGCAGCGAGGCGAAGATCGCCGGCATGGAGCAGGCCCCGACCGTGCCCCCGGTTCTTATCGAAGGGCCTGCCCAGCCGGCCCAGCGCGACGATTTCGAATCGATGCTTATCGAAGACTGGGCGGGCCGCGTCGCCGGATCGACCTACCTGGAAGAGAACCTGCACATTGCACGGTCGACCTTGCACCGTTGGCAAAAGCGCAATGATGTCGTTGCCCTGAGAACGGGCGGCCGCAAGCATGTGTTCCCGCTCGCGCAGTTCATCGATGGCAGGCCGATCGCGGGCATAAGCGACGTGCAGTCCGCCATCACAAACCCCAGGCTTGCCTGGTTCTGGCTGACACGCCAGTCGACGCATCTCGAGGGTCGTATTCCCCTCGATATGCTCAGACAGGATCTGGTCGAAGAGGTGGCCGCAGCCGCCCGTGCGTTTTCGGGGGGCTGAGCTCAGTCGCCCCCCTCAAGCGCCCGCCGTATACGCCGCGATCGCCGCCATGTTGACGATGTCGGAATCCTTGGCATTCAACGAAACGATCTGGACCGGCTTGTTCAAGCCGACCAGCAGCGGGCCGATGACGGTGGAGCCGCCGAGTTCCTGCAGCATCTTGGTCGAGATCGAGGCCGAGTGGAAGGCCGGCATGATCAGCACATTGGCCGGGCCGGTCAGGCGGATGAACGGATATTGCGCCATGGCGCGCGCGTTGAGCGCGACGTCGGCTGCCATCTCGCCGTCATATTCGAAATCGACGCGGCGCTTGTCGAGGATGCGCACCGCCTCCTGCACACGCTCCGAGCGTTCGCCCTGCGGATGGCCGAAGGTGGAATAGGCGAGCATGGCAAGCCTCGGCTCATAGCCCATGCGACGGGCGAAGCCTGCCGCTTCCTCGGCGATGTCAGCGATCTGCTCCGCGTTGGGCATGTCGTGGACGGCGGTATCGGCGACGAGAACAGTCTTGCCACGCGCCAGCACGATGGACACGCCGATGACGCGGTGGCCGGGCTTGGCGTCGATGACGCGGCGGATGTCGTCGAGCGCGGTCGAATAGTTTCGGGTCACACCCGTGACGATGCCGTCGGCGTCGCCCAGCGCCACCATGCAGGCGGCGAAATGATTGCGGTCGTTGTTGATCAGGCGCTGGCAGTCGCGAAACAGGAAGCCTTTGCGCTGCATGCGCTCATAGAGATAGTCGGTGTAGATGCCGTTGCGGCGCGACAGCCTGGCGTTGATGATCTCGATGCCTTGCTTGTTCAAGTCGATGCCGGCGTGCTTGGCGTTCTCCTTGATGACATCGTCGCGGCCGAGCAGGATGGCGGTACCGAGCCGCTGGTTCACATAGGAAACGGCCGCGCGCATCACCTGCTCCTCCTCGCCCTCGGCGAAGACGATGCGCTTGGGCTGGCGGCGGACGCGGTCGTAGATGCGCTGCAGGGTGGACGCGATCGGGTCGCGGCGCGCGGACAGTTCCTGCGCGTAGCGGTCGAGGTCGAGGATCGGCTTGCGGGCGACGCCGGACTCCATCGCGGCCTTGGCCACGGCAAGCGGGATGGCCGAGATCAGGCGCGGGTCGAACGGCACCGGGATGATGTAGTTGGGGCCGAATTTCGGCCGGTTGCCCTGATAGGCGGCGGCGACATCGTCAGGCACGTCCTTGCGCGCCAGTTCGGCGAGCGCCCTGGCCGCGGCGATCTTCATGTCGTCATTGATGGTGGTCGCCCGCACGTCCAGCGCGCCGCGGAAGATGTAGGGGAAGCCGAGCACATTGTTGACCTGGTTCGGATAGTCCGAACGCCCGGTCGCCATGATGGCGTCGGTGCGGATCTCCGCCACTTCCTCTGGGGTGATCTCCGGGTCGGGATTGGCCATGGCGAAGATGATCGGGTTCCTGGCCATCGACTGCACCATGGCGGTGGTCAGCGCGCCCTTGGCCGAAAGGCCGAGGAAGACGTCGGCGCCGTCGAGTGCCTCGGCCAGCGAGCGCGCTTCGGTCTTGACCGCATGCGCCGATTTCCACTGGTTCATGCCTTCGGTGCGGCCCTGGAAGACGACGCCCTTGGTGTCGCACAGGATGATGTTTTCGGGCGCAAAGCCCATCGCCTTCATCAGCTCGATGCAGGCAATGCCAGCGGCGCCGGCGCCGTTGCAAACCATTTTCGTCGTCTTCATGTCGCGGCCGGTGATCTCCAGCGCGTTGATCAGGCCGGCGGCGGAGATGATGGCGGTGCCGTGCTGGTCGTCGTGGAAGACGGGGATGTCCATCAGCTCGCGCAGGCGCTGCTCGATGATGAAGCATTCCGGCGCCTTGATGTCCTCCAGGTTGATGCCGCCAAAGGACGGCCCAAGGAAGCGCACGCAGTTGATGAACTCGTCGGCGTCCTCGGTGTCGACCTCGAGATCGATGGAATCGACATCGGCGAAGCGCTTGAACAGCACCGCCTTGCCCTCCATCACCGGCTTGGAAGCCAGCGCACCGAGATTGCCGAGGCCGAGGATGGCCGTGCCGTTGGAGATGACGGCGACCATGTTGCCGCGCGTCGTGTAGTCGAAGGCGCGGCTCGGGTCCTCGGCAATGGCAAGCACGGGAACCGCGACGCCCGGCGAATAGGCGAGGCTCAGGTCACGCTGCGTCGCCATCGGTTTCGTCGCGACGACCTCCAGCTTGCCAGGACGGCCCATGGCGTGGAACTCCAGCGCTTCCTGCGCGCTGACGGACGGACCGCTGTTTTCGGTTTTCCTGGCCATGATGCTTTTGATTTCCTCACCAATGCAGCACCTCCTTGAAGCGGGTGCCTTGTGTTGTTTTGAATTAAGACCACGCGCCGCCGCGTGTAAACCGCCGGCGTTCGGGAATCGCGGTTCGTGATGATGATTGCCGACCCCGACCGTCCCAGTCGTCCCCTGTTTTTCGAAGCTCCGGCATTAAACCGCGCGTTCACATCTGCTAGCCTGCCGCACATGAACATGCACAACCCGAACGAGCCCGACGCCCCCGAGGCGATGACGCCTTCGCCGATCGCCACTGCCGCCGTCACGCCGATGATGGAGCAGTTCATCGAGATCAAGGCGGCGAACCCGGATTCGCTGCTGTTCTATCGCATGGGCGATTTCTACGAATTGTTCTTCGACGACGCCGAGAAGGCGAGCCGGGCGCTGGGCATTGTGCTGACCAAGCGTGGCAAGCACCAGGGACACGACATCCCGATGTGCGGCGTGCCGGTGCATGCCGCCGACGACTATCTGCAGAAGCTGATCGGTCAGGGTTTCCGCGTGGCCGTGTGCGAACAGATCGAGGATCCGGCCGAGGCCAAGAAGCGCGGCTCAAAATCGGTGGTGCGCCGCGATGTCGTGCGGCTGGTGACGCCGGGCACCATCACCGAGGACAAATTGCTGGCGCCGTCGGAATCGAGTTTCCTGATGGCGCTGGGAAGGGTGAAGGGCGGCGCGGAGCACAGCTTCGCGATTGCCTGGATCGAGATATCGACCGGCACCTTCCGCGTCGCCGAGACCACCGCCGACCGGCTGCTGGCCGATGTCTTCCGCGTCGATCCACGCGAACTGATCGTCGCCGAACCGGTGTTTTATGATCCTGAGCTGAAGCCTATCTTCGACGTGCTCGGCCGTGTCGCCAGCCCGCAGCCGCCTTCGCTGTTCGATTCGGCCTCGGCGACGGGGCGCATCGCCCGCTTCTTCGAGGTGGCGACGCCGGACAGTTTTGGCGCGTTTTCCCGCGCCGAACTGTCGGCGATCTCGGGTGCCATCGCCTATGTCGAGAAGACACAGAAGGCCGAACGCCCGCCACTGTCGCGGCCCGAGCGTGAGGAGCAGGGATCGACCCTGTTCATCGATCCGGCGACGCGCGCCAATCTGGAATTGCTGCGCACTTTGTCGGGCAGCCGCGAAGGGTCGCTGTTCAAGGCGATCGACCGCACGGTGACCGGCGGCGGCGCACGCCTTTTGGCGGACCGGCTGATGGCGCCGCTGACCGACCCGGCGGCGATCACGGCGCGGCTCGATTCGGTGTCGTTCTTCCGATCCGAGACCCGTCTATGCCAGGTGGTTCGGGCGAGCCTGAAGAGCGTCGCCGACATGCCGCGTGCTCTGTCCCGGCTGGCGCTCAACCGTGGCGGCCCGCGCGATCTTGGCGCGTTGCGCGCCGGGTTCGAGGCGGCCGAGGCGATCGCCGGAATTTTCGCAGCAACCGCCTTGCCCGGGGAATTGGCGGCGGCGCTTGAAGCGATCAAGGCGCTGCCGCGCCCGCTGTCGGCGCATCTCACGCAAGCGCTCGGCGAAGAGTTGCCCTTGCTCAAGCGCGACGGCGGCTTCATCCGTGGCGGCTATCATGGCGAACTCGACGAGATGCGGGCGCTGCGCGACGAGTCGCGAAAAGTGATCGCCGGGCTGGAACGCTCGCTGATCGACGAGACCGGCATTCGCTCGCTGAAAATCCGGCACAACAATGTGCTCGGCTACTACATCGAGGTGACGGCCAACCATCACGCGATCATGACCGGCAGCGACGGCGCGAAGGCCCGCTTCATCCATCGGCAGACCATGGCCAACGCCATGCGTTTCACGACCACGGAACTGGCGGAGCTGGAAACAAAGATCGCCAACGCCGCCGACCGCGCGCTGAGCATCGAACTTGCGGCCTTCGACACGCTGACAGCGGAGGCCGTCGGCGAAGCGCAGAAGATCCGCGCCGGGGCCGAGGCGCTGTCCGTGCTCGATGTCTCTGCGGCACTTGCCCTGCTCAGCGAAAGTGAAGCCTGGTGCCGGCCGATCGTCGATGGCGGACTCGCCTTCGAGATTTCGGGGGGACGCCATCCGGTGGTCGAACAGGCGCTGCGGCGCTCGGGCGAAGGCCCGTTCGTCGCCAATGACTGCGACCTGTCGCCGGAGGGTGGCGCCAAGAACGGCGCCATCTGGCTGCTGACCGGCCCCAACATGGGCGGTAAGTCGACGTTTCTGCGGCAGAATGCGCTGATTGCGATCCTTGCCCAGACCGGCTCGTTCGTGCCGGCGTCATCAGCCCATATCGGCGTCGTCGACCGGCTGTTCTCACGCGTCGGCGCATCCGACGATCTGGCGCGCGGGCGCTCGACCTTCATGGTCGAGATGGTCGAGACCGCGGCTATCCTCAACCAGGCCGGCGAACGAGCCCTGGTGATCCTCGACGAGATCGGCCGTGGCACAGCGACCTTCGACGGCCTGTCGATCGCCTGGGCGGCAGTGGAATATCTGCACGAAAAGAACCGCTGCCGGGCGATCTTCGCCACCCATTTCCACGAAATGACGTCGCTGGCGGGAAAACTGCCGCGACTGCACAACGTCACCATGCGGGTGAAGGAATGGGAGGGCGACGTCGTCTTCCTGCATGAGGTCGGCAAGGGCGCCGCCGACCGGTCCTACGGCGTGCAGGTGGCGCGACTGGCGGGCCTGCCGGAAGCGGTGGTCGGCCGGGCCAAGGAAGTGCTGCACCAACTGGAGGAAGGCGAGGTTTCCGGCAAGGCCAACCGGCTTGTCGACGACCTGCCGCTGTTTTCCGTGGCGCTGAAGCGGGAAGCGCCAAAGCCGGTCAAGAACGATGCCCTGGGCGCGGCACTCGGCGAGATCAACCCCGATGAGATGACGCCCCGCGAGGCGCTGGACGCACTGTATCGGCTGAAGGGGCTGGCGAGCAAACCGTAGCGACGCTCTGCCAGGGTCTGCGGCAATCGGCCTTGACGTCATTGTACTGATCGGTACAATGCCTCCCATCTGGCCGTGTCGCGGCCTTTGGGAGAACGCCATGAGCCGTCCGCCGCTGCCGCCCTTCACGCTAGAGACTGCCGCGCAGAAGGCGCGCATGGCCGAGGACGCCTGGAACAGCCGCGATCCGGAACGCGTTTCGCTCGCCTATACCGAGGACAGCGTGTGGCGCAATCGCTCGGAGTTCATCACTGGCCGGCCCGAAATTGTCCGGTTTCTGGCGCGCAAATGGGCGCGCGAGCTCGACTACCGACTGATCAAGGAGGTTTGGGCCTGGCACGACAACCGCATCGCGGTGCGCTTTGCCTATGAGTGGCGCGATGACAGCGGCCACTGGTTCCGCTCCTACGGCAACGAGAACTGGGAATTCGACGCCGCCGGCCTGATGCGCCGGCGGCTGGCTAGCATCAACGACCTGCCGATCAACGAGGGCGAGCGCAAATATCATTGGCCGCTCGGCCGCCGGCCCGACGATCATCCCGGCCTTTCCGAACTCGGATTGTAGGAGCCACGTGCGCAGGATCGCGCCCGACCGCGACAGCCTCGTGGCTGTTGTGGCCGAAGTCTTCCGCAAGCATGGCTATGAAGGCGCCAGCCTGTCGCTGATCGGCGAGGCGACGGGTCTGGGCAAGGGAAGCCTCTATCATTTCTTCCCCGGCGGGAAGGAGGAGATGGCGGCTGACGTCATCTCCCATATCGACGGCTGGTTCGAAGCGAACGTCTTTATGCCCTTGCAGGACAAGCACGACCCTCGGGCAGGCATCGAGCGGATGCTTGAAGCGACCGACAGCTATTTCCAGTCCGGGCGCCGTGTGTGCCTGATCGGCGCCTTCGCGCTGGACGACGCCCGCAATCATTTCGCCAGGCAGATCGGAAGCTATTTCGGCCGTTGGGTCATGCATCTGACCGAGGCGTTGAAACGGGCCGGGCACAGCCAGCCAGAAGCGATCGCACTTGCCGAAGAGACGGTTGCCGTCATCCAGGGTGCACTCACCCTTGCCCGTGCCTTCGACGACACGGCGGTCTTTTCGCGCGCGCTGCAACGAGCCAGGGCGAAGCTGGACGCCGGCTAGATCATCTCCAGGCCGCGCTTGCGCGTCGGCGGCGGGAAGGCGCGATCAAGCTCGGCGATATCCTCGCTAGTAAGCTCTATGTCGAGCGCGGTGACATTCTGGCGAACGTGTTCCTGACTGCTGGCCTTGGGAATGGCGATGACGCCGTCCCCGCGCATCACCCAGGCGAGCGCGACCTGCGCCGGGGTCACATTATGGCGGCTGGCGATGGCCTGCAGCTTGGCGCTGCGCGCCAATGCGCCCTGCTCGACCGGCGAATAGGCCATCAGCGGGATGCCGCGCTGCCGGCCCCAGGGCATGAGGTCGAATTCGGGACCGCGCCGGGACAGATTGTAGAGCACCTGGTTGGTCTGCACATTGCCGCCGGCCGGCAGGCGGGCCAGTTCCTCCATGTCGTCGGTGTCGAAATTGCTGACACCCCAGTGACGGATCTTTCCGGCCTTGCGCAACGCCTCCAGGGCCTCGACCGTTTCGGCCAGCGGGACGCCGCCACGCCAGTGCAGCAGATAGAGATCGATGCGGTCGGTGCGCATGCGCTTCAAGCTTTTCTCGCATGCCAGCGGCACGCCCGAGCGCGATGCGTTGGATGGCAACACCTTGGACACGAGGAAGACTTCGTCGCGACGCCCGGCAATGGCCTCAGCCACCACCTCCTCGGCGCCGCCGCTCGCATACATTTCGGCGGTGTCGATCAGCGTGATGCCAAGGTCGAGGCCGAGCTTAAGGGCATTGACCTCGTCGGGACGGTGTCGGGCATCCTCGCCCATCTTCCAGGTCCCCTGGCCGAGTACCTGAACGGCTTCACCGGAGGGCAGCGTGGTTGTTCTTATCACAGATGGACATGGGGGCTCCCGGCGTGGCGCGATCGATGCTGAAGGCATCATAGACATCGGCGGAAATCCGGAAAGCGTCTTCCCGGATTTCTGCCGCGCGCAGCAGCCGCGCTACTTCACCGGATGGGCGGCGAGCCAATCCTGCATCTGCTTGATCTCGGCTTCCTGCGCGGCGATGACCGCTTCGGCCAGTTTGCGAATTTCCGGATCCTTGCCGTTGGCAAGCTCGACCTTGGCCATGTCGACCGCGGCCTGGTGGTGCGGGATCATGCCGCGGACGAAATCGACGTCGGCGTTGCCCGAATATTCCACCGCCATCATGTCGGTGTGCATCTTGTCCATGGCCGCCTTGTAGCCGTCGGTCGAAGGGCTTGCCGCGCTCATGGCCATCGCGCTCATGTCGTGTTTCATCTCCTCGGATTGAGCAGGGACGCTTTCGAGGAAGACGGCAAGCAGCATTCCCGCCGCCATCAGCAACAGCACGAGTTTTTTAGCGAAGGTCATTCATGGTCTCCTGTTGATTGGGATTTCGTATTTGGGGGTTGGGATTACAATTTCAACGTCCGCAACCGCAAAGCGTTGGCGATGACCGAAACCGAGGAGAGACTCATCGCCGCAGCCGCCAGCATTGGCGACAAAAGCGTGCCGGTAAGCGGATAGAGCACACCGGCGGCGACGGGCACGCCAAGCACGTTGTAGAGGAAGGCGAAGAACAGGTTCTGGCGAATGTTGCCGATCGTCGCCTGGGCGAGCGTGCGAGCCCGGACGATGCCGTTGAGATCGCCCTTGACCAGCGTGATGCCCGCGCTCTCCACTGCGACATCAGCGCCGGTGCCCATGGCGATGCCGACATCGGCGGCGGCAAGTGCGGGCGCATCGTTGACGCCGTCGCCGGCCATGGCGACGCCGGCACCCCTGGCGCGCAGCTCCTCGACGAGGGCCGCCTTCTGTTCCGGCATCAACCCAGCGCGCACTTCATCGATGCCGAGCCGCTTGGCGATGGCCTTCGCCGTGCGCTCGTTGTCGCCGGTCGCCATGATGATCCTGAGGCCACGCTCATGCAGTGCCTTGATCGCTTCGACCGTGGTTGCCTTGATGGGATCGGCAACGGCAACGATGCCGGCCAGCTTCTTGTCGACAGCGACGAACATCGCCGTCTTGCCGTCGGCCTGAAGCGCGCCTGCCCGCTCGGCGAGCACTGCGATATCGATGCCGAGATCGGCCATCATGGCAGCATTGCCAAGCGCGACATTCTTTCCCGACACCGTGCCGGAAACACCCTTGCCGGTTGTCGCCTCGAAATCGCTGGCATCGGCGATACTGGCGCCGCGTTCGCGGGCACCGTCGACGATGGCTTCGGCCAGTGGATGCTCTGACCCTTTTTCCAGGCTAGCGGCGAGCGCCAGAAGAACATTTTCCGCCATGCCTTCGACAGAAACGACATCCGTCAGCCGCGGGCGGCCTTCGGTCAGCGTGCCGGTCTTGTCGACGATCAGCGTGTCGACCGAGGCAAACCGCTCGAGCGCGGCCGCCTCCTTGATCAGCACGCCGGCATGCGCGCCGCGCCCGGTCGCCGTCATGATCGACATCGGCGTCGCCAGCCCGAGCGCGCATGGGCAGGCGATGATCAGCACCGAAACCGCCGAGACGATGGCGAAGATCAGGCTGGGCGCGGGGCCGAACATCGCCCAGGCTGCAAATGCAGCGAGCGCGATCAGCACGACAGCGGGGACGAAGTAGAAAGACACGCGGTCGGCCAGCCCCTGGATCGGCGCGCGCGAACGCTGCGCCTTGGCGACGAGCTCGACGATGCGCGCCAGCGTGGTCTCGGCGCCGATCTTCTCGGCACGCATGATCAGCGAACCGTTCTTGTTGAGCGTGCCGCCGGTAAGGGCGTCGCCTTGTGTCTTTTCGACCGGCAGCGGCTCGCCGGTGATCATCGATTCGTCGATCGAAGAGCGGCCCTCCAGCACGCTGCCATCGACGGGCACCGCGTCGCCGGGGCGGATCCTCAGCCGGTCGCCGGCCTTGACCGCGTCGAGCGGAACATCCTTTTCGGAACCGTCCTCGCCGATCAGCCGCGCTGTCTTGGGCGCGAGGTCGAGCAGCGCACGGATGGCCGAGCCGGTCTTCTCACGGGCACGAAGTTCCAGCACCTGGCCGAGGAACACCAGCGCGACGATGACAGCCGCCGCCTCGAAATAGACCGGCACCTTGCCGCCATGGCCGCGGAACTGATGCGGAAAGATGTCCGGAAACAGGGTAGCGACGACGCTGTAGAGATAGGCCGTACCGACGCCGAGTGAAATCAGCGTCCACATGTTGGGGCTGCGGTTGAGGACGGACTCCCAGCCGCGATGGAAGAAGGGAATTGCCGCCCACAGCACCACTGGGCTCGCCAGCGCCAATTCCACCCACACCAGCACGCGCTCATCAATGAGGTTTGCAAAGGACGGGCCGAGCATCGGCCCCATCGCAACGACCAGCAATGGCACGGACAGAACCGCGCTGACCCAGAACCGCCGGGTAAAATCGACCAATTCGGGATTAGGACCCTCATCGCCGGTGGGCACGCCCATCGGCTCCAGCGCCATGCCGCATTTCGGGCAGGATCCCGGCTTGTCGCGGATCACTTCCGGATGCATCGGACAGGTGTATTGCGTGCCCTTGGGCATCGGCTGGGGCGCGGGCCTGCCGCCCAGGTATTTCAGCGGCTCCGCCTCGAATTTCGCCATGCAGCCGGCCGAGCAGAAATAGAAGCTGTGGCCTTCATGGTTCAGAAAATGCTTGGCGGCGGCACGGTCGACGCTCATGCCACAGACAGGATCGGTGGCCGTCAGGTATTTTTCCGGCTCCGCCACGAATTTCGAATGGCAGCGCTCGCTGCAGAAATGGAAGACATGGCCGCCATGTTCGGCGGTCGGCTTGCCCGACGCTGGATCGACCGTCATGCCACAGACCGGATCGCGCAAGACGGCATCGCCAGCGGGCGGAGCCGCCTTCGCGGAACAGCAGCTGCCATGCGCGTGCGTGTGATGATCATGATCGGAATGCGTCATCGGAAAATGCCTTTATGTCTCAATCTCGATCCGAAGGTAGTGCTTCCAGCAACTGGAAGGTCAAGGGCTGATTTCTCGCCTTTTTTGCATCCTGGCGAGCGACAACGAGTTCGAGCAGAAGAACCACGCGCAATCGCAACGCTGTGCTCTTGACGCCGTCGCCCAAGGCTGCATCGATCCGAGCTGATGAAATGCCTGCTTATCAACCTCGACCGATCCAAGGACCGGCTCGCCCACATGACAGCCGAATTTGCCCGGCTTGGGGTGGCATTCGAGCGCATGGCGGCGATCGACGGAAGGGATCGGCCAGACTTCGATGCCATCCCGATGTACGCCAATCGCGTGATCAAGCTGCGTCTGACCGGCTCCGAGATCGGCTGCCTCCTCAGCCACAGGGCCTGCTGGGAAATCATCGCGCGGGGAGATGATCCTTACGGAGCGATTTTCGAGGACGATGTCGTCTTTTCGGAACAGGCAGGCGCTCTGCTGACCAGTTCCGACTGGATCCCCGCCGATGCCGGCATCGTCAAGCTGGAGACGTTTTTCAGTAAAACCATTATCGGCCGGAAACGTATTTCGCTCGGCCAGGGCCTTTCAGTGTCCAGGCTGTATGGACTTCATATCGGCACGGGTGGCTACGTCATATCAAGACAATCTGCGCGCGACCTTGTCGAGGGAACGCATGAGATCGGCATTCCTGTCGACCAGGTCATGTTCAACCCCAATCTCGCGACATCGTCCCAGAACATCATCTACCAGTCCGTTCCAGCAATTTGCGTGCAGGATCAGTTCCTCGGCGACAAGGCCGTCGGATTGCCGAGCCTGATCAAGGATCAACGCATGGATCTGTTGCTTGCCAACGGCCTTCTGGAGCGGCGCAAGCCCAGGTTGGCGAAGAAGATCGGCATCGAAATCAGGCGGCTGGCGAGGCAGATCGCCAATTTCTGCCGCCTCCGACAGGCGAAGGTCATCCCGTTCGATTACCACGGTGAGCATTTCCGCCCGCCTCGTACCCAGCGCCGTGAGAACGCGGTATAGGCGCCGCCAGAACGGTGACGTTGGCCGGGCATACCCACGGCCGCGAAAACGCGCTATAGACGCCGCCGAAAAGGCGAGGCCAACCAGCACTTATGGCAAGAATCTCCCTGAAGCTCGATGAACTGATCGACGGCGAAGCCTTGCGCCGCGAAATGAGTGCGCTGACCGCGGCGACGGCCGGCGATGGCTCCGGGCAAGCCGCGCGCACGGGCGTTCTCCAGCTTCTCAAGGGCAGGCTGGCGGACGGTCGCAAGACAGCCGAGCGCATGCTGATGGACGATGGCGGCGGCACCGCCTGCGCCGAGCGGCTCTCGCATCTGATGGATGAGATCATCCGTGCGCTCTATGATTTTGCCGTCACCCATGTCTACCGGGTGAAGAACCCATCATCGGCGGAGCGCATGGCCGTGGTCGCCGTGGGCGGCTATGGCCGCGGCACGCTGGCGCCGGGTTCCGACATCGACCTCCTGTTCCTGCTCCCCTACAAGCAGACGCCGTGGGGCGAGCAGATCGTCGAGTACATGCTCTACATGCTGTGGGACCTGGGGCTGAAGGTCGGCCATGCCACCCGCAACATCGACGAATGCCTGAGATTGTCGCGCACCGATGTCACGATCCGGACCTCGATCCTCGAGGCGCGTTTCCTGTGGGGCGAGATCAAGCTCTATGATGAACTGATGCTGCGCTTCGACCACGAAGTGGTGCGCACGACCGGGCCGGAATATGTGCAGGCCAAGCTCGCCGAACGTGACGAACGTCATGCCAAGGCCGGCGAAAGCCGCTATCTGGTCGAGCCCAATGTCAAGGACGGCAAGGGCGGCCTGCGTGACCTGCAGACGCTGTTCTGGATCGGCAAGTATTTCTACCGGGTGCGCACTGGCGAGGAACTGGTCGACAAGGGCGTGTTCACCGAAGCCGAGTACCGCGAGTTCCAGAAGGCCGAGGATTTTCTCTGGGCGGTGCGCTGCCATATGCATTTCCTCACCGGCAAGGCCGAGGAGCGGCTGCATTTCGATATCCAGCGCGAAATCGCCGAGCGGCTCGGCTACACCACTCATCCCGGCCTTTCGGCGGTCGAGCGGTTCATGAAGCACTACTTCCTTGTCGCCAAGGATGTCGGCGACCTCACCCGTATCTTCTGCGCAGCACTCGAGGAGGAGCAGGCCAAGCATGTGCCGGGCTTCAACCGAATCTTCCTCACCTTCTCGCGCCGCAAGCGCAAGCTTGCCGGCACGTCCGACTTCATTGTCGACAATCATCGCATCAACATCGCCGATGACCAGGTGTTCGAGCGCGATCCGGTCAATCTTCTGCGGCTCTTCTGGTTCGCCGACAAGCATGGGCTGGAGTTCCATCCGGACGCGCTGAAGCTGCTGACCCGCTCGCTCGGGCTGGTCAACAAGGCACTGCGCCGCGACGAGGAGGCCAACCGGCTTTTCCTCGACATATTGACGTCTGACCGAAACGCCGAACTCAATCTGCGGCGCATGAACGAAGCGGGCCTGCTGGGAAAGCTCATCCCGGACTTCGGCAAGATCGTCGCCATGATGCAGTTCTCGATGTACCACCACTATACGGTGGACGAGCATCTGATCCGCTGCATCGGCGTGCTGGCCGAGATCGAGCGCGGCGACGGCGAGAAGATCCATCCGCTCTCCCACACGCTGATGCCGGGCCTGAGGAAGAGCCGCGAGGCGCTCTATGTCGCCGTGCTCCTGCACGACATTGCCAAGGGCAGGCCGGAGGACCATTCCGAGGCAGGCGCCAGGATTGCACGGCGCATCTGCCCGCATATGGGACTGTCGCCAGCCGACACCGAGACGGTCGCATGGCTGGTGGAGAACCATCTCGTCATGTCGATGACGGCACAGACCCGCGATCTCAACGACCGCAAGACGATCGAGGATTTTGCAGCGATCGTGCAGTCGGTCGAACGGCTGAAGCTGCTGCTCATTCTCACGGTCTGCGATATCAGGGGTGTTGGGCCGGGCGTCTGGAACGGCTGGAAGGGGCAGTTGCTGCGCACGCTCTACTACGAGACCGAACTGCTTTTGACCGGGGGGTTTTCGGAAGTGTCGCGCGCGCAGCGCACCGCGGCGGCACGCGAGCGGCTTGCAGAGGCGCTTGCCGACTGGCCCGACGAGGCCCGCAAGCGCTATGTCGCCCTGCACTACGAGAACTATCTGCTGGCTGTCGACCTTGCCGACCAGATCCGTCATGCCGAATTCATTCGCGAAGCGGATATCGCCGGCAACAGGCTGGCCACCATGGTCAAGACCCGCGAGTTCGAGGCGGTGACTGAAATCACCGTGCTGGCACAGGATCATCCGCGCCTGCTATCGGTCATCGCCGGCGCCTGTGCCGGAGCCGGCGGCAACATTGTCGACGCGCAGATCTTCACCACATCGGACGGCCGCGCGCTGGACACCATCCTGATCTCGAGGGAATTCGACCGTGACGAGGATGAACGCCGTCGCGCCGAGCGCGTCGGACGGCTGATCGAGGATGTGCTGTCCGGCAAGAGCTGGCTGCCGGAGATGATCGAGAAACGCACCAAGCCGCGGCGCGGCTCCAAGGTGTTCAAGATCCCGCCGCGCGCCGAAATCCGCAACACCTTGTCGAACCGGTTCTCGGTGATCGAGGTCGAGGGACTGGACCGGCCAGGCCTGCTGTCGGAGATCACAGGGACGCTGTCCGACCTGTCGCTCGACATTGCTTCGGCCCACATCACCACTTTCGGCGAAAAGGTCATCGACACGTTCTATGTCACCGATCTCACCGGCCAGAAGATCGACAGCCCGGCGCGCACCAACGCCATCCACAACAGGCTGATCGCGGCGCTGGAAGGCATCACGCCCGAGCGTGGCGGCGGCAAGGCCAAGGCGGCCGCCGAGTGACGTCCCTACTCCACTTGTCCCAAAATCGCAGGCAGTTTCCAGACCTATGAGCCTTGTCAGAAAATTCGCGACGGTCGCTTCCGGCACGTTGATGAGCCGGGCGCTCGGCTTTGGCCGCGAAATGCTGATGGCGGCAGCACTCGGCACTGGACCGATCGCCGACGCCTTCAACGCCGCCTTCCAGTTTCCCAACACCTTTCGCCGGCTGTTCGCCGAAGGCGCCTTCAACGCCGCCTTCGTGCCGCTCTTCGCCAAGGAGATCGAGACCCACGGCACCGATGGCGCCAAGCGCTTTTCGGAGGAAGTGTTCGGCGTGCTGTTTTCGGCGCTGCTGGCGCTGACCATCGCCATGGAACTGGCGATGCCGCTGATCGTGCGCTACCTGGTGGCGCCGGGCTTTGCCGAAACGCCGGGCAAGTTCGAGATGACCGTCCGTCTTGCGACGATCATGTTCCCCTATCTGATCTGCATGTCGCTCGCGGCGATGATGGCGGGCATGCTGAATTCGTTGCGCCGCTATTTCGCGGCTGCCATCGCACCCGCCTTCCTGAACATCATCCTGATCGGTGTGCTGGCCTACGCATGGTACCATGGCCTGGATGCGCATGACGTCGGGTTCGGCCTGTCCTGGGGCGTGCTGGCAGCGGGCATCGTGCAACTCGCCATCGTCTGGGTAGCGGTGCGCAATGCCGGCATCGCGATCGGTTTTCGCCGGCCGAAGCTGACGCCCAACGTCAAGCGGCTCCTGATCCTGGCGCTGCCTGCCGCGATCACCGGCGGCATCACCCAGATCAACCAGCTGATCGGCACGGCGATCGCATCGGCGCAAAACAGCGCGGTCTCCTCGCTTGCTTATGCCGATCGCGTCTACCAGTTGCCGCTCGGCGTCGTCGGCGTCGCCGTCGCCATCGTGCTTTTGCCCGAACTGTCCAGAGCACTGAAGTCCGGCAATCTGATCGAGGCGGCCAATCTGCAGAACCGTTCGGTCGAGTTCACCCTGTTCCTGACCCTGCCGGCCGCCGCCGCTCTTTGGGTGATGTCCGAGCCGATCGTGCGGCTGGTCTATGAGCGCGGGGCGTTTGCCGCCAACCACTCGACGCCGACGGTGGCGGCGATCCTGGCGATTTTCGGCTTGGGCTTGCCGGCTTTCGTGCTGATCAAGGCATTCACGCCCGGCTATTTCGCCCGTGAGGACACGCGCACGCCGATGATCTTTGCCGCCATCTCGGTGGCGGTGAACGTCACCACGGCGCTGACGCTGTTTCCGTCGATGGGCGCGCCCGGCATCGCGGTGGCCTCCGCCGTGGCCGGCTGGGTCAATGCGGTGATGCTGCTCGGGACACTGATCCGGCGTGGCCACTGGGGCCGCGACGTGCCCTTGCTGAAGCGTATCCCTCGGCTGGTTCTGTCGGCGCTCGTGATGGGCGTCGCACTCTATTTCGCCGAACACTGGCTGGCCGCCAGGATCGGCCCCGGTTCGCCACTGCTGATCAAGGCGACGACAGTGCTGGCGCTGGTAGCCGGCGGGGCGATGCTCTATTTCGTCACCGCCTTCGCCACTGGCGGCGCCGATTTCGGCATGATCCGGCGCAATGCGACGCGCAAGGGCGCCCCGGCGATTAAGGGACAGTCTCGAGATCCGTGAAGCGGACCGTAGCGAGCCGCTCGGCAAGCATCAGTCGTCGCCAGACAATTCGTCGTAGACCGGGCGCGGCAGCGGTTTGCGTGCCTGCTCGCTGAGTACGATTCCGAATTCGGCCCGAAGCCGCGCCGCTGTCTCCAGCGGCGTCTCGCGGCTGCGGCGTTCCAAAACTTCCTCGTTGTTGACGTTGATGGGCATCTTATTTCTCATCAGATCGTATGCGGAAAATGTTCCGCCATACTATACATTGCGATGTCGGCGCCGCCCCTCATTGTCCTGCCGGACATTTCTCCCCGTAAACGGGGAGAAAGTAGCTGACCGCAACGCAGCGCCTCTCTTGCAGCGCTGGCGATTGGGGAAACCGGTGATGACCGCGCCTTTCTCCCCGTCTCTATACGGGGAGAAATGTCCGGCAGGACAGTGAGGGGCGGCGCGGACCTGTCAGGCTGAGGGACAGACGCAACAAGCACGACGCCCGACAACATCGAACAAACAATTCAGCTGAGGCAATGGCTGTGCGGGTTCTCCTGCCTCTTGATCCTCTCCCCGCTCTCGTCCATAAGCGCGCCGTCGCAATCCTTTCGCCGCGCGCGGTTTCCAGCCGCGTGATTGGCTCCGAAAAGTCCGCACTTTTTGGAATCATGCTTATACGGCCCTCCACAAGCCAAGAGGAACAGCCATGTCCGCCTTCAAGCCACTCGTCTTCTCCGGTGTCCAGCCGACCGGCAATCTGCATCTCGGCAACTATCTCGGCGCCATCAAGAAATTCGTCGCCCTGCAGGACACATCCGACTGCATCTATTGCGTCGTCGACCTGCATTCGCTGACAGCCCAACTCGTCCATGAAGACCTCGCCGACCAGACGCGGTCGATCACGGCGGCGTTCCTGGCCTCCGGCATCGACCCGAAGAAGCACATCGTCTTCAACCAGTCGCGGGTCATGCAGCATGCCGAACTCGCCTGGATCTTCAATTGCGTGGCGCGCATCGGCTGGATGAACCGCATGACGCAGTTCAAGGACAAGGCCGGCAAGGACCGCGAGAACGCTTCGCTCGGCCTGCTGGCCTATCCGAGCCTGATGGCGGCCGACATCCTGCTCTACCGCGCCACGCATGTGCCGGTGGGCGAAGACCAGAAGCAGCACCTGGAACTGACGCGTGACATCGCGCAGAAGTTCAACAACGACTTCTCGGACCGCATCGCCAGCCTTGGCGTCGGTGTCGAGATGCAGGTCGGCGAAGAGACCGTGCATGGCTATTTCCCGCTGACCGAGCCGGTCATCGGCGGGCCGGCGGCGCGCATCATGTCGCTGCGCGACGGTTCGAAGAAAATGTCGAAGTCGGACCCGTCGGACCTGTCGCGCATCAACCTGACGGATGATGCCGATGCGATCTCCAAGAAGATCCGCAAGGCGAAGACCGACCCGGAAGCGTTGCCGAGCGAACTGGACGGTCTGGCCTCTCGTCCCGAGGCGGAAAATCTGGTCGGCATCTATGCGGGTCTCGCCGAGATTTCGAAGGAAGCCGTGCTGAAGGAGTTCGCCGGCCAGCAGTTTTCGGTGTTCAAGCCGGCGCTGGCCGACCTTGCGGTGGAAAAGCTGGCGCCCATCGCCAGCGAGATGCGCCGCATTTCCGACGACCGCGCCTATGTCGACGCGGTGCTGAAGGACGGCGGCGATCGCGCCCGCGTTCTGGCCGAAGCGACGATGAAGACGGTTCGCGACATCATCGGCCTGCTGCAGGGCTGATCCGCGTCGTCAGTGCGTTGCACAACACTTGCCCGAGACCGGCGGCTTGCCGCCGGTCAGCCATGGTGGCAGATTGCGCGCGAAAACACACCGAGTAGATAGACATGGTCTCCAAACGCCTCAGTCGCGAAGCCGGTCATCGCCGCAAGTTCCTGGCGATCATCGACGACACGCCGGAATGCGAGCGCGCCGTCGCCTATGCGTCGAAGCGGGCGCAGAGCACCAACGGCACGCTCGTGCTGCTCTACGTCATCGAGCCCGACGATTTCCAACACTGGCTGGGCGTCGAGAAGATCATGCGCGAGGAGGCCACCGCCACGGCGCGCGGCACCCTTGATCGCTATGCCAACAAGGTGCGCCAGAAACTCGGCATCGAGCCGGAAGTGGTTGTGCGCGAAGGCAAGCCCACGGAAGAAATCCACAAGCTGATCGAGGAAGACCAGGACATTGCCATCCTTGTGTTGGCGGCGGGCGCCGGCAAGGAGGGGCCGGGGCCGCTGGTCGGCGCGGTGGCCGGCAAGGGCGCCGCCTTCCCGATTCCGGTGACCGTGGTGCCGCAGAATCTTTCGGACGAGGAGATCGACAGCCTGGCGTGAGGTGTATTGATCTCCAGGTGATGCCGACCTGCAAATGCTCGGCCTGACCGGAAGCTCAACACACCTTCAAGAGAGCGGCAGAAGCCGCAAAAACATTCCGCCAGCCAGCCGTTCCGGCGATGCGTTTCGCTTGAATGTCCCGCCGATAGAGCCTATTTAGAATTATTCCAAACTAGTTGCCCGCAACGGGCATGGAGACAGCCATGTTCATCCAGACCGAATCGACGCCGAACCCGGCGACGCTGAAATTCCTGCCTGGCAAGGAAGTGCTTGTCGAAGGCACTGCGGATTTCCGCGATGCCGACAGCGCCGCCGTGGCCTCGCCGCTGGCAGGCCGGCTGTTCGAGATCCCCGGCGTCACCGGCGTGTTCTTCGGCTATGATTTCATCACGGTGACCAAGGACGGACCCGACTGGCAGCATCTGAAGCCGGCGATTCTCGGCGCCATCATGGAGCATTTCATGTCCGGCGCGCCGGTGATGACCAAAGCCGGCCCTGCCGCCGAAACCAGCCAGACCGGCGAGTTCTACGACAAGGCCGACGAGGAACTCGTCATCACCATCAAGGAACTGCTGGACACGCGGGTGCGTCCGGCCGTGGCGCAGGACGGCGGCGACATCACCTTCCGTGGTTTCGAGAACGGCACCGTGTTCCTGCACATGAAGGGTGCCTGCGCCGGCTGCCCGTCATCGACGGCGACGCTCAAGCACGGCATCCAGAATCTGCTTCGGCATTTCGTGCCGGAAGTGCAGCAGGTGGAACAGGTTTCCTGATCACCCGCCGGTCGCCAAGCGGCGGTACGAAATCATCACAGCGATAAAAACAAAAAACCGGGCCAAAGTGCCCGGTTTTCTGTTTGGGACGTCAGTTGTTGCCTAGACGGTCCGCGTATGAAAGCTGCTAATTTCTAGTGTGATCACGATCTTTCCGACAACCGGATTTCCCGGACCATGGCCTAAAGAACAATGACCTTGGCGCCGACTTCGGCACGATCATAGAGGTCAATGATATCCTGGTTCATCAGACGGATGCAGCCTGACGACATCGCCTTGCCGATCGAGTTCCATTCCGGGCTGCCATGCAGGCGATAGCCCATGTCGCCACCCTTGTTGAACAGATACAAAGCGCGCGCGCCGAGCGGGTTCTTCAACCCCGGATCCATGCCGTTGGCAAACTTGGCCAGTTCCGGCTGGCGCTTGACCATTTCGCGCGGTGGCGTCCAGGTCGGCCATTCACGCTTCAGCGCAACGTGCGCGGTGCCGTGCCATTCGAATCCCTCGCGGCCAACGCCAATGCCGTAGCGAATGGCCCGGCCGTCATCCTCGACGAAGTAGAGGAACTTGTTCTGGGTATCGACGATGATCGTGCCCGGCTTTTCCTTGGTGTCGTAGTCCACCTCTTGCCGATGGAACTGCCTCGGCACCTTCTCGATCGGGATGCGCGGCAGCTGGTAGCCAGCGTCTGTGACCGCGCCATAGTCGTTGGAGAATATTTGCGACCCGATGGTGCTGCAACCGCTGATGGCAGCTGACAGGGTAAGAGCGGCGACGATTGCAAACGACTTCATGCGCATAAGTTGATCCGATGCCCCGCCCAACGTCAGCGGCCCGAGTCAGCCGCTTTTCACCGCCATTCATGCTGGCATTTGCTTTGCTTGCCAAGCGCGCGATGCCGATATGCGGGAATTGACGGGCTGGTAACCTTATCACTATGGCATTTCGGCAACATGCCTCACAGGATTGTGAAGGAAATTCAATGAGGGCGACATCGAACGGTTACCTGGAATCGGGGAGCCGCCATGAATGTCGGTGATGCAGCCCAACGGTCCGGCCTGCCGGCCAAGACCATCCGCGGCTACCAAGACCATCTGCCGCTACGAGGAGATCGGCCTGATCCGACCCCAGCGCGCTGATAATGGCTACCGCGACTATTCAGACGACGACATCAACGGGCTGGCCTTCCTGCGCCGCGCGCGCAACCTCGGCTTTTCCATCGAGGATTGCCGCCAGTCGATGGCGCTCTACCAGGATCGCGGCCGCGCCAGCCAGGATGTACGCGAAATCGCCGCCGCGCATGTCACCGCCATCGAGGAAAGCTCGCGCGAACTGCAGTCGATGCTGGCTACCTTTGCAGAAGCTCATCCATGCCTGCCATGGCGATGACCGGCCGGATTGTCCGATTTTGGATGTTATGGCGGGCGTGTCGCTCCGCCGGCGGTATCGTTTCGCCGTCGGCATAGCGGACCGGCAAACTCAAGGTCTGTCAAAGCGACAATCGCCCTCAACAAACGGGTTCAAACCGTGAACAAAATCTGGCATGGTGCCGGCCATGCCAATCATCTCCCCGATTCCCCTCAACCCCCTCATCGACGGTCGCCAGTCCGAACGCGCCATGCTGGTTCGACGCGGCGTGCAGCGGCTGTTGACGGCCATGGGCGCGCATGTGCTGCCCGAACTGTCGCTGGCGACCGGCCGCCGCGCCGATCTCGTCGCACTGACCCGCCAGGGCGACATCTGGATCATCGAGATCAAATCCTCGATCGAGGATTTCAAGGTCGACCGCAAATGGCCAGATTACCGGCTGCACTCCGACCGCTTCTTCTTCGCCACGCACCCCGGCGTGCCCTCGCAGATTTTTCCAGAGGAATGCGGCTTCATCCTCTCCGATGGCTACGGCGCCGAGATCCTGCGCGATGCGCCCGAGCACCGGATGGCGGCGGCAACACGCAAGGCGCTGATGCTCCGCATCGCGCGGGCCGGCGCGGCGCGGCTGCTGGCGGCGGAGCTTGCGGGTGTTTCCGTGCCGGTGGTCGAGGGTGAGAGCGAATAACTCGCAGAACCTGGGTTCCTCCCCCCGCTTCGCGGGGGCGAGGAACCAAGAATTGCAAACAGGCCTTACCCTTCGTCCTCGTCCACCCCACCCGCAGGCGGCGCCATCAGCAAAACGGCAGCGCCGAGCAGCGCGGCGACGAAGGAGCCGGCGAGGATGCCGACCTTGACCGCGTCCTGCAGCGCTACGTCGCTGGCGAAGGCGAGCAGGCCGATGAACAGGCTCATGGTGAAGCCGATGCCGCACAGCAGCGAGACGCCGAGCATATGCAGCCAGCCGGCATTGACCGGCAGGTCGGCGAAGCCAAGCCGGATGGCGATTGCGGAGGAACCCAACACGCCGACCAGTTTGCCGACGACAAGGCCGGCAGCGACGCCCAGCGTCAGCGGCTCGACGAGCGCGGCTGCGCTCAACCCGGCCAGCGAGACACCGGCATTGGCAAAGCCGAAGATCGGGATGACGACGAAGGGCACGATCTTGTGCAGGGCGTGCTCGAGCCGGTGCAGCGGCGAATGGTCGAGATCATGCCCGGTGCCGGCGGAAACCTTCAGCGGTATGGTCAGCGCGAGCGCCACGCCGGCGAGCGTGGCATGGACGCCCGACTTCAGCACCAGCACCCACAGGATGACGCCGAGCACGATATAGGGGACCAGGGTCACCACGCGCATGCGGTTGAGCACGATGAGAGCGGCGATGACCGCGAACGCCGCCCCCAGATAGGCGAGCGACAGGCCCTTCGTATAGAATATGGCGATGATGATGACGGCGCCGAGATCGTCGATGATGGCGAGCGCGGTGAGAAAGATCTTCAGCGATGCCGGTACGCGCTTGCCAAGCAGGGACAGCACGCCAAGTGCGAAGGCGATGTCGGTGGCGGTGGGGATCGCCCAGCCGGACAAGGCAGCCGCGTTGTTGCGGTTGATGGCGACATAGACGAGCGCGGGAACCAGCATGCCGCCTGCCGCGGCGATGCCGGGCAGGACGCGGCGTGGCCAGGTCGAGAGCTGGCCGTCCAGCATCTCGCGCTTGATCTCGAGGCCGACGAGGAGAAAGAACACGGCCATCAGCCCGTCATTGACCCAGTGTGACACGCTGAGCGGTCCGACATAGGCATGCAGGGCGGAGAAGTATGCTCCGGCCAGCGGCGAATTGGCGACGATCAGGGCAAGGGCGGCGGCCGCCATGAGAATGATGCCGCCGGCCGCCTCGCCATCGAGAAACTCGCGGAAGATGGAGACCGGGCGCGGCTTCAAATCCTGCATTTAGCCTCCGTTAAGTCGCCTGTTCGGCGGGCTTCATTGTCCAAATGTCGGCGCTGCCCCTCACCTGCCTGCCGGCATCCTCTCCCCGTATAGCGACGGGGAGAGGGGCGCTGTCATCGCCGATTTCGCCAATCACCGACGTCGCAAGGAGGGCGCTAACATTGCGGCCAGCCTCTTTCTCCCCGTCTCTATACGGGGAGAAATGCCCGGCAGGGCAATGAGGGGCAGCGCGAATTTCGGCTATTGGTATGCTCCGCCATAAGTAGAAACTGGCCCGAGGCAATTGATCTGCGTGTCCAGCGATCTCAGCGCGGCGCGCGCTTGGCGAGTATCCGCTGCAGCGTGCGGCGATGCATGTTGAGCCGGCGGGCGGTCTCGGAGACGTTGCGGTCGCACATTTCATAGACGCGCTGGATATGTTCCCAACGCACGCGGTCGGCCGACATCGGATTTTCCGGCGGCGCGGCGCGCTCGCCGGTCGTGCGGGTCAGGGCCCCGAAAATGTCGTCGGCGTCCGCTGGCTTCGACAGATAGTCGACGGCGCCGAGCTTCACGGCCGTCACCGCGGTGGCGATGTTTCCGTAGCCGGTCAGGATCACGGTGCGGGCATCCTCGCGCTTTTCGCGAATGGCGGCGACGACGTCGAGACCATTGCCGTCACCGAGCCGCATGTCGACCACGGCATAGGCTGGCGGATTGGCGCGCGCCTTTGCAACAGCCTCCTCGACGCTCTCGGCGGTCTCGACCACAAAGCCCCTTGTTTCCATGGCTCTGGCAAGGCGGGTGAGGAATGGCTTGTCGTCGTCGACGATCAGCAGCGAGGTGTCCTCGCCTTCAACCATTGCTCCAATCGTTTCGTCGCCTGTCATCGTCTGTCATTCCTGCTGCCTGAATTTTACGCAGATATCGCTCCGCAGCGCCATTGTCCAATTTACGCAGTGTCAAACATGTTGGCCGAAGCCGATTCCGGATTGAGGAAGACGCTGCGCGGCCATGATATCTGCACGATGGCGCCCTCGCCGAGCCCGCTCGAATTGCGAAAATCAAGCGCGGCGCCCGAACGCTCCAGCAGCGTCTTGGCGATGAAGAGGCCGAGACCCAGACCGCCGCCGGCTTCGGTGCCCTGGCGCGTCGACATGTAGGGCTCGCCGATGCGGTCGATGATCTCGGCGGGGAAACCCGGCCCGTCGTCGATGATCGAGAAGGTTACGGCGGCCTCGTCCCAGTTCCAGCTTATCGTGACGGTCTTGCGGGCAAAATCGACGGCGTTCTCGACCAGATTGCCAAGGCCGTAGATGACGCCGGGATTGCGCCGCCCGACAGGCTCGGGGCCGGTGCGCTCGCCTGGCCGAAGCTTGATCGAAATGCCGAAGTCGCGGTGCGGAGCGATCACCTCCTCGACCAGCGACGTCAGCGGCAGCCGCGCCAGATGCGCCTCGCCCTCCGATGACAGGCTGGTCAGGCGCTTGAGGATTTCACGACAGCGTTCGCTCTGCGAGCGAAGCAGTTTGACATCCTCGCCGTATTTCGGATCCTTGCCAAGGGCCTTCTCCATCTCCTTGGCGACAAGCGTGATGGTGGCGAGCGGTGTGCCAAGCTCGTGCGCGGCTGCCGCCGCCAGGCCATCCAGCGCCGAAAGGTGCTGCTCGCGCTGCAGCACCAGTTCGGTGGCCGCGAGTGCGTTGGCCAGAAGCCGCGCTTCCGCGGCGACCCGGAAGGCATACATCGCCGTGAAGGCGATGGAGGACAGCACGGCCATCCACATGCCGGCGACATAGATGAAGGGCATCACCAGCGGCGCCCCCTCATACCAGGGCAGCGGCAAATGCAGGAAGACCAGCAGGGTCGCCGCCGTCATCACCAGCGCACCAAGGATCGCGGTGAGGCGCAATGGCAGCGATGTCGCCGAGATGACCACGGGCACCGTCATCAGCAGCGAGAACGGATTGGTGAGGCCGCCGGTCATGTAGAGCAGTCCGGCAAGCTGCAGGCTGTCGAAGACCAGGATGCCGAAGGCCGCGAACGGCGTGAGCCGATGCGCCGCCGGAAAGCGAAAGGCGAGAAACAGGTTCATCCAGGCCGAGCAGGCGATCAGCGCGAAACACAGGCTGACCGGCAGCGGAAATTTCAGGCCATAGGCAACGACGAGCACCGTCAGACTCTGGCCGACAATGGCAAGCCAGCGCAGCCGGATCAGCGTGTTGAGGCGCAGCCTCTGGCTTTGCTGGAAGTCGGGTGTTCTGACGATATTGATCATGATCAAGGATTACAGGCGCGAGACTGGAAACGCTAGGTGCCGCGCGGTTTGGCGCGGCTGGTGGCGGCGGCCAGCAGCGGGTTTTCCGGCCAGACATGTTTGGGATAGCGGCCGCGCATGTCGGCGCGCACATCGGCCCAGGACCCCCGCCAGAAGCCTGGCAGATCGCGCGTCGTCTGGATGGGGCGGTGCGCTGGCGACAGCAGTTCAAGCGTCAGCGGCACGGTTCCACCGGCGATCGACGGATGCCGGTCGAGGCCAAACAGTTCCTGCACGCGAACCGCCAGAACCGGCCATTCGCCGTCATAGCGGATCGGCACGCGACTGCCTGACGGCGCGTCGAAATGCGTGGGCGCCAGGGCCTCGACCCTGCGCTGAAGGTCGTGCGGCACAAGCGTCGCCAAGCCAGCCGAAATCGCACCCGGATCGATCGCTGAGAACGACGCCGCGCCGGAAAGGAACGGCAGCAGCCAGTCGTCGAGATGTTCCATGAGCGCGGCATCGGACACATCGGGCCAGGGCGCGCCAAGGCCGCGATGCAGCCAGGACAGGCGCTGGCGAAGCGTTTCGGCTTCCTTGCTCCACGGCAGCAGCGACAGCCCGTGCTCACGCAAGGCATCGAGGATCGCCCGGTCGGCATCGGCGCCGGCTGGCGCCGGCAGCATGCGTTCGGAGATAACAATGGCGCCAAGGCGGATGGTCTCGCGCACGCGCACCGCGCGCTTGTCCCGGTCGAAACTGGTTTCGCGGCGGGTCTCGATCCTGTCGGCCAGCGCTGCACGAACATCGGATTCATCGATGGGCGCCGCCGCTGCGATACGCGCATTCTGCGCCTTGCCTTGCAGGTCGGCGACGACGAGCCAGGTCTCGCCCGCCAGCGGATCGGCGGCATCGAGCATGGCGCCTGAGCCATTGGCCAGGACAAAGCGGCCGCGCTCGCCACGCGCCTTGGCGACGCGATCCGGCCAGGCATGAACAAGGAGAGCGCCCGCGCCACCCTCCCCCTCGAGGGGAGGGTCGATCCGCAAAGCGGATCGGGGTGGGGTCGGTTCGGGCACGCCATCGGCGACCCCACCCCGTCTCTCTCGCTTCGCTGCGCTCAGTTCGGTCGCCGACCCTCCCCTCAAGGGGGAGGGTAAGGCCTGTTTCGCCAGCCTCTCCGCAAGCTGCCGCGCGGCGGTGGCGCGCGGCGATCTCTCGGAGCGGAACCGCATCAGCCGCCGCTCAAGATCAGCGCCGTCGCCGCCGAGACCGCGTTCGGTGAGCAGCACGGCAAGCATCGCCGCCTCGTGGGCATGGCCGGTCTTCGCCGCCTCGGCGACCATATGGGCGAGCCGCACCGGCAGAGCGAGCCGGCGCATCGCGGCGCCCGCCTCGGTCAGGCGCCCTGCTCCATCGATCGCATCAAGCGCGCCCAGCAACGCCCTGGCCTCATTGAGCGCGGGAGCCGGCGGCGGATCGAGGAAGGCAAGGCTGGTCGGGTCGGCGACGCCGAAGGCCGCGCAGTCGAGCATCAATCCGGACAGGTCGGCCTCGAGGATTTCCGGTGGCGTGAAGGCTGGCAATGCCGCCGTCTGCTCGGCGCGCCACAGCCGGACCGCGACACCCGGCTGCGTGCGACCGGCGCGGCCGGCCCGCTGGTCGGCGGAGGCCTTGCTGACGCGCACCGTCTCCAATCGCGTCAAGCCGCTGGCCGGTTCGTAGCGCGGCAGGCGCGAGAGGCCGGAATCAACGACGACGCGCACGCCGTCGATGGTGATGGACGTCTCGGCGATCGAAGTCGCCAGCACCACCTTGCGGCGGCCGGATGGCGACGGCTTGATCGCCGCGTCCTGCTGCTTGCCGTCGAGCATGCCGTAGAGCGGCACGATATCGGTGTCGGCGCCGAGCTTGCCGGCCAGCCGTTCGGCGGTGCGCTCGATCTCGCGCTGACCGGGCAGGAAAGCGAGCACGCTGCCGCTCTCGTCGGCAAGGGCCGAGCGGATCGCCTTGGCCATGGCGTCCTCGATCGCGATGCCGGCTGGCCGTTCGTCGTAGCGGATGTCGACGGGAAAGGCGCGGCCTTCGCTTTCGATCACCGGCGCGCCCGACAGCAGCTTGGCGACACGCGCGCCGTCGAGCGTCGCCGACATCACAGCCAAGCGCAGGTCCGGGCGTAGCGCGCCTTGCACGTCAACAGCCAGCGCCAGACCGAAATCGCCGTCGAGCGAGCGCTCGTGGAATTCGTCGAAGATCACCGCAGAGATGCCGGGCAGTTCGGGATCGTCGAGGATCATCCGCGCCAGCACGCCTTCAGTGACAACCAGTATCCTGGTCTTCGCCGAGGTGCGGTTTTCCATGCGCATGGCATAGCCGACGGTGGCGCCGGGCTCCTCGCCAAGCAGTTCGGCCATGCGGCGGGCGGCGGCGCGGGCGGCCAGCCGGCGCGGTTCGAGCAAGACGATCTTGCCGGCGCCCAGCCAGGACGCATCGAGCAGCGCCAGCGGCACCAGCGTCGTCTTGCCGGCGCCGGGCGGCGCCACCAACACGGCGCTGTTGCCATGACCGAGCGCATCGCTGAGCGCCGGCAGCACGGCGGATACCGGAAGCTCCGGCAGGGGTTTTGTCGTCATCGCGTCCGCATATCAGCGGTCGCGGTCGCCATGCAACGTGTGCGGCTGATACACACTCAAAGTCGGGTCCGCGAAAACGGGTTCCAGCGCACCGTGCCCAGCCGTGCCTCTTCCCGCACCATGGTCAGCAGGCCGGAGCCGCCAACGACCGCGAGACCTACCAGCGACAGCCAGTCCGGGTATTCCCGGAAGAACAGGGCGCCGAGGATCACCGCCCAGACGATCTGCGAATAATGCGTCGGGGCGATCCGGTTGGCGGGCGCGTATTTGGCTGCCAGCAGCTGCAGCAATTGCCCGCCTGCGGTGAAAGCGCCCGCCAGCACCAGCCAGACAAGCTGCATGGCATTCGGCAAGGTGAAAAAGGTGGCGGCGGCGCCGACCCCGTTGAACAGCAGGCCATAGCCCACGAGCACGCCGAGCATCGATGTACGCTTTTCCTGCTGGGCAAGCGATCGCATCAGGATGATGATGGTCGCGGCGAGGAAGGCATTCACAAAAGCGGCCAGATGGCCGAGGTTCAATTCACGAAAACCCGGCCGCACCACCAGCATCACCCCGGCAAAGCCTGCAAACACCGCCAACCACCGCCAGGGGCCAACCTTTTCCTTCAGGATGACGGTCGACAGGATGGTGACCAGCAAGGGAGCCAGAAAGACCAGGGCGTAGACTTCGGCCAGCGGAATGGTGGTGAAGGAATAGACGCTGAGCACACCGGAGGCGATGCCGGCCCAGGCCCGCGCCTGCACGGCCCACGGCCGCTTCATGCGCCAGAAATCACGCCAGCGCTCGCCCACCGGGCGCGTGAAGAACAGGAACAAGCCGGCAAACAAGGTCGTGAAGAAGCCGATCTCGAAGACGGTGAACTGTCCGCCCAGGCTCTTGATAACGGCATCGCTGCCCGAATAGCTTGCATAGGCGATCAGGGCGAGCAGAATTCCGTTCGTCACGTTTTTCCATTTCCGGGAGAGAGTAGCTTGAAAATACTGGCGCTCGGTGCGCATCCGGATGACATCGAGATCTTCATGTTCGGTACGATGGCGGCCTATGCGGCGCAAGGCGCAGAACTCACTTTTGCCGTGGCCACGGATGGGGCCAGGGGCGGCAAGAGCGACCCCACGGTTCTCGCCCGCTTCCGTCGCGAGGAAGCGACCGCTGCCGCTGCGCTGCTTGGCGCGACCCCGCGCTTCCTTGACTTTCCCGATGGCGAGCTGATGGCCGATGCCGCGCTGATCGGCGCGCTGAAAACGCTGATACGCGAGACCGGACCGGATCTGGTGATCACGCATGCACCCAACGACTATCACGCCGATCACCGCGCGCTGTCGGACGGCGTGCGGATCGCGGCCTCGTTCGGTGTTCCGGTTGTCCACGCCGACACGATGGGCGGCACCGGGTTTTCGCCAACACATTATGTCGATATTTCCGCTTATGGCGACATCAAGGCGAAGGCGATCCGGATGCATCGGTCGCAGGGGCCAGAGCAATATGTCGACAGGGCGCGCATCCAGAACGAGTTTCGCGCCGGTCAATGCAACGGCGTCTCCGGTTCACTGGCCGAGGCCTTTCGCTTTGAGCCCAGATTCCCCTTCGCCGACATACGCGCCTTGTTGCCGCCCGCGCCTCCGCTCCGGCCGGTGATGCCAAACCCGAACATCGTCATCCCGGTCGGCTGACAGGTTGCCGGAAGAACCGCCCGGCGGTCATTTCCCAACGATTTCAATCACCCGGTTTCGTCATGCTGCGACGCAGCAACGAATTCGCTTGCGTTGTTTAGTAAAAATTGCATCACTAAACAAATTACTAAACATCCGCCGCGCTGCCGCGCCGCCATGTTTAGGCCCCTGAGGAGAGGGGTTGAGGGTTCTTGAAACTCGTCATCCGGGCGTGTTTCGCAAATGGGAGGAAGGCATGAAATCGAGCTTGAAACTGGCGTTGGGACTGGCCTCGGCGATATCAGCGTCGACCGCCGTCTCGAGTGTCGCGCACGCTGAAGACCTGACGCTGTGCTGGGCCGCCTGGGACCCCGCCAACGCGCTTGTCGAACTGTCCAAGGACTTCACCAAGCAGACCGGCATCGGCATGAAATTCGAGTTCGTGCCGTGGACCAACTACGCCGACCGCTTCCTCAACGAACTGAACTCGCACGGCAAGCTGTGCGACCTGATCATCGGCGACAGCCAGTGGATCGGCGGCGCCGCCGAGAACGGCCACTACGTCAAGCTGAACGACTTCTTCGACAAGGAGAAGATCAGCATGGACGACTTCGTGCCGGCGACGGTCCTTGGCTATTCGGAGTGGCCGAAGAACACGCCGAACTACTGGGCATTGCCGGCGATGGCCGACGCGGTCGGCTGGACCTATCGCAAGGACTGGTTCTCGCGCCCCGAGTTGCAGACCGAGTTCAAGGCGAAATACGGACGCGATCTGGCGCCGCCCAAGACCTATGATGAGCTCAAGGACATTGCCAAGTTCTTCCAGGGCCGCGATATCGACGGCAAGAAGGTCTACGGCGCCTACATTTTCACCGAGCGGGGCTCTGAAGGCATCACCATGGGCGTGACAAACGTCCTCTACGACTACGGCTTTCAATACGAGAATCCGAAGAAGCCGTACGACATGAAGGGCTTCGTCAATTCGGCGGGCGCGGTGAAGGGCCTCGAGTTCTACAAGGATCTCTACAAGTGCTGCACCGCGCCGGGCATGACCGACGCCTACATGTCGGAGGGGCTTGACGCCTTCAAGTCAGGTCAGGTGGCCATGCAGATGAACTGGTTCGCGTTCTTCCCCGGTCTGTACAAGGACCCGAACGTCGGTGGCGACAAGATCGGGTTCTTCCCCAACCCTGCCGGGCCGGACGCTCACTTCACGCAACTTGGCGGCCAAGGCATCTCGGTGGTCTCATACTCGGACCACAAGGACGCCGCGCTGAAGTACATCAAGTGGTTCGCCCAGCCGGCTGTTCAGCAGAAGTGGTGGGAGATCGGTGGCTACTCGGCGCTGAAGGCAGTGGTGGAAGCCCCGTCGTTCCCGAAAAGCGCGCCCTTCGCCCCTGACTTCCTCGCATCGATGCAGATGGTGAAAGACTTCTGGGCTGAGCCAAGCTACGCCACACTGCTGCAGGCGATGCAGAAGCGCGTCCACGACTACGTCGTGGCCGACCAGGGCACCGCCAAGGAAGCGCTCGACAGCCTGGTCAAGGACTGGACATCGACCTTCCAGGACGACGGCAAGATGTAAGGCTCCTCCCGAGCCATGGCCGAGTGTCCCGTGCCGCCCTTGGCACGGGACACAGTTCAGATAAAATCCATCATCGAGACGAGCACGTGACCGAAGCAGGAATGACCATGCTCAATCGGACCGCGGACAGCGTTGCCCGGGCGACCCCGGAACCGTTGGCGCGCAAAGTCCGTGGCATCAGCGACAAGGGCCTGGCGTGGCTGTTCATCTCGCCGACGATCCTTCTGCTGCTCGCCATCAACATCTTCCCGCTGTTCTGGGCGATCTATCTGTCGTTCACCAATTACCGCGCCAACCGGTCGAACGAGGTTGTCAAGAACCTCGGCTTTGCCAACTACCAGCGCATCCTCGGCGACCAGGATGTCTGGATCGCCATGCAGACGACGGCGCATTTCGTCTTCTGGACCATCCTGCTGCAGACGGTGATCGGCTTCACGCTGGCCTGGCTGATCGACCGCAAGTTCCGCGGCCACGCCTTCTGGACCACCATCATCCTGGTGCCGATGATGCTGTCGCCCGCCGTGGTCGGCAATTTCTGGCGCTTCCTCTACCAACCTCAGACCGGGCTCTTCAATTACATCGTCGCCTTTTTCACGGGCGTGCCGCCTTCCTCCTTCGAGATGCTGGGCAGCGTGCAGCTCGCGCCGTGGGCCATCGTCATCGTCGACACCTGGATGTGGACGCCCTACGTGATGCTGATCTGCCTCGCCGGCCTGCGTTCGATCCCCGAATACATCTATGAAGCGGCCGAGGTCGACCGCGCCTCCAACTGGCGGCAGTTCTGGTCGATCACGCTGCCGATGGCGCTGCCCTTCATCATGCTGGCGGTGCTGTTTCGCGGCATCGAGAACTTCAAGATGTTCGACATGGTCAACCTGCTCACCGGTGGCGGGCCGGGCTCGACCACCGAGGTCGCCTCGATCACGCTGAAGCGGCAGGCCTTCGAGAGCTGGCGCACCGGCTATTCCTCGGCCTTCGCCATCATACTCTTCGTCGCGGTGTTTGGTTTGGCCAACATCTACGTCAAGGCGCTCAACAAGGTGAAGCAGAGATGAGCCTGACATCAGCCCATTCCGTCGTCGCCCCCAGCGCCAACTCGAAGCGGATCGCGGGTGCGATCATCATCGCCTATGCGCTGATCTCGATCGTGCCGCTGCTGTGGATCTTCGCCACCAGCTTCAAGACGCCGCCGGATTCGATCGCCTATCCGCCCAAGATCGTCTTCCAGCCGAGCATCGAGGGCTACTGCAACCTGTTCACGACGCGGACCCGGCAGACGCCGGAGTACATCAATTCGCTAGGCCCGGCGACGGGCATCTGCGACGAGACCGCGCGCGAGCGCAACATGGTCATCGCCGGCCCGTCCAACTTCCTGCCGCGCTTCGTCAACTCGCTGATCATCGCCTTCGGCTCAACCTTCTGCGCGGTGTTCCTCGGCACGCTATCGGCCTATGGTTTCTCGCGCTTCAAGGTGCCGCTGGCGGACGACCTTCTGTTCTTCATCCTGTCGACGCGCATGATGCCGCCGATCGCCGTCGCCATCCCGATCTACCTGATGTACCGCGAGCTTGGCCTGTCCGACACCGCGCTCGGCATGATCCTGCTCTACACCGCCGTCAACGTCTCGCTCGCTGTCTGGTTGCTGAAAGGCTTCATCGACGAGATCCCGCGCGAATATGAGGAGGCGGCGATGATCGATGGCTATACGCGGCTGCAGGCGTTCTGGCGCACGGTGCTGCCGCAGGCAACCACAGGCATTGCCGCGACCGCCATCTTCTGCCTGATCTTTGCCTGGAACGAATATGCGTTCGCCTCGCTGCTCACGTCCGGCACGGCACAGACCGCGCCGCCGTTCATCCCGACCATCATCGGCGAAGGCGGCCAGGACTGGCCGGCGGTTGCGGCGGGCACGACGATCTTCCTGGTTCCGATCCTTGTCTTCACCATCCTGCTTCGCAAGCAATTGCTGCGCGGCATCACCTTCGGCGCGGTGCGCAAATGAGCATGACCAAGCCCGTAAAACGCAAAACGCGCTGGCCGGTCTGGGCCAGGCGCGGCCTGATGGAAAACATCGCGACGGCGCTGATCGCCATCGGTTTCCTGATGCTGTTCCAGCCCTTCGCGCTGTCCCTCTACACCTATTCCTTCATCACCATGCTCGCCGGCACCGTGATGTTCATCATCGTCTCGAAGTTCCCGGAATAATCATGGCCGAAATCCGCGTCCAACATTTGAGAAAGGCCTTCGGCGATTTCGTCGCCGTGCAGGATTCCAACTTCGTTGTCGAGGATGGCGAGTTCTTCGTCATGCTGGGACCATCAGGCTGCGGCAAGACGACGACGCTGCGCATGATCGCCGGGCTCGAGTTGCCGACCGGCGGCCAGATCCTGCTCGGCGGCGACGACGTCACCATGCTGCGGGCACGCGAGCGCGACATCGCCTTCGTCTTCCAGCTGTTCGCGCTCTACCCTCACATGAATGTGCGCAAGAACATCGGCTTCCCGCTGCTGGCGCAAGGCATGCCATCAGCCGAAATCCGCACCAGGGTCGAGGAGACGGCGAAGCTGTTGCGCATCGACCATCTGCTCGACAAATCCGTCTCCGGTCTCGCCGGCGGCGATCGCCAGCGCGTTGCGCTCGGCCGCGCCATCGTGCGGCGGCCAAAATGCTTCCTGATGGACGAGCCGCTGGGAACCCTTGATACTGAATTCCGCGATTTGATGGTCCATGAGTTGCGCGAGTTGCACAACCGCATCCACGCCACGACCGTCTATGTCACGCATGACCAGATGGAAGCGATGTCAATGGCCGACAAGATCGCCGTCATGAACCACGGCGTCATCGAACAGTTCGGAAGCCCACGCGAAATCTACGACCGCCCAGCGACCATGTTCGTCGCCGACTTCATCGGTTCGCCGCCAATGAATTTCCTGGGGTTCGGCGGCGGGCTCGCCAAAGGCGCGAAGGAGATCGTCGTGCAGGGCGCGACAGTGGCCGTGCCCGAGGTGCGCGAGGACATCGCGCCCAGCGACATGGCACTCGGCATCCGCCCGGAACACATCCGCTTCGACGATGCCTCCAAACTACGCGGCGCTATCTACGGCACCGAATATCTCGGCACCACGCAGATCGTCGCGGTGGAAACGGCGGATGGCATCATCAAGGCGCGCGTGCCGGCCGAAATCCGGCTCAATACCGGCGATCATGTCGGCCTGACACTGAACAGCGCGCGGCTGTCGCTGTTCGACAAGGGGTCCGGCCGCGCGGTGAGGACCGCTGTCCACGACACCGCCTCGGAGCGGAGGGCGCAGCATGGCTGACGTGCACATCAAGAACGTGACCAAGAGTTTCGGCGACCATGTCGCCGTCGATGGTCTCGACCTGCATATCGCCGATGGCGAATTCGTCGTGCTGCTCGGGCCGACCGGGGCCGGCAAGACGACAACGCTGCGGCTGATCGCCGGGCTGGAACGGCCGGATGCCGGCACGATCGCAATCGGCGGTCATGACGCCACGACGCTATCGCCGGCCGAGCGCGACACCGCTTTCGTCTTCCAGCAATATTCGCTCTATCCGCATCTGTCGGTGTTCGACAATCTCGCCTTTCCGCTGCGCTCGCCGGCACGAAGAATTCCGGAGGACCAGATCCGCCGCCGGGTCGAGGAAGTGGCTGGCATGGTGCGCATCCATCACAAGCTCGCCAACCGCTCGACAAAGCTGTCGGGCGGCGAAATGCAGCGCGTCGCCATCGGCCGCGCGCTGGTGCGCAAACCAGCCATCTACCTGATGGATGAGCCGCTGTCGTCGCTCGATGCAAAACTACGCGCGGACCTGCGGCTCGAATTGAAACGCATCCAGTCCGAACTCGGCGCCACCATGCTCTATGTCACCCACGACCAGATCGAGGCGATGACGATGGCCGACCGCATCGGCATTCTCGCCGACGGCGTGCTGGTGCAGATCGGCTCGCCGCGAACCATCTATTCCGAGCCGGCAAACCTGCATGTCGCTGCAAGGCTCGGCCAGCCCGCGATCAATCTTCTGCCCACCGGGCTGCTGCCCGATGCCGACGCGCCGACAGGAACCAAGACGATCGGTGCGCGCACCGAGCACCTGGCGATCGAGAAGGCCACGAATGGCCATGCCGACGGCGTCGTCGACTGGGTCGAGCATCTCGGCGACCAGAACCACCTGCATGTGACGGTGGGGCCGAAGAAGCTGGTGACGCTGACCGATCCGGACACCGATCTGGCGCAAGGCGACAAGGTGATGATCCGCTACCGCTCGCCGCTCTATTTCGGCGCCGACGGACAAAGACTGATGTGAACGGGGCTGATGTGAACGGTTTTCGGTGTTTCCCCTGGGGTTCAGCACCGGCCTCTGATTGACGATTGCGAATACGGGACAAATTCGATGAAGCACTTTTTCAACCGCCGGGAAACGATCGTCACCGAGGCGCTGGACGGCCTGTTGCGGACCATCGGCGCTGGCGATCTCGCGCGCCTCGACGGCTACCCCGAGATCAAGGTCATCCTGCGCGCCGATTGGGACAAGGCAAGGGTCAGCGTCGTCTCCGGTGGTGGGGCCGGGCATGAGCCTTCGCATGCCGGCTTCGTCGGCAAGGGTATGCTGACGGCGGCTGTCTCTGGCGAGATCTTTGCCTCGCCGAGCGTCGAAGCGGTGCTGGCGGCCATCCGCGCAGTCACCGGCCCTGCCGGCTGCCTGCTGATCGTCAAGAACTACACCGGTGACCGCCTCAATTTCGGCCTGGCCGCCGAGAAGGCGCGCGCCGAAGGCTTTCGTGTCGAGATGGTGATCGTCGCCGACGACATCGCGCTCCCCGACATTGCCCAGCCACGCGGCGTTGCCGGCACGCTGTTCGTGCACAAGATCGCAGGGCATCTGTCGGAAGCTGGCCACGATCTGGCGGATATCGCGGCTGCGGCACGAGCGGCGGCGAAGGACATTGTTTCGCTCGGCATGTCGCTGTCGTCCTGCTCTATCCCCGGCCAGCCGCACGAGGACAGGTTTGGTGCTGATGATGGCGAGCTCGGCCTCGGTATCCACGGCGAGCCCGGCGTCGAACGCATTGCCGTGCAAAGCGCCGACCGGCTGGTCGCGATCATGGCGGAGCGCCTTGCAGCGCGGCTCGATCCGAAGGCTACCCATGCCTTGCTGATCAACAACCTCGGCGCGGTGCCGCCGCTCGAAATGTCTCTTGTAGCCAACGCCGTGCTTGCCTCGCCGCTCGCCAAAACCATCAAGCTGACGATCGGCCCTGGACCGCTGATGACGGCGCTCAACATGAACGGCTTCTCGCTGTCGCTGATCCGGCTGGATGCGGCGCGCGAGGCTGCCTTGCTGGAGCCGGTCGGCCCGCACGCATGGATGCCGGCAAAGCCTGTCGTTGCGCCGGCTGTGGTGCCACTGGCCAAAAACGCCGGCGAAAGCACGGCACGCAAGCCCAGCCAGGACGCACGCACCAGACGCCTCATCACCACCGTCTGCGAAAGGCTGATTTCACTCGAAGCGGCATTGAACGGACTGGACGCCAAGGCCGGCGACGGCGACACCGGCTCGACGGTGGCGACCGGTGCGCGCAGCGTGCTGGAGCGCCTTGATACGCTGCCGCTGGCGGACTCTGCTGCTACCCTTGGCGCTCTGGGCAATATTCTGAGCGCCTCCATGGGCGGCTCCAGCGGGGTGCTGCTGTCGATCTTCTTCACGGCGGCGGCGCAGGCCCTGGATGCCGGCGCCGGCCTGGCCAAGGCGCTGCTTGCGGGGCTTGAGCGGATGACTTTCTACGGTGGCGCCGCAACTGGGGATCGCACCATGGTCGATGCCCTGGAGCCCGCCCTGAGAGCGCTCGACGCTCATGGCCTGGAGGACGCGGCGGCAGCGGCCCGACGCGGCGCCGAGGCCACGGCGGCCATGGACAAGGCCAAGGCCGGACGGTCCGCCTATGTCGGCAGCAAGCTGCAGGGGGTGGTCGACCCCGGGGCTCATGCGGTGGCCGAGGTCTTCGCGGCCGTCGCCGCGCTGCATGCCGCGGCCTGACGCATGCTTGAGTTGTCGAATGACAGTTCTTTCGCTACTGCCGGCAGGATGGAAACCGGGAATTCGGGTGACATGGCGGCGTTGAACCTTTCCAGGCTGATCGCGGCCGCCGCGGATGCGATTGCTGATAACGCCGAGGCGTTGACGGCGCTCGACCAGGCGATCGGCGACGGCGACCACGGGCTCAACATGAAGCGCGGGTTCGAGGTGGTGCGCGGCGAGGCCGAGGCTTTTTCGGCCAAACCGCTGCCCGACGCATTGAAGGCGATCGGCACCAAGCTGGTGATGACGGTCGGCGGTGCCTCCGGCCCGCTGTTCGGTACCTTGTTCATGGCGCTCGGCAAGGAGATTTCGGCGGATCCCGATCGCACCAACCTGACGACGGCTTTTGGCAAGGCGATCGACGCGGTGGCCGCGCGGGGCAAGTCGCAAGCTGGACAGAAAACCATGCTGGATGTGCTGCAGCCAGTGCATGAGGCGTTGTTGCAAGGAAAGACCGCAGCGGAGATTGCGGATGTCGCCGACAGGGCTGCCGAGGCAACCATACCAATGAAGGCCCTGCGCGGCCGCGCCTCGTTCCTTGGCGACCGTTCGATCGGCCACATGGATGCCGGCGCGCGCTCGACCGCGCTGCTGGTGCGCGCCGTTGTCGAAACCATCGGGGAACGTGCATGAGCAATGTCGGGATCGTAATCGTGTCGCATTCCCCGCTGGTCGCGGAAGGCACGGCCGACATGGTACGCCAGATGGTGGGCGACGAAGTGCCGCTTGCGTGGTGCGGCGGAAACGGCCATGGCGGGCTGGGCACCAGCGTCGAAGCCATCATGGCGGCCATCGAGAAGGCGTGGTCGGAGGCGGGTGTCGCGGTTCTCGTCGATCTCGGCGGCGCCGAGACCAACAGCGAGATGGCGGTGGAAATGATCGGCGAGCCGCGTGCGCAGAAGATCATCGTCTGCAACGCGCCGATCGTCGAAGGCGCGGTGATGGCGGCGACCGAGGCTTCTGGCGGCGCCTCGCTCAAGGAAGTGGTGGCGACGGCGCATGAACTGTCGCCGTCGTGAGTGAACGGGAATTCTGAAGACATGTCCGCAGCCGCCGAAGCCATCGTCCTGATCACCCACGAGGTTGGGCTGCATGCGCGTCCTTCGGTGAAGTTCACCAAGCTTGCCAAGAGCTTTGCCGCCGAGGTTGAGATAGCGCTTGCCGCCAACGGCCCATGGTTCGACGCCAAGAGCATCGTCAAGGTGATGGCCACCAAGGCGCCGAAGGGCACGCTGTTGCACATCAGGGCCAGAGGCGACGGCGCCAAGGATGCCGTTGGGGCGCTGGTCGAACTGGTGCGACGGGATTTCGACGAAGGCGCGGACCATGCCCGAACCGCTTAGGCTCCAGGGCATTTCGGCCTCGGCCGGCTATGCCGAGGGGCCGTTGTTCAACCTCGACGGGATCGCATCGCCCTATGCCGGCAAGGCAACCGCCGCTGACGAGAAAGCAGCGCTCGAAACCGCGATCGGCATTGCAACGGCTCGTCTCACTGCCTTGATCGAAACGGCCGACAGCGACGCGGCCGGCATTCTCGAATTCCAGGTCGCCATGCTGGAGGACGACGCATTGAGCAGCCCGGCCTTTGCCGCGATCGCGGCCGGCCAGCCGGCCGATGCCGCATGGCGACAGGCGCTCGACGCCGAAATCGGCGGATACGAGAGTTCGGAGCAGCATTACTTCCGGGCGCGCGCCGCCGACATCCGCGATATCAGGGACCAGGTGCTGCGCGCCTTGACCGCGGACGGCGATATCCAGGCGCCAGCGGGCGCCATCTTCTATGGCGAGGACATCGCGCCGACGCGTTTTCTCGAAACCGACTGGAGCGGCGGCGGTGGCATCGCTCTGAAGGCCGGCAGCACGGCAAGCCATGTCGCCATGCTGGCGCGCTCGCGTGGCGTGCCAATGGTGGTTGGGCTTGGGGTGGTCGGGCCTGGGGTGGTTGGGCTTGGCCACTCGTCGGCCAATCCTGCCGGCACAGCGCTGCTCGACGCCGAACATGGCGGCATCGTGCTTTCTCCCTCCAGGACCGAGATCGATGCCTTTCGCCAATCGTCTCTGTCCTTCGCGGCGCGGCGCGACCGGGCCGGGACGTTCCTGGCGCGGCCGGCGCTGACGAAAGCCGGCACGGCGGTGCGCGTTCAGGTCAACATCGCCGATCCGTCCGATGTCGACGGCATCGACATTGCGACCTGCGACGGTGTCGGCCTGATGCGCACCGAATTCCTGTTCGGCAAGACATTGCCGGACGAGGAGACGCAGTATCGCTGTTATCGCAAGGTGCTGGAATGGGCCGGCGAGAAGCCGGTGACGATCCGCACCGTTGACGCCGGCGGCGACAAGCCGGTGCCCGGTTTCACCGTGGAAGAAAGCAATCCGTTCCTCGGCCTTCGCGGTATCAGGCTGTCGCTGGCGCGGCCGGAGGTGTTTCGTGTACAAATCCGGGCACTGCTGCGCGCCGCCATCCACGGCAGTCTGAAAGTGATGTTCCCGATGATCGCTGTTGTGGAGGAATACAGGCAGGCGGCGGTGATGTTCGCCGAGGAGCGGGCCGCGCTCGATGTTCGCGGCATCCCACACAAGATGCCGCCGCTCGGCATCATGGTCGAGGTGCCTTCGGTGGCGATCATGCCGGAGGCTTTTACCGAAGCAGCCTTCTTTTCGATCGGCTCCAATGACCTCGCCCAATATGTGATGGCGGCGGCGCGCGACAATGCCACTGTCGCGCATCTCAATTCTGTTCGTCATCCGGCGGTGCTGCGGCTGATCGGCTCGGTCATGGCCTTCGGACGGGAACGCGGGATTCCGGTCAGCCTGTGCGGCGATGCCGGTGGCGATCCAGCCTCGATCCCCTCGCTGCTCGAAGCAGGTCTGCGTGATCTGTCCGTCGCGCCGGCTCAACTCGCCATGGCCAAGGCGGCCATCGCGGACGTTTCGATCTAGGCATGGCTGGCATGGTCGACAAGACGCCTGAACCTGGTTCCGAAGAGGCGATCCGCGCCTACAAGACGATCCTGTCGCACGTCATCGACCAGCGCCCGTCCGGCATGCGCCAGCGCCTCGCCGACGCGCTGGGCAAACACCGCAGTTTCGTCACGCAGATTTCGAGCCCCGCCTATTCGATCCCGATTCCGTCAAAACATTTGCCGGCTATTTTTTCAGTCTGCCATTTCAGCCCGGCCGAGCGCGACCAGTTTCTCGCCGCCTACCACCAGGCGCATCCCGGCAAGATCTCGGTGGCCGCCGGCATGCGCAAGACGCGGCATGTATCACTGATCGTTCCCGATTTCGGCGACGACAAGCAGAACGCCGCGCTCGACAAAGCGG